>SFLG01000017.1 GCA_004553485.1 Bacteroidales bacterium | reverse complement strand
CCTTAAATTACATATCCTGCAATCATCAATCCTTAACAGCATATAACCTTAAAAATCAATATACTCCTATGACGAAAAAACTTATCGGCGGCACCTTGTTGGCGCTGTCTGCCCTCATCACCGGCGGCCAGCAGGCGCAGGGCGCGCGGCTGTTTGTGGGCCCGGAGGCTGCCTCGGGCAATGTCACTTACCGCAGTATCACCTTCACCAAGGGCTCGACGGCCTTCACCGACGCCGCTTCGGCCCTCGCCGCCGCTTCGGCCGGCGACATCATCTACTTCAGCGCCGGCAACGTGGGCGCCTTCACCGTCAGCAAGGACAACATCACCCTTGTGGGTGCCAACGCATGGTGCGACGGCTGGTCGGGCAAGCGCAACACCTCGGCCGAGACCAACGTCACCGGTGCCATCACCGTCACCGGCTCGGGCTGCGTCATCAACGGTTTCCGCTTCACCGGCGCCGGACAGGTGGTCAGCGACGCCCAGCGCGGCGAGGCAAGCCGTATCGACGGCTTCACCTTTATATATAACAAGGCCGAGGGCACATCCCTCAACAACACCACGTCGATTGTGCGCCTGGGTACCCCCTTCCGCCCCTCGTCGTCGATAGCCGCCCAGCAGGATCCCACGGTGTGGGCCGCCATCGAGCGTTACAGCAACGTCGAAATTTCGCATAACTTCTTCAACGGCGCCGACGCCGACAACCAGCCGGCCTGCGTCACCGTCTGCGGCTCGGGCACCAACCTCGGCGCCGCCGCCGGCACGCGCATCCAGGATAACCGGTTTGTCTCGGGCGGCTCGTCGATAAACCTCTACAACACCCAGGGCAGTTACGACATCTCGCAGAACACCTTCCTCAAAGTCGGCGCAGGCCTGCGCAAGAGCGGCAGCGCCACCGGCGAATTCTGCATACGCCTCTTCTACGTGGCCGCCTCGAAAAGCTCGGGACAGGGCGCCAATGGACGCATCCACAACAACGTCTTTGACGGCTGCAAGGGCCAGAGCTCGAAGTACGCCCTCATCCGCATCTTCTCGGGCGACACCAACGAGACTGTCTACCAGCCGCAGAACGCCAAGCTGGCGATAATGTACAATACCTTCAAGAACAAGACACAGACCGAAGGCACGTACAACTACCTGGTCTATGCCAATCAGGACCATACCACCACTATGACCATCGACTGGCGCTGGAACAAGTACGACAACTCGGAGATGTGCATGGGCTTCATCCGTCCCTCGTGGGTGACCTACACCACCAAGGGCTCGCGCTACTTCGCCGGCAGCCAGGAGCTTTTCCGCCTGCCCTCGAGCGCCGGCTCGACCTTCGGCTACTACGGCCAGAAGGACTCCAACGGCAAAGTGCTCTTCGGCCGCGAAACTCCCACCGGTGGCGCCGGCGGTCTGAAGGGCTGGTACTTCAACAGCACTGTTACGGGCGGCGGCTCAATCGGTACTGTCGTGCAGAGTATGGACGTTGACGACGCTACGGGCGACTGCTACTTCATCCAGGAGAAGACCACCTCGGCAACTTCGCTCAAGACGAAATTCCCGAGCGTGGACTGGACCACCGCCGCACACATCGTGACCCGCGTGGCAATGGGCGGCGCCGAGACGCAGATGTACCTGTCGCACAACGGACACGGCTCGAACCTGGCTGTCACCAACTTCAACGGCAAGCTCTACGTCGTCACCGGCGTCGAGGGTACCGACGGCGGCACGGCAGCACGCAAAATCGGCTTCATACCCTGGAGCCCCGGAAAGGCCATCGACACACGCGAGGGCTACAACTCGGTAATCAAGTACCTCAACAACAGCTGGAACAGCGCCGGCGCCGGCTACAAATACCCCGCCATCGACAACGACAACCGCCTGCTCTGTGTGGCCTCCCGCAAGGGCTCGAACTACTACTACGCCATCTTCGACCTCGACGATGCCTTCAACAACCCGTCGACTGCCAAGCCCATCAAGATATGGAAAATCACCGTGCGCGACGGCATCAATAAGATGTCGGGCTCGTCACGCGCCTATCTTGCCAAGAACGACCTGGGCTTCCGTACCTGGGACGACCAGGGCTTCACCATCAGTGGCGACTATATCTACCACTACGAGGGTTGCGGCAACACCGGCTCGAGCGACGCCGGCGTTAAGGTTACCGACGGCCAAGGCGTGGTAGTGGTCAACTACTTCAACTGGCGCACCGAGAAACAGCTTTATCGTACCGCCGTACTGGCAGACCCGATTTGTTCGCCCTCTACAACGTCCGGCGAACCCGAGAGTTTCAAGGTACACCGCGACAAAGACGGCCGTCCTTCGGCGCTGATCGGCATTGTCACCGGTGGCTCGGGCGCACGTAAGTACAATCTGCACTCGTTCAGACAGAAGACCTACGGCACTACTGCCGGCGACGGTCAGGGCTTTGCATACACTATTGCCGGCCACACTACCTCGGCTGACAAGTCGAGCGTGTCGCTCACCAACCGTCAGCAACAACCTGCACGTGCGCGGCATAACCGCTGTCATCGTCGGTGCCGACGGCGAGAGCTTCAGCGTCAGCAAGACTTCGGGCGGCGCCTCCACCAGCCAGCACGTGTTCAACGTCACCTTCACCCCCGACCGCTACAAGCGCAACTACAGCGCCTTCCTGCGCGTATCGTCGCCCAACACCACTGACATCATGATTCCTCTGTCGGGCAACTACACCGGCACCCTCGCCGGCAACGGCGGCACCGAACCCCCCGTCGTCACCAAGGGTACAATCAAGGCTGAAGCCTCTCCCGCTTACCTGACCTGCCCCAACCCGGATGGAAAAACCGAGTTTATGGACAAGGGCTATCGTGAGTCTACCGTCACCGTCACCGCCAACGGCATCAGCGGCGACATCTCCGCCTCCATCAGCGGCGACAACGACAAAGAGCTGACCATCACTCCCGCCAAGCTTGGCTCGGAAGGCGGCACATTCACCGTCCGCTACACGCCCACTGTTAAACGTGATAGCTACTTCAAGCCCGTCCTGACAATTTCGGCCGCCAACGCCGACCCCGTCAGCATCACCCTCTTCTGCAAGTGGGACGGCACAAAGGCCAACACCGGCGGCAACACCCCTGTCGGCAACGGCACAATCAAGGCTACAGTCGCTCCCGCTTACCTGACCTGCAATTCGCCAAGCTGGGCTCGGAGGGCGGCACATTCACCGTCCGCTACACTCCCACCATCATACGCAGCGCTTATCTCAAGCCTACCCTGACGCTCACGGCCTCCAACGCCAAATCAGACCCGGCAACCTTCTTCCTCATCTGGGACGGCACCCAGTCCACCACCGGCGTAGACAGCATCGAGGCTGACGTTGCCGCCGACGATATCTGGTACAACCTCCAGGGTGTGCGCATCGATACGGAGAACCTCACCCCCGGCCTCTACATCCGCGTCCGCGCCGGCAAGTCCACCAAGGTCATGCTGCGCTGACCGGCCCCCAACCCAACCCTGACCCTCCGCCCCGCCGCACGTCGGCGGGGCCACCCACGACGGGCGCCCCGGACCTCCGGGGCGCCCGTCGCGCCTGATGGCACCTATGCCCGTCGTGCTTGATGGCACCCATGCCCGCGCGCCGGCCATTACCTGATTGGCCTTATACGTCATATACGTCATATACGTCATATACGTCATATACGACTTATATTTGATGGGTCGTTTGGTCCGTCGCTATCGCGCAAAAACGCGATTTTTGGGGTCAAAATCGCGCTCAAACGTTAAGGTCCAAAATTATGTTTTAAAACATAAAACGTATATCTTTGCACCAGTTTTTCATGGTATTAGATTTAAGGTAAGAAGATTATTCGTCGTGACGACGGGTAATTTTTTTTTGTACCTACCCCAACGGGCATCTTCCGGAACAATCCGTAAATATGGCCCATGGAGGTGCCGCATCTTGCGGTCGTCAAACTCCCGGCTTCAGGATGCCGCCGCTCTATGTGACCGCTGGAAGCGGTCCCTCTATGCCGGCCCGGCCCAACCGGCCGGCATGCAACTGCCTCCGACGTGCGGAGCCCTCGGTTCTGGGTGTTAAGCACCTTGTGCTTTTACGGGTTGTAGAGGTCGTGGTTGAAAAAGTCCATGATGTCGTTGGCCATGTCGAGGGCTGCGGCGGCGGGGGAGGCGGGGTCCATCGAGAGGGAGATGTTGTACTCGGTCATGGCCTCGCCGCGCCGGCCCTGCTGCCACAGGGTGCGCCCCAGCCGGTAGTGCCTGAGCGCCTCGGCCTTTTGTTCGGTGGTGATTTTGTCGGCTGACGGGGTTGGCTTTTGTTCTTTGCTCATATTTTTGTAATTTTGGCAGTTGTATATGCAAAAGGTGTGTTACAATTGTTGTATTTACAAAGTTAGCAACAAAACTTCAACCTGCAAAAAGGAGATAATATGAATATCCGTGTCATCACAGCGGCCCTGCTGATGGGCGCTGTAAGCCTTGCTACCGCTTTTGCTGCCGACCCTATGGCCACCGAGTACAGCATGGAGCAGTGCGAGGGGTCGCTCACCCCTTATCCGTCCGACATAAGGAACGTGCAGACCCCCGACAGCCTCGCGCCCGTGTACCTGAGCCATGTCGGCCGCCACGGCGCGCGCTATCCGGCCTCGGCCGCCAACACCCTGAAGATGCGCGACGCCCTGCTGCGCGCCGACAGTGTGGGCACCATCACCCCTCTGGGCCGCGACCTGCTGGAGCTGTGCGGACAAGTGATAAGCGCCGGCACCAACCGCTGGGGCGCACTCGACTCGCTGGGAATGAGCGAGCAGCGTGCCATTGCCTCGCGTATGCTGGGATGTTACCCCGAGCTGTTCACCAACGGCACCGTCAACGCCATCTCGTCGTATTCGCCCCGCGCGATGATGTCGATGTTCAGCTTTGTGCACCAGCTCGACCGTATGAACAACAAGCTGGAGTTCATCACCTCGACGGGTCGTATGAACTCGACGCTGATGCGCCCCTTCGACTTTGACGAGTACAAGCAGTGGCGCGCCGCCGACTATTGGAAAGATCCGTACAACGAATACTTCACCCGGCACTGCCCCATCACCGCCATCACGCGCGTGCTGGGACGCGACTTCCCCTTCGGCGACACCGACGCCGCCCGCGAACTTGCCATCACTGAGTACTACGTCGTGGCCGGTCTGCGGGCGATGGAGATGCCCTCGCAGATGAGCAAGTACTTCAACGAGGCCGAGGCCAACGCTCTGTGGAGCTGCTTCAACCTGCGCCAGTACCTGCAGCGCACGGCCTCGACAGTGCAGGACGGCAGCGTCCCCGCCGACATCGCCGGCCAGCTGCTGCTCGACATTATCACCAAGGCCGAACAGGCTCTGGCGGGCCAGAACCCCGCCGTGGTGGACCTGCGCTTCGGACACGCCGAGACGCTGATGCCGCTGTTGTCGCTGATGCGCCTGCCGGGATGCCGATACCTCACCAACTACTTTGACACCGTCGGCGCCAACTGGCGCGACTGGCAGGTGGTGCCCATGGCCGCCAACCTGCAGCTCATCCTGTTCAAGGAGAAGAAGTCGGGCCGTATCTACTGCCGCGCCGACCTCAACGAGCGCCCCGTCCCCCTCATCGCCGGCGACAAACGCCTCTACATCCCCTGGGCCGAGGCGCGCAACCACCTGATGAACCTTGTGCCCATGCACCTCACCGTCAACTGATGTGACGGACACGCCAACCAACGAAAACCGAACCAATCATACAGCAATGTTCAAGATAGTCGAAAAAGAATATTTCAGCCCCAAGGTCGTGCGCCTCGAGGTTGAGGCTCCCCTCATCGCCCGCTCGCGGCGCGCGGGTCACTTTGTGATAGTGCGCTGCGGCGACAAGGGCGAGCGCATCCCCCTCACCATCGCCGACTCGGACACCGAGCGCGGCACCATAACCCTTGTCGTGCAAGCCGTTGGCGAGAGCACCACCGCCATCTGCGCCCTCGAGCCCGGCGACTGCCTCACCGACGTCGTCGGCCCCCTCGGGCAGGCGACGCACATCGCCAATTTCGGCACCGTGGTATGCTGCGGTGGCGGCGTGGGCGTGGCTCCGCTGCTGCCCATCATCAAGGCCATGAAAGAGGCCGGCAACCGCGTGATAAGTGTGCTGGCGGCACGTACAAAAGACCTCATCATCCTCGAGGAGCAGGTGCGCCGCTACTCGGACGAGCTGATTATTATGACCGACGACGGCTCGTACGGCCAGAAGGGTCTGGTGACCCAGGGCGTCGAGCAGGTTATCCGGCGCGAGCACGTCGATATGGTTGTCACCATCGGTCCGGCCGTGATGATGAAATTCGTGTCGCTGCTCACCAAGAAGTACAATGTGCCCACAATGTGCTCGCTCAACACCATCATGGTCGACGGCACCGGCATGTGTGGCGCCTGCCGCGTCACCGTAGCCGGCAAGACCCGCTTTGTATGCGTGGACGGCCCCGAGTTTGACGCCCACCAGGTCGACTTCGACGAGATGATGATGCGCCTGCGCTCATATAACTAATTTGAGGCTAATGGGTTTGTAACTGGCAAATTAGTCTAATTAGTCTAATTAGTCTAATTAGTCCAATGCCTCTGATAACTCTGATACCTCTGATAACCCCCAACCAAGAACCGCAATGGAAGAAAAAGATATTACAGGCCGCGACGCCCGCTGGCGCGTCGACCTGCGCGAGGCCCTGAGTGCCCGCGAGCGCACGGCCATCCCCCGTGCCAAGATGCCCGAGCTCGACCCGGCCTACCGCATCACCTGCAACGAGGAGGTTCAGCAGGGCCTCAGCCCCGAACAGGCTGTCACCGAGGCTACACGCTGCCTTGACTGCCCCGACCCGGGCTGTATGAAGGGCTGCCCCGTGAGCATCAACATCCCTGCCTTTGTCAAGAACGTGCAGCGCGGCCACAACGGCGACGCCGCCCGCGTTCTGCGCATGACCAGCACCCTCCCCGCCGTCTGCGGACGTGTGTGCCCCCAGGAGCGCCAGTGCGAGAGCCAGTGCATATATGTAAAGATGAAGAAGCCCGCCGTGGCCATAGGCTGGCTCGAGCGCTTCGCCGCCGACCACGGCTCGGAGGAGGCCATGGCCTCGCAGCAGCGTCCCGTCGCCAACGGACGCCGCATCGCCGTCGCCGGTTCGGGTCCCGCCGGACTGTCGTTTGCCGGCACAATGGCCAACCTGGGCTATGATGTCACCGTCTACGAGGCTCTGCACCAGATTGGCGGCGTGCTCAAGTACGGTATTCCCGAATTCCGCCTTCCCAACTCTGTCGTCGACCGCGAGATAGAGGCCATGCGCCGCAACGGCGTGCACTTTGTCAGCGACGTCGTCATCGGCAAGACGCTGGGCTACGACGACCTGCTTAACGAGGGCTACGACGGCATCTTTGTGGCCTCCGGCGCCGGTCTGCCCCGCTTTATGGGCATCCCCGGCGAGAACCTCATCGGCGTGATGTCGTCCAACGAATATCTCACGCGCATCAACCTCATGGGCGCCGGCCGTCCCGGCTACGCCACCCCGGTGCGCCACGGCCGGCGCGTAGCCGTCATCGGTGGCGGCAACACGGCCATGGACTCGGTGCGCACGGCCCTGCGCAACGGTGCCGAGAAGGCAATGATTGTCTACCGCCGCAGCGAGGCCGAGATGCCCGCGCGCCTCGAAGAGGTGCACCACGCCCGCCAGGAGGGTGTCGAGTTTATGACCCTGCACAATCCCGAGGCTTATATCGGCGACGAAAACGGCCAGGTGAAGGCGATGGTGCTCCGTCGCATGACCCTCGGCGAGCCCGACGCCAGCGGCCGCCGCAGCCCCGTGCCCGTGCCCGGCGAGGAGGGGCAGGTGACGGTGCCCGTCGACGAGGTTATAGTCAGCGTCGGCGTCTCGCCCAACCCGCTTATCCCCAACAGCTTCAACGGTCTTGACATCACAGGTCGCGGCACCATCGCCGTAGATGAGCATCTGCAGAGCTCCATCGCCACGGTATATGCCGGCGGCGATATAGTCCGCGGCGGCGCCACCGTTATCCTCGCCATGGGCGACGGACGCCGTGCCGCCGAAGAGATGCACGCCCGGCTCTCGCAGCAAAGCTGACCGGTTATAAAACGGGGATTGAACGTACCGCACAGGCGTGTACCTTCCTCCCGTGTTTGACGAACCCGTCATTATTGTTATGAACAACGTCTGTCTTGAGATACTGATTTCTACGCACGGCACCGAGGGGCCGGGACGCGTCGAGGCGATGCGTCTGCCCGAGGTGCCGGGCGTCCGTTATCTCGTCAGCTGCCAGGCGGCGCCGATGCCGGTGCCGGACGGACTGGCGCGACGGACCGACGTCGACATACGCTTTGTCGACGGCACGGGTCTGTCGGCCAACCGCAATGCGCTGCTGGACAGGGCCTCGGCGCCGTTGGTGATGTTTGCCGACGACGACCTTGTCCTCACTGCTGACGGGGTGGGGGCGATGATAAAGACGATGGACGAAAACCCCGACCTTGACGGTGCCTGTTTCAGCCCCGTCGACAAGTGGCGCGACTATCCCTCCGAGCCGTTTGTGCTGAAGGCACACGCCCGGCACTATTACTATGCTCTTTTGTGCGAGCTTGTGTTGCGCCGCGAGGCTCTGGTGCGCACGGGCGTACGTTTCTCGTTGCAGATGGGTGTAAACGCGCCCTATCTCCACTCGGGCGAAGACGATTTGTTTTTATATCGGATTTTGTGCAAGGGGTTGTGTGTCAAATATTTCCCCATAGATACCTATAACCATCCGCATCCCAGTACGGGCTTTCGTCATCAGCCGCCCGGCGTGCTGCGCTCGCGCGGTGCCGTCCTGCTGACGATGCACCCGCTTACCGCCGTGCCGCGTATGCTGCGCCTTGCCCGCCGTCTGCCGCAGCCCACATTGCCAGCTTTCGGCCACATGCTCCGCGGCGCTCTCTACGCCCTTACCCACCGCCTGTGACGAGGGCACGGCCGGTCAGATGAACGGACGGAGTATCTGCGCCGCGCCTTTGCCGCCGAGGCGCCGGTAGGTGTAGGCCAGACGAAGGATAAGACGGTGGTAGGCCGAAGGCGTTTTGGCAAGGGCCTGACGATAAATCTTTTCGGCCTCGGCGTGGCTGCCTTCACGGTAAATGTCGGCGGCGAGGATGGCCTCCTTGAGGGCTATCCAGTGTCTTTTTCGCTTGGGGAGCTGGCGCGAGATGCTTTCGAGAGCGGGGTCGTACGAGCCTATGCGCGAGGTAAAGGTGGTTCCGCTTACCGAGGCTTTGTCGAAATTATGCAGCACCACTGTTGGCCATCCGGCAATCTTGACAATCAGGGGCGACTCGTTGAGCAGGCGCGAGCCCAGCTCGATATCCTCCCAGATGGGGATGCTCTCGTCCCATCCGCCGACCTTGTGGAACAGCTCGGTGCGCGCCATGTAGCGCAGCGTCGACATGGAGCCGTGGAAGAGGTTGTGGAATCGTGCGTCGGCGCTGTAGAAGGCTAACAGATTGCGCTTGCCCAGGTGGTCCTCCTGCATGACGTTCCAGCCCACAATCTGGGCGTCGTTGTTCTGCTCGGCCACCGTCATCGCGCGGTTGATGTGGTTGGGCAGCATCTCGTCGTCCGAGTCAAAGAACATCACCCAGTCGGTATCGGCCTCGCGCAGGCCGCGGTTGCGGGCGGCGCCCTGCCCGAGCTTTTCCTCGCTCACCAGCACAAGGCGCGGCTTTTTGTGGCCTTCGGCTATCGACCAGTTGCGGAAGGCAAGCTTTACGGCCTCGGCCGTTTCGTCGGTCGAGGCATTGTCAACAACGATGACGGCATCGGGCTGCCGCGACTGTGTCATCACCGACCGCAGCGTGCCCATCACTAAGGCCACGCGGTTGCGCACGGGGATGATAACCGAAACTGTTTGTTTTCTTTGTGCCATAATCACTGCAAAGGTAAGAATTTTGGTCGAAAAACCATTTATAAAAGAAAGACATTCCACACTTTATATTACAACAAGTTGTCGGCCGCGTAAGTTGTGGGATAATCGGTATTAAATCAGGATTAATCGAGATAATCGGGATTAATCAAGGCAATCGGGATTAATCGAGGTAATCAGAAGAATCAGGAAATTACCGGGATATGGTTTTGGCAATGGCTCTCTCCCACGCGGCGGCGGGCCCGAGTTTTCCGGGCCTTAACGTTTTTTAACGGGCGGGATGGCGGTTACAGAATTAAAGTTGCTACCTTTGCCTCTGAACAATAAAATCTCTGTTTTTCGGAGTCTCGTATGGGCTTACCCCAAACCGGGACCCTTAATTTTATAGTGTTCGGCAAAGCCTGAGCTGATGCCGGCGCTTTACTTTTTACCCAATTTATCAAACTTATCAATTAACACACATACTGATAAATCCTTAATATCATGGCTATAACATACATGACAAAAGAAGGCTACAACAAGAAAATGGAGGAAATAGCCTACCTCGAATCGGTAAAACGCCCCGAAATCTCGGCAGCCATCGCCGAAGCCCGCGACAAGGGCGACTTGTCCGAGAACTCGGAATACGACGCCGCCAAGGAGGCACAGGGTATGCTCGAGATGAAGATCTCGCAGCTGAAAGACCTTGTGGCCAACGCCCGTATAATCGACGAAAAGAACCTCAACACAGACGAGGTGCAGATTCTTAACCGCGTAAAAATCAAGAACGTGGCCAACGGCATGACTATGGAGTACACCATCGTCGCCGACTCGGAGGCCAACCTCAAGGAGAAGAAAATCGCCTCGTCGACCCCCATCGCCCAGGGCCTGCTCGGCCACAAGAAGGGCGACATCGTGGAAATCCGCGTCCCCTCCGGCCTGATGAAGTTCGAGATCGTCGAAATCTCGATCTGACGAGGCGTCAAGCCATATCAGACAAGACGTCAAGTCATATCAGATAGGGTGTCAATCGTAAGGCGCTAAACCATACCGCAAACATAAACAAACGAGGCCCGTACGGACCATAAACCGATACAATTATGCCTACAATTTTCTCGCGTATCGCCGCCGGCGAAATTCCGTCGTACAAGGTTGCCGAGGACGACAACTACTTCGCCTTCCTCGACATCAACCCCGTGGCTCCCGGCCACGTGCTGGTGATACCTAAAAAAGAAGAGAGCTACATCTTCAACCTCGACGCCGACACCTACGCCGGCCTCACCATGTTTGCCCGCCGCGTGGCAAAGGCCCTCGAGAAGGCTGTGCCGTGCAAGCGCATCGGCGTGTGCGTGATAGGCCTTGAGGTGCCCCACGCCCACATCCACCTTGTTCCCCTCAACAGCGAGGCCGATATGGACTTCCGCAAGCCCAAGCTCACCCTCCCCGACGACGAGATGCACCGCATCGCCGACGCCATCGCCGCCAACTTCGAGTAAGAAAGTCAAATTTTTAAAATACCTGAAAATTTGAGGCTTATGGGTTTGTAAGACGTATAAGCCATTACCCCATAACCTCTATCCCGGGCTTGCGATACTAAAATCAAAAAACAATCACAAAAGCAATGAATAGCAAAATTATAATTTGTGCCGCCGCCGTGATGGTCCTGGCCTCGTGCTCGAAGAACGAGGGCTGGAAGGTGCAGGGAACGGTGAAAGGCGCTACCGAAAAGGATACCCTCTACCTCGAAGAGTCGGTCGCCGACAACTGGCACCTCGTCGAGGCCATAGCGCTGAAAGACGGCAAGTTCGAATACGCATCCGAGCAGGCCACAGCCATCCCCTCGATCTACCGTCTGCGCCTGGGCAAAAGCTACATCTACTTCCCGGTCGACTCGATAGAGACGGTCGAGGTGACAGCCAACAAAGCGGGCTTTGACCGCGGCTACACCCTCGCCGGTAACAAGGCCGCGGCGGGATTTGTCAGCGCCGACTCGCTCGTGGCCGACTTTGTCGACAAGGGTGGCAACTTCGACGACCCCGCCTTCGGCGCGATGAAGCGTCAGCTGAGCATGCTGGTTAACAGCGACTCCACGGCCCTGGTGTCGTACTACATCGTGGGCAAGGTCATCGGCGACCGTCCCGTGTACAGCCTCACCGACAAGGCCGACCTGCGCGTGCTCGGCAATGCCGTCAACAACTACTCGCGCATCCGCCCCAACGACCCGCGCTTCGGTATGCTCAAGTCGCGCTGGGAGAACGCCCGCAAGGCCCTCGGCATCTACGGCAACCCCGTCAGCATGAACGCCACCGTCTCTGGCCGTCCCAATGTCGAGATCAAGTACTACGACGCCAACGGCAAGGAGCAGGATTTCGACAAGTTTGTCGGTAAGGGCAACGTCACCATCCTTAACTTTACCCGCTACGACGGCGAGGGCTCGCAGGCCAACACCGTGGCCCTCAACGAGGTATACGAGAAATATAAGGGTAACGGCCTGAAAATCTACCAGATTGGCTACGACCCCGACGAGCACGCCTGGCGACGCTCGGCCGTCAACATGCCCTGGACTACGGTATGGGCTCCCCTCACCGACAACAACAAGGTGCTGTCGCTGTACATGGCCGATCCCGTCAACGGCGCTCCCGTCTCGTTCGTCTTCAACGGCGAGGGCGACGTGATTGCCCGTGTCGAGAAACCCGCCGACCTGGACGCTGCCGTGGCAAAGGCAGTGAAGTGACCGGGGCGACATCCACACTCTCCAAGGATGAAAATCGGTGATATAGACTTGGGCGGGCGCCCGCTGATGCTGGCGCCGATGGAGGACGTCACGGACGCCTCCTTCCGCCTGATATGCAAGGAGATGGGCGCTGACATGACTTACTCCGAGTTTGTCAGCGCCGATGCCCTTGTGCGTAATATCGCCTCCACGACGCGCAAGCTCGAGATCAATCCCGGCGAGCGGCCCACGGCAATACAGATTTATGGGCGCGACCCGGACACGATGGCCGAGGCCGCGCGGATTGTCGAACAGGCGCATCCCGACATCATCGACATCAACTTCGGCTGTCCGGTGAAAAAAGTCGCCGGCAAAGGGGCCGGAGCAGGTCTGCTGCGCGATGTGCCGCGTATGCTCGACATCACCCGCGCTGTCGTCGGCGCCGTCAGCGTCCCCGTCACTGCCAAGACGCGTCTGGGCTGGGACAACGACAGCCGCATCATCACCACCCTGGCCGAGCAGCTGCAGGACTGCGGCATAGCGGCCCTCACCGTGCACGGGCGCACGCGCGCGCAGATGTACACCGGTCAGGCCGACTGGGAGGCGATAGCGCGCGTCAAGGAGAACCCGCGTCTGCGCATCCCCCTCATCGGCAACGGTGACATTACCACCCCCGAGCTGTCGCGCGAGGCCTTTGACCGCTATGGCGTGGACGGCGTGATGGTAGGTCGCGCGGCATTTGGCGCGCCATGGATTTTCAGATACATGCGTCAGTGCATCGACTCGGCCGACGGCTCGTGGCAGCCGCTGTCCCTTGCCGAGGCCTTTGCACTGATACGCCGTCAGATTACCGAGAGTGTCGACCGCATCGACGAGTACCGCGGCATCCTGCACATACGCCGCCACCTGGCCGCATCGCCGCTGTTCAAGGGCATCGCTGGCTTCAGGCCCACCCGCATCGCCATGCTGCGCGCCAACAACCTTGCCGAGCTGATGGACATTCTCGACGACATTCAGCACCACCTCGACACCGGCGAGCCCTTCACCGCCCCCGACCAGCCCGAGAGCACTTTGCCCTCAGAGACCTCTGATATCTCTGATAACTCTGATAGCTCTGATTCAATCCCCAATTCCCCAACAACCTGAGCAGCAATGAAGAAGATTTTAATGATAATGGCCGTGGCAATGGCCGCAATGGGTTTCGCCACAGCACAAAATACCGTCGAGACGCAGCGTTTTGCCTTCAACAAGGGCGACTTCGGCAAACTCCGCGTCAACGACAATGTCAACGTCGAATATGTCGCCAGCGCCGACTCGGCCGGTTACATCGTGTTCGAGTGCGATCCCCGCGCCGCCTCCGACATGCTGTTTACCCTTGACAAAGAGACTCTTAAAATCGAAACGGCCGACGAAGATGCACTGCGCTTCCGCCTGCCCACAATCCGCGTGTACTCGCGCTTCCTCAGCAGCGTCGAGAACTCGGGCGACTCAACGGTCTACATCAACAGCCCGGCTCCCGGTGCCGAAATCTCGCTGCGCGTCGTCGGCAACGGCAGCATCGTCGCCAAAGGTCTGCACGCCGGCACGGTCAACGCCAAGATCGACACCGGCAACGGCAGCATCGTCCTCGGCGGCGAGGCAAGCGTGGAGAAGCTGCGCAACGTCGGCGCGGGCACTATCCAGGCCGGCGGCCTGAAGACCCAGAGCGCACAGATTATCATCGGCGGCACCGGCTCGGTGGACTGCTGGGTGACCGATGACCTGTCTGTCAAAGGCCTTGGCTCGGGCAAAATCTACCTCAAAGGCGACCCGAAAATCAAGAACCGTACCCTCGGCTCAATCAAAGTCGTAAAAAAGGACGAGCCCGAGTAAGGTGCAGGCCGCGCTCTTATAATTTGGTTTTTATATCTTTGAAGTCATGAAAAAGTCGTTGCTGTTTTTCGCGGCCTATTGGGCTATGCTGCAGGCGGTATTCGTGGCTTTGAAGCTGCTGTTTATGCTGGCCGAACCGGCCTACACCCTTGCCGATATGGCCATGGCGCCGCAGGTTGTGGCGGCCGGACTGACAATGGACATCTCGGTGAGCGCCTACCTTGTCTCGCCGCTGCTGCTGGGTCTGATAGCGGCGCAGTGGGTGCGCTGGAAAGGCTGGCGGAAGCTGCTGACGGGCTACACGTGGTTTGTCGCCGTCGTGGTGTCGGTCACCGCTGCCGTCGACGCGATGCTGTTCCCGTACTGGGGCTTCAGGCTCGAGTCGACCCCCATCTTCTATTTTACCTCCTCGCCCCGCCTTGCCCTGGCCAGTGTGCCCTGGTGGCAGGTGGTGCTCGGCGTGCTGATGACGGCCGCGCTGTGCACAGGTATATTTCTGCTTGTGTGGCTGACATTCAGACTGTTACGCGAGGGCAGGGACGGCTTTACGCGGCGCATGCAGGTTGTGAACGCCGTCGTCCTCGGCCTTGTCGCCGCGGTGATGATAATACCCATCCGCGGCGGTGTGGGCGAGAGCACGATGAACCCCGGCCGGGCCTATTTCTGCAGCGATATGAACCTCAACCGGGCTGCGCAAAATCCGTTTTTCACCCTGATGTACTCGCTTGCCCATGCTGACAGGCTCGGCAAGGAATTCAACTTCTACAGCGACGCCGAGGCACGGGAAATCATGCGCCCGGTGCTCGCCCGTCCCGAGGGTGCCGACAGCAGCGTCATTGCCCTCAAGACACCGCGGCCGGACATCTACCTCGTTGTGCTTGAGAGTTTCTCGGCGCATGTCATGCCGTCGTTAGGCGGCGAGAATATCGCACCGTGCATCGATGACGAAGCGCGCCGCGGCGTCAGCTTCACCAACTTCTACGCCGAGTCGTTCCGTACCGACCGTGCCCTGGCCACCATCCTGAGCGGCTATCCGTCGCTGCCCACGACGTCGGTGTTCAAGTTTACCCGCAAGTTCGAGAACCTGCCGTCGCTGAGCCGCGAGCTTGCCAAGGCGGGCTATGCCACGACATATTACTATGGTGGCGACATCAATTTCGCCAACCAGGGCGGCTACCTCCACGCCGCCGGGTACGACAGGCTGATCTCGGAGACGGACTTCCCGGCCTCGTACAATACCGGCGAATGGGGCGTCCCCGACGAGTTCGTCTTTGCCCGCGCCCTCGACGACGTGCGCAAGGGCGGCGCCAAGCCCCGCTTCGCCGTGGTGCAGACATCCAGCTCGCACGAGCCGTTCGAGGTGCCCTTCCACCGCCTTGCCGACGAGCGCGCCAACTCTATAGCCTACGCAGACTCGTGCCTGGGCGTCTTTATGGACGGCCTGCGCAAATCGGGACGCTGGGACAAGTCGCTGGTGGTAATCACCGGCGACCACTACGGTACCTATCCGCAGGGCCTCACCGACCCGCTGGCTCGGCATCACGTGCCGCTGATTATCACCGGCGGAGCGGTGGAGGGCGCACCGGCCACCGTGGCCACGGTGGGCTCGCAGAGCGGCATCGCGCCGACGGTGCTGGCCCTTCTTGGCCTTGACAGCTCGGCCTTTGTCTACGGCCGCAATATGCTCGACGCGCGCCCCGGCGGACAGTTTGCGTGGATGAGCGAGCCCGACTGGTATTGCCTGATAACCGACCCGGACGCCGAGCCGGCCGTCGTGCACGTGTCCGGGAAAGCCGACGACGGCAATCCCGCTGTTCGCCGCGCAAAGGCTTTTGTACAAACTGTTTATGACGATCTTGACGCACGATGATAGACTTTCTCAATAACCTCGACATGCAGGCTCTGCTTGCCGTGAACTCGCACCACGCCGCGGTGCCCGACATCTTTATGATGGCATACACGGGCAAGCTGATATGGGCGCCGCTGTATCTGGCGCTTGCGTGGTTTGTGTGGAAACGTGCGGGATGGGCCCACGCCATCGTCATCGTGCTGGCGATAGTGACGACGATAGCGCTTGCCGACCAGACGTGCGCGACGCTGCTGCGACCCATCTTCGAGCGTCTGCGCCCCAGCCACAGCACCGAAATCGGCGGCCTTGTTAACGTTGTCAACGGCTACCGCGGCGGCCTGTACGGCTTCCCGTCGTGCCACGCCGCCAACAGCGTGGCGCTGACGGTGTGGTTCTTCCTGCTGTGCGGAGCTCGCAGTCGCCTGAGTATGATGCTGTTGGTGTGGTGTCTGCTCACCTGCTATACGCGCATGTACCTGGGCGTGCACTATCCCGGCGACCTGCTCTTTGGCTCCGTCGTGGGCTCGCTGTGTGCTTTGCTGTGCTGGTTCCTCGCCGTCAGGATATTCAAAATCGGCAAGTTCCGTGGCGACACAGCCACCCAAATACCCCTCGCCGCCTTCCTGCTGACGGTAACGGCCCTGCTAATCTACTCCATCGTCGCCCACCTGGTAAGGTAGTAACCGGCAGGAAAATTAATCGAAAATTTGAGTAGGAAAAAAGGGACAATCGAAAATTTCGGTGACACAAAAAGGGACGATCTAAGATTTAGATGACAAAAAAGGGACAATCGAAAATCACTTCCGATTGTCCCCTCACGTTTCAACTATTTACTTGAAGCCCTGAGGCATAGCATCCTCTTTCTTTTTACGCTACAGTACGTAAACGCCCCGGCAACCATAATTCCCGCCCTCCAAGGCCTAAAAGACATTAAAGTTTCCTAAATATCGCCGTTTTGATACGTTAAAAGCCCGCTGCTGAAGCCGATTTGGCCACAAACCGCCGTATTTGCCAGGGGTGGGGTGGCTGCCGTGCCGCATGGGGTAGTGGGTAGCTAAAATAGCTAAGTTAGCTATAGTAGCTAAGATAGCTGCTTGCCGGCCGGCTATTTGCGGGCCGGGCGCAAAAAAACACGGGGGCACTGCGGTGCTCCCGTGTTTTTGAGGAGAGGTTAAGGGGTTTTATTTTTTGCAGTTGTGGGCCTTTTTGCAGTCGGCCTTTTTGCCGTCTTTGCAAGCTTCCTTTACACAGGCTTTCTTGCAGTCCTTTTTGCAGTCAGCCTTTTTGCCGTCTTTGCAAGCTTCCTTTACGCAGGCTTTCTTGCAGTCCTTTTTGCAGTCAGCCTTTTTGCCGTCTTTGCAGGCTTCCTTTACGCAGGCTTTCTTGCAGTCCTTTTTGCAGTCGGCTTTTTTGCCGTCTTTGCAGGCTTTCTTTACGCAGGCTTTCTTGCAGTCCTTTTTGCAGTCGGCCTTTTTGCCGTCTTTGCAGGCTTCCTTTACACAAGCTTTCTTGCAGTCATTTTTGCAGTCGGCCTTTTTGCCGTCTTTGCAGGCTTCCTTTACACAAGCTTTCTTGCAGTCCTTTTTGCAGTCGGCCTTTTTGCCGTCTTTGCAAGCCTCTTTTACACAGGCTTTCTTGCAGTCCTTTTTGCAGTCCTTGCAGTTGGCTTTGGCGCAGGCCTCGGTGCAGGCCTTGCAGTCTTTGCAAACGGCTTTGGTGCAAGCCTTGGCGTCCTTGGTGCAGGCCTTGGCCTCTTTGTCGCAGACTTTGGCGTCTTTCACGCAGGCTTTGGCGTCCTTGGTGCAGGCCTTGGCCTCTTTGTCGCAGCAGGTGCCGACTTTTGTGGGGGTCTGTGCGGTGGCGCCCATAGTCATGGCCGAAACGGCAAGAGCCACAAGCATAAGGGTGAATTTCTTCATTGTTGTGTATTTTTTAGTTTGTAAATAATTGATTTTTTCAATGATTCTGTAGCGTAACCGGTCGTTGTCCCGCCCTCTCTCGGGCGTACAACACCTTGATACAATGCAAAGATATGAATTTTTGCGGAAATATAAAGCTCGACATCGTGCCTTAATTTAATTTGTAAAATTATTTCACGCCGAGATCCTTGCCGTAGACCGATTGTGCCGACAACTTTACCGGCGGTATAATTTGAGGGGGCCGGTGAGGTTTTTCTCGGTGGCGATGGTATCGAGCGGGGGCTTGATGCGCGACACCACGGGCAACGGCTCGGTGGGTGCGAGGTCTTCGGAGGCGGAGATGAGGCGGTAGCGGACGGTGTCGTTGAGGGCGGGCGCTATCTGGGGCAACTCGTTGGGGTTCAATCGATAAAGGACGGCGCCGCTTTTGAGGCTGTCGCGCATGGCATCCCATTTGTAGTCCATCTGCGGCATTGTGAAGGGGCACATCGTCAGCATGTACAGCCCGAACACCGCGGCCGCCGCGTTGCGCAGCCGGTTGTCTATGCCGCTGAGAATTATGCCGACAAGCAGAGCCGCCGAAGCGATGAAGGGGAAGATGTAGCGCTCTTGCCTCAACAGCGAGGCATACTCCACCAGCACCATCGCGGCTATCGCGCAGAGCGGAATCCACCACTGGCGGCACGTGCGCACCATCTGACGCCTGTCGCGGCCACACAGGGCGACGAGCAGCATCCCGCCGAGCAGTATCAGTCCCGGCAGCATAATGCCATGATAGAACAAGGCATTGACAAAGACCGTAGCAGGTACGTTGACAAAGCCCTCGAAGGCACGGTCGGTGTGCACCGTCGAGTGCAGCAGAAAGTTGAAATACCCACGGTAAGCGGCAAAGGCCACGGCGACGGCCGCCAGGGGAGCCAGGACGGCGGCGATGGCGGCACGGCCGTTTTTGCGCGCCAAGGCCAGCCACAGCATCGCTATGGTCAGCAGGCCGACGAAGAAGGCGTTGAGGTAGCCCGTCGACGCCGCTCCGGCGATGGCGAGGGTGTAGGCCGTCCATGTCAGCGGAGGGACGGGACGTCTTTGGCTGACGTCGCGGCAAATCGCGGCGGAGGCCCAGACCGTCAGGCATATAAACATCCCGGCCATCTGGTATTCGCGCACAAAGAGCGTGTTCTCCACCGCCGCTTTTGTGCCGAAGGCTGTCGCAAGTACCGCCAGCGTCACAAGCCACCCGTCGCGCAGGTCGCCGAAGACGATGCGGCCCGTGCGCCACAGGGCGAAGAAGGCGACGGCAAAGAAGAGCAGGTTCAGCAGGCCGCCCCGCAGCGCCACCTCACCGGCGTCAAAGGTGCCGAGCCCCGACAGCGCGACCCTCAGCGCCATGTAGTAGAGACTGGCGTGAGGGTCGTCGTGGTTGACGTGGTAAAGTCCGGTAAGGTCCGACGCGAGCGTGTTGTCCTCCACCAGCATCGCCTTTATCTCGGCGCCGGTGAGCACGGTGCTGTCGGGTAGGGGAGTGTAGTAGGCCGGGTTGCGCTGGGCGAGCATCACCGAGAATGTCTCGTCGGAGTGCAGCTGCGTGCGTGTGACTATCCCGGCCACGCGAACAGCCATCAGGACGGCGAAGACAATCAACGCGCACGCCGCGTCAGTCCTCGAGGTAGTAGGTGACGTTGGTCACCACGCGGATGTTCTTGACGTACGGGGTAGAGGGGTCGGTGTCCTCAATTGAGAAGTAGCCCTGGGTTGCCGTCTTGATTTTGCCGAGAACCGACTCCGAGTCCTTGGCAAACTGCTCGGCGGCCTCGCGGGCGTTCTTGGTGGCCTCGACAATCATCTCGGGCTTGATTTTGTTGAGGTCGGTGTACGTGTAGTTTATTGAGAGGTTGGCAAAGGCAATGCCCTGGTTGAGCAGTTCGCCCTGGCGGTTGAGCAGCTCGCGCACCTTGTCGACCTGTGTGGTGAGCACCGTCATCGTCGATGTCAGCGAGTATTTGAAACGTGCCTTGTCGTTCCAGGCGTTGGCCGAGATGTCGTCGACGTTGGGCGGGTTAACCGAGATTTCGCTGGCGGGTATGCCGTTGGAGGTCAGGAAGTCCAGCACAATCTTGTTCTTGTCGGTGCACTGCTGGTAAAGTGCGGGCAGGTCGTCGCCGGTGATGGTGTACTGCACGGGCCAGGTCACCTGGTTGGCCTTGACGGTGCGTTCGGCCAGGCCGCGCACGTCGACAAAGCGGTTTTTGGTGGAGAGCGAGCTGAAGCCACTGCGTATGCACAGACCTAAGACCAGCATACCTACCGCCAGAATCAGCGGGAAAACGATGTTGCGCAAATAGTTCATAATTAGAGGGATAAGAGGGTGTGTTTATGTAAATAAAAGAAATTGGCTGTGTGTCGGCGCGTCAGGCCTTGTGCTTGAAGGTGATGACGCGGTTGTAGATGAAGTTGGTGAGGGTGTAGCAGACGTTGCCCAGCAGCGTAGCCACGCCGTAACCGGTGATGATGATGCCGAAGGGCAGCATGTACCGGGTGCTGCCGAACCACGACTGGTTGAGCAACCACACCACGCCGAACTGTACGCTGTAGCATACCATAAATCCGCACAGGAAGTGCAGCGCCTCGCGGCTCATCTTGCCGTTGCTGCGGAAGACCCACTTGCGGTTCCACATAAACGAGTTTATCAGTCCGGCCAGGTAGCCCAGCGCGTTCGACACGTACGGGTTTATGCCGAGGTAGATTTTGCACACAAATATCACCGCCAGCGTGATGAGGGTATTCATCACGCCCACAAGCAGGTACTTTACCAGCTGTACGAATGTTTTGCGGCGGTCAATCGACATTTTCGGCAGATTTGGATTTTTTGGCAGTGGAAGTTGCGTCCTTGGCCTTTGCGGCTTTGGCCTGGCGCTGGTAGTAGCGGCAGATGTCGGTCAGGTAGCAGTCTTTGCACTCGGGTTTGCGCGCCTTGCAGATGTAGCGGCCGTGCAGGATAAGCCAGTGGTGGGCCTTGGGCACCTGGTCGGCGGGGATGTGGCGCATAAGGGCGCGCTCGGTCGTCAGCGGCGTCTTCGAGTTGGTGGTAAGGCCCAGACGCTCGCTCACGCGAAAGACGTGCGTGTCGACGGCCATCGCCGCCTTGCCGTAGACGACGGCGAGGATGACGTTGGCGGTCTTGCGGCCTACGCCGGGCAGGCTGGTCAGGTCGTCGATGTTGTCGGGGACCGTGCCGCCGAAGCGCCCGACCAGTGCCTTCGCCATGCCGATGATAGCCTTTGTCTTGTTGTTGGGGTAGGTCACCGACTTGATGTACTCGTACACCTCGTGCGGCTCGGCCTCGGCCAGCTTCTGTGGCGTGGGGAAGGCGCGGAACAGCTCGGGCGTGACCATATTGATGCGCTTGTCGGTGCACTGCGCCGACAGGATGACGGCCACAAGCAACTGGAACGGGTTGTCGTAGTGCAACTCGGTCTCGGGCCAGGGCATCTCCTCGGCAAAGCGCTCGAGGGCCTTGTTATATCGGTCGGCTATCTTCACAACAGCTTCTTGGGCTATGGTATCAGAATGGACGGGGTCGCGGCATCGGCTTGTCCGCGCTACCGGCTGTCCCGGTTCTTGCTATCTCTTGGTTCGGACTGTCTTCAGGTATGGGGAGCGTCGCGTGCAACCGGCTGTTTATCAGTGGGCGGGCTTGAATTCCTCGAGGAAACGGGTGTCGTTCTCCGAGAACATGCGCAGGTCTTTCACGCGGTATTTGAGGTTTGTGATGCGCTCGATGCCCATGCCGAGGGCAAAGCCGCTGTACTCCTTCGAGTCGATGCCGCAGGCCTCGAGCACGTTGGGGTCAACCATGCCGCAGCCAAGGATTTCGACCCATCCCGTGCCTTTGCAGAACGAGCAGCCCTTGCCGCCGCAGAGGTCGCAGCTGATGTCCATCTCGGCCGACGGCTCGGTGAAGGGGAAGTAGCTGGGACGCAGGCGTATCTGCGTGTCGGGGCCGAACATCTCGCGGGCAAAATACAGCAGCGTCTGGCGCAGGTCGGCAAAGGAGACGTTCTTGTCGACGTACAGTGCCTCAACCTGATGGAAGAAGCAGTGTGCGCGGGCCGAGATGGCCTCGTTGCGGTATACGCGTCCGGGGCAGATGATGCGGATGGGCGGCTGCTGCTTCTCCATCACGCGCGTCTGCACCGACGAGGTGTGCGTGCGCAGCACGACGTCCGGCTGGCGACGGATAAAGAAAGTGTCCTGCATGTCGCGGGCGGGGTGGTCGAGGGCAAAGTTCAGCGACGAGAACACGTGCCAGTCGTCCTCGATTTCGGGACCCTCGGCGATGGTGAAGCCGAGGCGGCGGAAGATGTCGACAATCTCCTCGCGCACCAGCGACAGCGGGTGGCGTGTGCCCAGGCGTACGTCGGGAGCGGTACGGGTGAGGTCGAGGCCGCTGTCGTCGCCGTCCGAGCTTTCGAGAGCCTCGCGCATGCCGTTGATTTTGGCGGTGGCAAACTCTTTGAGCTCGTTGATGGCCGCACCGACCGTCTTCTTGTCCTCGGCGGGGACGTTGCGGAAGTCGGCGAAGAGTGCCGATACCAGGCCTTTCTTGCTGAGATATTTGATGCGCAGGGCTTCTACCTCGCCCATATCCTTGGCCGTCAGGCCGTCGATCTCGGCACGCAGGCCGTTTATCTTGTCAATCATAAACTGCTGTAGTTTGATTTGTTTCGGTTAAAAGTCGAAGTCGCTATGTATCAGACACAAAAGTACTCTCCGCTGCCGCGGAGACCCGCTTTTGCCGGCTTCGGCAAGCGCAAAGACGCGTTGCAACTGCAAAATTACAAATTTTTCGCCACAAAACCACCCTTTGCGCCGCGAATGCGCACATCACACGCGATTTCGGGCATATTAGCCCTTTTCGGCCTCCTCGTCCCGTACGTGGCCGGGGCCGGCGGGAAACCAGCCGCGTGCTACGCGCTTGCGCTGCTCGGAGACTTCGAGAATAGACCAGAAGCAGCTGAACGACACCACGCCGCAGACGATGCTGAGGACGAGGCCGACGGTCGTCTCGGCCGGGATTAGCAGACTGACGGCTGCCGTCACTACTCCGGCGGCGGCGAACCAGGCGCGCACCTTGAGGCCGAACCAGTAGTAGCCTTTTATCACCAGCGGGTGAAACAGTCCGATTATCAGAAATGTGCACAGGCCCACGACGAGGCCCCAGAAGGATATTGTCATTGTATACAGTTGTTTACGGGTTTATGCCTGCCCCTTGCCGTCGGGACGGCGGCGCAGCTCCCAGAAGGCGACGGCGGCGGCTGAGGCTACGTTGAGCGAGTCTACGCCGTTGTGCATCGGGATGCGGGCGGTGTAGTCGGTGGCGGCGATTACCTCCGGGGCCAGGCCGTCGCCCTCGGTTCCGAGCACCAGGGCCAGGCGCGGCTCGGCCTTGAGCTGCGGGTCGTCTATCGAGACGGATTTGTCGGTAAGGGCCAGTGCCACAGTGCGGAAGCCGTACTGTCCCAGCGACTCGACGGGGGCGTCGAGCCACGTCCAGGGCACAAGGAAGACGTTACCCATCGACACGCGCACCGACCGTCGGTTGAGCGGGTCGCACGATGTCGGCGTCAGCAGCACGCCGTCGATGCCCATCGCCGCGGCGGCGCGGAAGATCGAGCCGATGTTGGTGGTGTCGCACACGCCGTCGACGACGGCGACACGGGCGGCCTCACCGTTGCAGATGTCGGCCACCGACGGCAGCACGGGGCGGCGCATGGCGCACAGCACGCCCCGCGTGAGCCGGTAGCCCGTGATGGCCTCCAGCACCTGCCGGCTGCCCGTGTAGACGGGCATATCGGCCGGACAGCGCTCGAGCACCGGCGCAGCGTCGCCGCAGAGGTGACGCTCTTCGGCCAGCAGGGCCAGCGGCACAAGGCCTGCGTCGAGGGCCACGTGGATGACCTTCGGGCTCTCGGCGATGAACACCGCCTCGCCGCCGACGGCCTCGGGGCCCTGGCGCAGCTGCGCCTCGGTCAGCGACACAAACGGCGCCACGCGCGGGTCCCTCGGGTCGGTTATCTCTATTGCCGACATTGCCGGATGCGGTGGCTTATCTCAGAATGGCCTTGGTGACCTTGTTGCCGCGGCGGATGATGACGATGCCGGTGGCCGTTTCGGGGTCGAGACGGCGGCCGTCAATCGAGTAGTATTCGACGGGAGCGTCCTCGTCGTCGGGGTCGGCAAGGATGCTGTCGACAGCGGCGGGACGGGTGACGGCAACGCGCAGGTTCTTGATCTCCCACGTGCCGGCGACGGCGGTGTCGGAGGTGTAACGGAAGATTACATTGACCTTATGGCCGACATATTTGCTGATGTCGACGTTACCCGACGAGACGAAAGTCCAGTTCGAGCCGGACGGCCACGTCACCTTGTCGCTGATGTCCTCGGGCGTGCCGCCGTCGACGCTGATTTGTACCGACAGCCAGTCCTTGGGCACACTGACATAGTTTGCCGCGTGGTCAAACGTCAGCGTTGCCGTCAGGCAGCCGTCCAGGCTGATGTCGGGGGTGGAGAGCGAGGCGTCGGCCTGGATGCGCACGTTGTTGATAAATCCCGTGCCTACCCAGCCGTATTTGCTGTCGAGCTTCCAGATTCCGCTTGTGCCCGACGCGGTGCAGCCGCCCTGGTCACCGTCGGTGAACGAATTGCTGTAGACGACGTCGCTGATGGGCTGGTCGGGGTCGGCGGGGATGATGTCGCCGGCCTTTACCGTGGTCTTGAGATTAAGAGGCCTGTCTATCGAGTCACCCCAGACGTAGTGCATGAGGTTGGGGAAGTCCACAAAGGGGTTGCGGTTGCCCTGGATGCCGGCGACGGCCTGGTTGCGGTCAATCTCCATCTGGTCGACGGGGTCGCCCTCGGCCCATTCGATATAAAGGTCGGAGGCCCACTTCTGCAGCGTGGGGTAAGCGCCCTGCTGCAGACTGTTCAGCGCCTGGCTCTCCCAGGTGAAGTTCTGGTAGGCCGTGGCCATATACATATATCCGCGGGCAAACTCGCCCTTCCATTTGTCGGCCGGCTCCCAAAGGCTGATGCCCGAGCGGCCCGTGCCCACCTTGGTGCAGCCGTTGTCGGTCTTGACGTTGGTGACGACGCCCATGCCGTAGTTCGACTTTGACGTGTTGATGTTCTTCTCGCAGGGCATCAGGTTATACAGGTCATTGTAGGCGTTGTTCGACGTGCCGCCCCACCACGATTTGGGGAAGGAGTGCTCGATGTTCATGCCGCTTACGCTCGACCCGCGGTTGACGAAGTAGCGGACGTCGTTGCTGTAGCGGTCGACAACCTGACGGCGGTTGTTGTTCATCACGTAGTCGGTGACATAGAAGCCCCACCACGTGTGGTTGCTGCCCGAGCCGTACGAGAGCATGCTGACGTTGTTCGACACAAGGTTGTGGATAGCGGTCTTCAGCTCGGCGCCGCACTTGCCGTCAAGGGTCTGGTAGTAGCCCATAGGGATGTCGGCGCGAGCCGTCTGCACAGCCGCCACCACCATCACCGAAAGAAGGATTTTCTTCAAAGCCATGGTAAAGCCTTCAGGTTTTATACCGCGCGCGCCATTCGCCGCCCGCGATCAATTTCAGTTTAAACTCGTATATACTTATAATTACTTGTAGCGTAAAAACTACTTGCAGCGTAAAAAATATTAGAAGCGCTTAACATATTAGGTAAGACGATCCATTATAATTAATTGAAACGCCCATTCTATTTATTGGAAGCGCTTAGCCCACAAAGGTAACAACTTTTCCCGCAACCGCAAAAAAATAATTGCCATCCCCGCCAACGACCCCACCTCACGAAAGGCCAGGATTAGAGCTGGAAGGTCAGAATTGAAAGATCTGGGTTAGAGTTGGAAGGGCAGGATTTAAATTGAAAGGTCAGGATTAGAATTGAAAAAATTTAATCGACACGGAACTTGATGCCAAATTCGCTGCGCTCTTTGTCGGCGCTGAACGGACGGAAATTCACGGAACAATTTTTTTTGCCGGGTCAACGCAAATCAGTGATGGGTGCTGCACAAGGACGGGCATCCATAGGCGCTGCGCGCATGGATGCGCCACGGAACCGGCGGAACGCGGCCCCAATGCGGCGGCATCCTGCCGCCGGAAGATTGACGACCGCAAGATGCGGTCCCACCATAGGCACAGTGCGGCTGATGTCGCAGCCGCAAGTATTGGTGCCTCCGGCACAGTATTGGCAAACCATGGGTTTGCGGTATTGGCAGGTCTTTGCCCTGCAGTATTGGCAAGCCTTATGGCTCGCAGTGATGTTTACTGCACATAGCAGGTCAAATACATACTGCCGGCCCATACCGCGCCATCGACGTCAATACCGCCATCCCAACCATACGCGACAAAAGCGCAGGCACTGCCACCCAAACCCTCCGCGGCAAACGCGCCGGCCTTCAGGACTCGCGTTCCGTCGGTTCCGTGATGCATCCATGCGCGTAGCGCCTATGGATGCCGGTGCCATATTCCTAAACAAAGCCCCGGCAAAAAATATGTTCCGTGAACTTCCGTCCGTTCAGCGCCTACAAAGAGCGCAGCGAATTTGAAACAGTTCCGTGTCCAAAAAGATGAGTTTGGCCCCTGCTGGAAGCGGCCATCAAACTTCCGGCGGCAAGATGCCGCCGCTCCACGTGACCGCAAGATGCGGTTCCTCCATGGGCTCCGTGTGCACGGGATTGAGCACCCAAGCGCCGCCCGGAGGCTTTTGGCGCGAAGCGTCCCAATATAGTTCCGTTAAGTTTCAAGTCATTAAAAAACAAAAGGTTCCGCGAACTCTCTGCGCCCCTTCCCTTTATCTTCCGCGATAAAAGGAAACCGGGGTGGGCGGTAAATAATCAGGAGATGCGGCTCCAGTCGGCGGTGCGGGCGGTGTTGAGGCGGAGGGTGTGGGCGAAGACGCGGTTTTCGGGGAGGGATAGGTCGGGGTCGGCGTCGAGGAGGCGCTCGGCGGCGGTGCGTGCCATCTGTATTATCTCGCCGTCGCGGGCGAGGGAGGCGATGTGTAGGTCGAAGGCGATGCCGCTCTGCTGGGTGCCCTCGATGTCGCCGGGGCCGCGCATCTTCATGTCCTCCTCGGCGATGACGAAGCCGTCGGTGGTGTGCGTCATCAGCTCGAGGCGGCGGCGTGTGTCGGCGCCGATGCGGTGTTTGGTCATCAGGATGCAGTAGCTCTTGTCGGCGCCGCGGCCCACGCGTCCGCGCAGCTGGTGCAGCTGCGACAGGCCGAAGCGCTCGGCGTTCTCTATCACCATCACCGTGGCGTTGGGGACGTTTACGCCCACCTCTATCACCGTTGTGGCAACGAGGATGCGTGCGCGTCCGCTGACAAAGTCGTCCATCTGGCGGTCCTTGGCGTCGGGTTTCATGCGGCCGTGGACAAAGGCGATTTTGTAATATTGGCCAAAGACCTCGCGGATGGCCTCGTGACCCTCTTCGAGCGAGCGCAGGTCGAGCTTGGCGTTCTCGTCGATGAGGGGATGCACGATGTATACCTGCCGCCCCGCGCGCAGCTCGCGGCCGAGGGCGCGGTACATGTCGTAGCGGTTCTCCTCGTAACGCAGGATGGTCTCGACGGGCTTGCGTCCCGGCGGGAGCTCGTTGATGACGCTGACGTCGAGGTCGCCGTAGACCGTCATCGCCAGCGTGCGCGGGATGGGCGTGGCCGTCATCACCAGCACGTGCGGCGGCAGCTCGGCCTTTTTCCACAGCCGTGCGCGCTGTGCCACGCCGAAGCGGTGCTGCTCGTCGATGACGGCCATGCCGAGGTTGCGGAACTGCACCGTGTCCTCGATGAGGGCGTGGGTGCCTACCAGCAGCTGAACCGAGCCGTCGAGCAGGCCGGCGTGTATCTCGTCGCGCTCCTTCTTTTTGGTGGAGCCGGTGAGCAGTCGCACGTTTACGCCCAGTGGTGCCACCATGCCGCGCAGGCTGGTGTAGTGTTGCGTGGCAAGTATTTCGGTGGGGGCCATCAGGCAGGCCTGGGCACCGTTGTCGATGGCGAGGAGCATCGCCATCAGCGCCACTATCGTCTTGCCCGAGCCGACGTCGCCCTGGACGAGGCGGTTCATCTGGCGCCCCGAGCCGACGTCGGCGTGTATCTCGTGCATCACGCGCTTCTGGGCTCCGGTGAGGTCGAAGGGCAGCACCTCGCGGTAGAAGCGGTTGAAGAATGTGCCCACGCGCTTCATCACATATCCGCGGCTCTGCTGCTTGCGGCGTCGCGCCATGCGCTGTATGTCGGTCTGGATAAAGAACAGCTCCTCGAACTTGAGGCGCAGGCGAGCGCTCTGCAGGCGGGCGTTGTCGGTGGGGTTGTGCACCGTCACCAGGGCCTCGCGCAGGGGCATCAGCCGGTAGTCGGCCACCGTCGACGGCGGCAGCGTCTCGGCCAGGTTGGGGCGCAGCGCCAGGGCCTTCTGTATCCATCCGTGCAGGGTGCGCGAGGTGATGCCGGCGTTGCGCAGCTTTTCGGTGAGGGGGTAGACGCCGCGCAGGCCCTGCATGGCGCCCACGGTGCCGGGGATGTCGACCTCGGGGTGCGACAGCGACCACCGCCGTGTGGGCTCGAAGAAGGCCGGCTTGCCGAAGAGGATGTACTCGGCGCCGACGTGGTAGGCTTTCTGGATGGCGCTGATCGAGCGGAACCACAGCACCTCTATCGTGCCCGTGCCGTCGCTGAACAGGCCCACGAGGCGCCTTTTGGCGCCTTCGCCGGCAACGGTGAGCGACACAAAGCGCCCGCGCAGCTGCACCGCCGGCATGTCGCCCTGCAGGTCGGCGATGCGGTAGATGTTGCTGCGGTCGACATAGTGGCCGGGGAAATGGCGCAGAAGGTCGTAGGCCGACGCTATGCCCAGCTCCTTCTTGAGCAGCTTGGCGCGTGTCGGCCCGACACCCTTTATGTATTGTATGTCGTAGTCGCGGAGCGAGTTCAATTGCGTTTGCTTGTTTCCGGGTGGTAACGTCCGGGTGGTTTACTTCCGGGTGGTCTGTAACCGGTGTTACGGGTTAAACTGACGGCGCATCAGCAGCTCGGCTGTCTCGATGTCGCCGGGATTGGTTATCTTGATATTGTCGGTGCTGCCTTCGACCAAGGTGATGTTGTGGCCGAGAGCCTCCACCACCGAGGCGTCGTCGGTGAAGGATGGGCTGAAGGGCTGGCCGTATGCCTGGCAGAGCAGGCCGGCGTCGAAGGCCTGGGGCGTCTGCACGGCCACATACTCGGAGCGGTCGATGGCGTGCGACAGGCCCTTGCCGTCGAGGTGGCGCAGCGAGTTGGTGACGGCGACGACGGGGATGACGGCGCCCACAAGGCGGGCCGAGTCGACCAGCATCTCCACCATGCGCTTGTCTACCAATGGACGTGCGCCGTCGTGGACGAGGATAATCTCGTTTTCGCCGTACGGGCTGTCCAGCATCACGGCGTTGCGCACGCTCTCCCAGCGCGAGGCGCCTCCGGGGGTGACGTCGGGGCTCTGGAAGCTGTAACGGCGACACAGCTCCTTCCAGTACACCATCATCGACGAGGCCAGTACAACGGTTATTTTTGCCCCCGGGAGGGCACGGCGCATGGCGTCGATGGTGTGCATCAGCAGCGGACGCCCCGCCATGAGACAAAACTGTTTGGGCACCTTGCCGCCAAAGCGCGAGCCGGTGCCTGCGGCCACGATGATGATGTTGATACGGGGTGCGATGTTGGGCATTACGGATGACGAGGTTGCTGTGTCGCGGCGGGCGACGGTGGTAAGACGTGGCGTCCGCGCACGATGCGCGCGCGGACGCTGTCTCTATATTAATGCTTTATCCGCCCTTTTGTTTGCTGTCGGGGCGAATAATTTTCGGGTCGGACGTCAGATTTGGCATGCGGAGTTTTTACCATGCGAACATGGGGTAGGCCTCCATCATGGTGTTGACCTTTGTGCGCACGTCAACGATGACGTCGGGGTTCTCGGGGTCAGAGAGCACGCGGTCGATCAGCTCGGCTATGACGGGCATCATGTCCTCCTTGACGCCGCGGGTGGTGATGGCGGGGGTGCCCAGGCGTATGCCGCTGGTCTGGAAGGGCGAACGGGTGTCGAAGGGCACCATGTTCTTGTTGGCGGTGATGTCGGCTTCGACCAGCACCTTCTCGGCCACCTTGCCGGTGAGGTCGGGGAACTTTGTGCGCAGGTCGAGCAGGATGGTGTGGTTGTCGGTGCCGTCGCTCACCACCTTGTATCCGCGCTTCATCATCTCGTCGGCGAGGGTGCGGGCGTTGAGGAGCACCTGCTTCTGATACTCGGCGAAGGCGGGCGAGAGAGCCTCGCCGAAGGCCACGGCCTTGGCGGCGATGACGTGTTCGAGCGGGCCGCCCTGCACGCCGGGGAAGACGGCCGAGTCGAGCAGCTGCGACATCATCTTTGTCACGCCCTTGGGTGTTTTCTTGCCCCAGGGGTTCTCGAAGTCCTTGCCCATCAGGATTATGCCGCCGCGGGGGCCGCGCAGAGTCTTGTGGGTGGTGGAGGTGACGATGTGGGCGTATTTGACGGGGTTGTCGAGCAGGCCGGCGGCGATGAGGCCGGCGGGGTGTGCCATGTCGACCATCAGGATGGCGCCGATTTCGTCGGCCAGGCGGCGCATGCGGGCATAGTCCCACTCGCGGCTGTAGGCGCTGGCGCCGCCGATGATGAGGCGGGGACGCTCGCGGCGCGCAACCTCCTCCATATGGTCGTAGTCGACACGGCCGGTCGCGGCGTCGACATTATATTCGAGGGCATGGAAAATCAGGCCCGAGAAGTTGACGGGGCTGCCGTGGCTGAGGTGGCCGCCGTGGCTGAGGTTCATGCCCATAAACTTGTCGCCGGGCTGCAGGCATGCCATAAAGACGGCCATGTTGGCCTGGGCGCCCGAGTGGGGCTGCACGTTGGCGTACTCGGCGCCGAAAAGCTGTTTGACACGGGTGCGGGCAAGCTCTTCCACCTCGTCCACAACCTGGCAGCCGCCGTAGTAGCGGTGGCCGGGGTAGCCCTCGGCGTACTTGTTGGTGAGGCACGAGCCCATGGCACGCATGACCTCGTCCGAGACGAAGTTCTCGCTGGCTATCAGTTCAATACCTTTCTTCTGGCGCTGGTGCTCCAGCTCGATGAGGTCGAATAAGGCTTTATCTTTCTGCATAACGTTTATGGTGGTTTATGGTATTAGTGTTCGTTTTGTCGAAAATAGGGATGAAATTGACGAGGGCGCGGCTAAATGTTAAAAAATTCTATTTTTCACGACCGCGTTGTATATCGCAAAGGTACGAAAACACCGCAAATAACAAAACACCGCGGGCAAAATTTTAACACGTTTAAGGCACTTCGCCCCCTCGGGCCGTTTGTGCGGCCTACAAAATTTCTTTACCTTTGACACCGCAAACCAATCGGCACCGCCCGCGGTGCGACATCCGACCCCCAATCCTAAAAACCACTCGCACAACAATATACTGATAATGAACAGGAAAGGCAAGCTGTACTTCCGCTACGGCACAATGGGCTCGGCCAAGACGGCCCTTCTGCTTACCACAGCATACAACTTCGAGGAACGCAAAGTGGGCTACATCTGCCTCAAACCCGTTGTAGACACACGCGAGCATCGCAACGTAATACGTTCGCGCATAGGCATCGAGCGCAGCTGCGAGTGGATTTACTCGGAGACCGACCTGTTCCGCTTCGCCCGCAAGCTCTTCACGCGCGAGGGCAAAATCCTTGACTGGATGCTCATCGACGAGGCCCAGTTCCTGTCGGCCGACCAGGTCGACCAGCTGTCGCGCGTGGTGGACGAGTTCGGTGTCAACGTCATCTGCTACGGCCTGCGCACCGACTTCACCAGCCACCTGTTCGAGGGCTCGAAGCGCCTGTTTGAGATTGCCGACACCATCGATGAGATAAAAAGCACCTGCAACTGCGGCAACAAGACCATCGTCAACGCCCGCCTGGACGGTGCCGGCAACTTTGTCAACGAAGGCGCCGTGGTAGAGATCGGCGGCGACGAGCTGTACGTGGCCGCCCTCGAGTTCATCGACGACGAGCCCGATACCGACGTAGCACAGTCGTAGCTAACAATTAAACCGCCATACACGTTATAGAATTAAGCGAATCGAAAAAACGCCCACCGCTCACAGGCCCTTTCGACCCGCCGCCCTTCTTATTCCCCAACCCTGACATAAAAACCGACTCAGACACAATACCCGCTCTGACACAAGACCCGCCTCTGACACGGGCACGCCCTCCCTCCTCCCCTTCTGAAATAAAATCAGCCCTTACCCCCAATTCCCCTGACATATTAATTGCTCTAACATAAAACCAAACTTAAACATCTCATCTTAAGGTATGGATCTGGTTTTTCTTGGCATTGTAGTATTTCTGTTCCTCCTTGCCATCTTCGACCTCACCGTAGGCGTCAGCAACGACGCCGTCAACTTTCTGACATCAGCCATCGGCGCCCGTGCCGCCTCGTTCAAGGTGGTGATCGCCGTCGCCGCAATCGGTGTCTTCATCGGCGCCATCATGAGCAACGGCATGATGGAAATTGCCCGCCACGGCATCTTCCGCCCTGAAAATCTGTCGTTTTACGACATCATAGCCATCTTTATGGCGGTGATGGTGACCGACATCATTCTGCTCGACATCTTCAACTCGCTGGGCATGCCCACGTCGACCACCGTGTCGCTGGTGTTCGAGCTCCTTGGCGCAACCTTCATCGTGGCGCTGTTCAAAATCGCCGGCCCCGAGAACACGCTCGGCATGGGCGACCTGCTCAACGCCGAAAAGGCGCTGTCGGTGATTATCGGCATCTTCCTGTCGGTGGCCATCGCCTTCTTCTTCGGCACCGTCGTGCAGTTTCTTACCCGCCTGATTTTCACCTTTGAATACAAAAGCCGCCTCAAATGGAAGGTGGGCATCTTCGGCGGCATTGCCTGCACGGCAATCGTCTACTTCATGCTGCTGAAGGGCATCAAGGACCTCACCATAATGACGCCCGAGCTGGACGCCTGGATCGACCACAACACATGGTACATCCTCGTGGGTTCGCTGGTGTTCTTCAGCCTGCTGTCGCAGCTGCTTTACCTGCTCAGGGTCAATGTCTTCAAAATGATTGTGCTGTTGGGCACTTTCTCGCTGGCGATGGCCTTCGCCGGCAACGACCTTGTCAACTTCGTGGGCGTGCCCCTGGCATCGCTGTCGTCGTATCAGGACTACGTGGCGGCCGGCGGCGGCGACCCGTACACGCACATGATGGGCGCCCTCAACGGCCCGGCCAACACGCCGTTCTACTTTCTGCTCGGCGCCGGCGTCATAATGGTGGTGTCGCTGGCGACATCGCGCAAGGCAAGGCAGGTGACGCAGACGGCGGTGGGCCTGAGCGCGCAGTCGCAGGGCGACGAGATGTTCGGCTCGTCGCGTCTGGGCCGCAAGCTGGTGCGCGCCGCCATCAACGCAAACAGCTGGGTTGACAAACGCACCCCCCGCGTCGTGCGCGACTGGGTGGAGCGCCGCATGAACTCGGAGATCACGCAGGAGGAGAACGGCGCCGCCTTCGACCTTGTGCGCGCCTCGGTGAACCTCATGCTCGCCGCCATCCTCATCGCCGTGGGCACTTCGCTGCGCCTGCCCCTGTCTACCACCTTCGTCACCTTTATGGTGGCCATGGGTACGTCGCTGGCCGACCGCGCCTGGGGACGCGAGAGCGCCGTCTTCCGCGTGACGGGAGTGGTGTCGGTAATCGGCGGATGGCTCATCACCGCCGCCCTGGCCTTCATCGGCGCCGGCATAGTGGCCACGCTGATGCACCTGGGCGGTGTGCCGGTGATGGTGGCCGGAGGCCTGCTGGCAATAGCACTGCTGATACGCAGCAACATACGCTTCCGCCGCAAACGCGCCGAGGCCGAGCAAGACACGCTCTTCCAGACCATCCTCGCCACCACCGACCAGCGCGAGGCATGGCGTCTGATGGTGAAATACATCAACGAGAAGCAGAAGGAGTTCCTTGACTTCTCGGCCGACTGCTTCGACAAGGTCACCCGCGGCTTTATGGAGGACAGCTCGCGTCTGCTGTCGACAAGCGAGAAGGCGCTGTCGGGCGAGAAGCAGGTCATCAAGACCGAGCGGCGCCGCCTGACGCTGTGCATGCGCCGTGCCGAGCCGGGTACCGCCATCGAGAAGAGCACCTGGTTCCACCTTGCCAACAACATGGCCATGTCGATGACCTACAACCTCAAGCACATCAACGAGGTATGCAAGGAGCACGTCGACAACAACTTCCGCCCCCTGCCGCCGGCACTGGTCGAGTCGCTGGGGTCGATCTGCAACGAAATCAAAACGGTTCTCACCGACGCCGCCGGCACCGACCCCGCCGATGCCGAGGCCCTCGACAAGCTGCGCAGCCGCTGCAGCGGCATCAAGGAAAATCTGTCGAAGATGGCCCGCGGCGTCTACGACCTCCTGCAGAGCGGCGACGCGGGCAATATGGCCGTCTACTACGTTTACCTTAACGTCATCCAGGAGACGCAGGAGTTCATAACCTCGCTGCGCAAGCTGCTGCGCGCCTCGGGCAAGCTCAACCTCGAGCCCTCGCGCTACCGCAGCTTCTCCACCGGCCAGGCCCCGCTCTGACTACTCTCTTAACACATATTGACGACGGCGGCTCTAAACCTTTGGGGCCGTCGTCAGTCATAATATAAGGTCGCCTGACCCGGGCCGTCCGTTTCGGTCGCTTTTTTTTACATCAATACTCACAATATGCGAAATATCACAAAGTTACTCATACTCCCCGTCGTGCTGTGCCTTGCCCTGGCATCGCAGTCGGCTACGGCGAGGAATTTTTCCAACGAGACTCTCCACTACAAGGTAATGTACAAATGGGGTATCATCCAAAAACAGGCCGGCACAGCCACATTCACGCTCAAAAACTCGGCCGACCGCTATAAGCTGATGCTGACAGCGGCCTCGGCGCCGTGGGCCGACCGCATCTACTGCGTGCGCGATACCCTCAGCGGCGAAATCATGCGCGCCGACCTGCGCCCTGTGGTATACACCAAGCGCGCCCACGAGAAGGACGAGCGCAAGCTCGACTGCGTGAGGTTCAGCTACGCCGGCGGCAAGGTCAACGGCCAATGCACGCGCGTAAAATGGGACAAGAACGGCAAGAAGGTCCGCGACGAGAAACGCGAGCTGCAGGCCGTCGGCACCACCGTCGACATGCTCAGCTCGTTCGTGTACATGCGCTCGCTGCCCTTCACCTCGTGGAAGCCCGGCCACAGCCACACCATCACCATCTTCTCCGGCAAAGAAAAGGAGACGCTGACAATGCGCTATATTGGCGTTGCGATGGTTGAGCATGGCGGCAAAAAGCAGCAGGCCTACCACATCCGCTTTGTCTTCACCGGCAAAGGCGGCAAAAAGACCTCCGACGACATGGACGCCTGGATCAGCACTACCGCCGCGCGCATCCCCCTCCGCCTCGAGGGCAAGCTCCCCGTCGGCAAAGTCCAGTGCATCCTCACCGACTGACCCCGGTCCACCCCTTATGACCGCCGGAAGCGGTCCCTCCATGCGGGCCTGCCGTAACTTTCCCCCGGTGGGCGGATGGTCATTAGGGTTGTTAAGGTCGTTAAGGTCGTTAGGGACGGCGGGGGTGCCGCTTAGGGGGCGGAAGGCACATCTACTGTCTGGCCGTCGTAAGCTATCTCTACGCCCTGCGGCAATGTGGCGCTGACATCGGCGTGGCGGCCCATATCGTGGGAGAGGTGCGTCAGCAGGGCCCGTCGGGGTCCCGTCTGCTTTATAACGTCCAGAGCCTGTCGTAGGTTCATGTGCGACATGTGTTCCTGTATGCGCAGAGCGTTTATCACCAGCGTGTCCACGCCGCGCAGGGCCTCCACCGTCTCCGCCGGCATCTCCTTGCAGTCGGTGACGTAGGCGAGCGGGCCAAAACGGAAGCCGATGATGGGCAGACGGGCGTGCATCACCCGCAGAGGCACGATGACGTCGCCGTTGATCTCGAACGGGTCGAGCGTCGTCAGCTCGTGTATGTTGAAGGTGGGCACACCGGGATAGAGATGCTTGGCAAAGCAGTACGGCACGCGGTTGCGCAGGTCGCGGGCCACGTTGGGCTCGCACCAGACAGGGAAAGACACGGGATGGCAGTAAGGGCGCAGGTCGTCGATGCCGCCGACGTGGTCGTAGTGGCTGTGCGTAATCAGCAGTCCGTCGAGGTGTGGTGCCCCCTGCAGCAAAATCTGCTGCCTGAAGTCGGGGCCGCAGTCGATGAGGAACCGGTTGCCGCGTGGAGTCGTCACCAGAGCCGAAGCCCTGAGCCGCTTGTCGCGCGGGTCAGCCGAGGTGCACACCTCGCACCCGCATCCTATCTGCGGAACGCCCGTCGACGTCCCCGAACCAAGTATGGTAATTGTATATGGCATAATTCAAAGGCTCATAGGGGGGCAGGCCCCAAATTTATAAGACGTATAAGAGTCAATTACATCCTGAACACCGACAGGCGGCCGTCGTCGAAGCGCAGGTACATGCCGTTGTCGTATTTCCACAGCTCCACCATGCCGCCCGTCGAGGGCACCTGGGTGTACTCGTCCGGGGCGCCGAGGGCAAGACGGCACTCCTCGCGCGTCATATCCTGACGCACACGCGAGTGTTTTATCAGGTCCCACACCGGGTCGGTGATTGTGGGGTAGCGGCGGCGCGGGTCGTCAAAGGCGAAGAGCGTGGCAAAGTTGCGCGTGGCGGTGCGCCCCGAGCCGCAGGTCATCATCAGGCTCTCCGTCTTGCCGTCGTCGCCGCGGAAGAGTACGCGCAGCGGGCGCAGCTCGTCGCCGGGGACGACGTCGAGCACCGTCACCGGCATGTAGCGTAGGCCGGTGGTGTCGCGGCCGGCGGCATCCTGGCGTCGCGAGACAAGGATGTAGTATTTGTTGCCGGCGAGGAGCGCGCGCATGTTGTCGACCAGCGACTGCTCGACGGCAAAGGGGATGTCGAAGGTCTTGCGGCGCATGAAGTCGTCGTAGGTGACGCTGCTGCGGAAAATCAGCGGTGTGCCGTCCGGGGCGTGCAGGACAATCTGTGTCTCGCGCTCGCCGGTGATGCCGGTGACGGGGCATATCGAGTCAAGCTCGATGTCCTTGCCGGCAAGGCCGCTTGCGTAGACGCCTGAGCGCAGCGGCTGGAACACCAGGCCGATACGGTCGTCGGTGACGCGCCACTTTTTGCCGGCCTTCCACTCGGCCGTGGGCTGCCCCGCGACGTCGGCGGTGTAGGCCTCCTCGGGCGTCTGCGTGGCGTGGCGCTTCTTGACGTCCTTGGCCGTAATCTTGGGCGTGCTCTCCACACCGGTAAAGCACGACACGAGGGCCGTCGGGAACAGCACGCAAAGCACGGCAGCGACGAAAATTCTTATCTTATGCATTGTAACGATTGGCGGAATACGGTTTTCAGTTCACAAATTTACGCTTTATGTGCGAAACGGGCAAACATGGTTAAATTTCATTAAAGCACGGCGCCGTTTGTGTGGTTTTTAGTAATTTCGGGGGACTTGAGGGTTATAGGTCTAATAAGACTAATTGGTTTAACTGGTCTAATTGGCGGCCTCAAAGTTAATGCTTAATGTTTCTGAGTATGAAAAAATTGTCACGAATATTTTTAATCCTTGGCCTGATGACTTCAACGATAATGGCGGCCGCGTGCTCGTCGGCGGCAAAAAACAGCGAGACGCCGCGCGAAGACCCCGTGGTGATAGGTGGTTCGCAGCCGGCGGAGGGTGATGTCGCGCAGCCGGTAATCGGTATCAACCGCAACGGCGCCGCCTATCTGCCCAAAGCAATAATATACAAGACCAACGGCAACTACAACGACCTTGTGCCCGTAAACCTCAACCCCGACGGCACGCTGCTGAGCTATCCCGACCCCACCGACGTGGGCGAGTTCAGCACGCCGCTGCCCCTTGAGGGCGGATGGCTGCTCGACCGCCGCGGCGGCATAGGCACGGGCACGCGCTTCACGCGCTGGACCTACAGCGAATACCACGCCCTGCCGCAGGTGCCCTCGCCGCAGCAGCTGCTCGACAACCTTGTGCCCGAAGCGCGCGTCACCGCGGCTTACCGCCTCCCCGTCAACGCCAACGCCGCCGACACCGCCGTGTGCAACGGCTTTATCCGCGACGGGCTGCCCGGCTGCACGCCAATACTCTGATATTCCGGTTATTCCTTTATTAGTTCGAGGTAAAGGCCGTCGGCACGGATAAGCCGGCGGTCCGACAGGTCACGCACGTACCCGGCCAGCTCCTCGGCGCCGACGCATAGCACCTGCGCCACCGTCGAGGCGGGCAGACGTCCGCTGCGCAGAAGGCGCAGGATGGCCGCGGGGATGTCGTCGACAACGCGCCTGTCGTCATCGGCGGGGGCCTGTGTCCGGGCCCCCGATTGGCCGAGGCGCTTGGCGCGGGAGCGGCAGATGTCGCAGCGTCCGCAGTCGCAGACGTCCTTCTCGCCGAAATATTCGAGCAGCACCACCGACCGGCACCGCTCGGTGGTATAGGCGAAGTCGGCGACGGCGTTAAGGCGCTCCTCCATCAGCTTGCGGCGGTTTTCGTATATTTCGGGCCCAAGGCAGACGTGACGCGTCTCCTCGCGCCCGGTGACGTAGAGGATATAAGGCACCGACTTGCGCGGTATGTAGTGCAGGATGTTCTTGCGGCCCAGCGAGAGCATGATGTCGTAAATCGACTGCTCGGGCAGCTGCGCGACACGCGCTATCTCGCTCTCGCTGACAAAGGCGTACTCGCTGAACAGGCCGGTGTAGGTGCGCAGGACAGCCATCAGCACGGCGTCCTCCTCGGCGGTCAGCCGCTCGGCGTACAGCTCGTCGCGGCGGCAGAGCATCATCAGGCGTGCCCGCGTCGGCGCCTCGTCCTGGAACTCGATGTAGGCGGCCTGGGTGAGCAGCGCCAGCGCGCCGCGGGTCATGCGCTCCTGCAGCCCGTAGGTGCGGCAGAAACGCGCCAGGTCAAACTCAAAGACCTTGTTGTAGCCGCCGCCGACGGGCACGTCGAGGAAGGCGCCGACAAGCTCGTAGACACGCCGCACGAAGTCGACGGGCGGAAAGGCCTCGTTGAGCCGCCGCTTCAGCAGGCCGCGGTCGTGCGTGGTGGCGATGAGGACGGCAAACGACGGCAGTCCGTCGCGTCCGGCACGTCCCGCCTCCTGGTAATACTCCTCGAGCGAGGGCGGCAGGTCGATGTGGACGACAGTGCGCACGTCGGGCTTGTCGATACCCATGCCGAAGGCGTTGGTGGCCACTATCACCCGCGTGCGTCCCGACTTCCACTGCTCCTGGCGCTCGGCCTTGACCTCCGGGTCGAGCTCGGCGTGGTAGAAGGTGGCGCTGATGCCGGCGCCCTGCAGCAGCTCGGCAATCTCGCGTGTCTTTTTGCGCGACCGCACATACACGATGGCGGTGCCGGTGGTGGCACCCAGCACCTGCAGCAGCTTGTCGGTCTTGTTCTGGGTGATGCGCGCGACATAGCTGAGGTTGGGGCGGTCGAAGCTGAGGGCGTAGACATTGCTGTCGGGGCGGAACCGCAGCTGCCGGGCGATGTCGTCGCGCACAAGCGGTGTGGCGCTGGCCGTCAGGGCGAGGACGGGCACGTCGGGTCCGAGCAGGCCGCGCAGCTCGCCTATGCGCAGGTAGGACGGGCGGAAGTCGTAGCCCCACTGCGAGATGCAGTGCGCCTCGTCGACGGTAATCAGCGACACGTTCCAGCCGCGCAGCTCGCGCACAAACGATTCGGAGCGCAGCCGCTCGGGCGACACGTACAGCAGCCGTGTCTTGCCCAGCCGGCATTTGTCGTAGACCAGGCGTGTCTCGCGCCGCGTCATGCCCATGGTAAGGTAGACGGCGCGTATGCCGCGCTCGCGCAGGTTGTCCACCTGGTCCTTCATCAGCGAAATCAGGGGCGTGATTACTACCGTCAGGCCGTCCAGCATCAGCGCCGGCACCTGGAAGGTGAGCGACTTGCCGCCGCCGGTGGGCAGCAGACCCAAAGTATCGTGCCCCGCCAGCACCGAGTCGATAATCTCGCGCTGACGGGGTCGGAAACTGTCATAGCCCCAGTATTCCCTGAGGACTGATTCGGGGTCTTTCAAGGGCAAGGTCGGTTGTGAGTTATTTTTCGCGCAGGTAAATCTACCTTACCAAAAGCCTGTTACTTCTCGCGCAGGTGTATCTGCTTTACCATAAGCTGCAGAGTGGACCCGGCGTTGCGGTGCTTGTTCTCCTCGATGGTGAAGCAGATGTCGAAGGGCTTGCCGGCGTGGATGTGGTCGAAGTAGCGCGCCATGTTGAAGGCGATGCCGTTGAAGACCTTGCCGCTGGTGTCGTCGACCAGCTCGAGCTTGATGTGCTCGAGGTTCTTGCCGACGAGCTTGCCGGTGCCGAAGTCCTTGACGTTGCGGCTGCAGAAAACGGGTTTCTGGTTGCCGGGGCCGAACGGGTTGAACAGACGCAGCATCGACACAAACTCGGGTGTAATCTGTGCGAAGTTGATGATGGCGTCGATGTCGAGCTGGGGCGTGAGCTGGTTGGGGAGGATGTTGGCGGCGACGTACTCCTCGAAGCGGCGTGTGAACTCGGGGATGTTCTCCTCCTTCATCGACAGGCCCACGGCGTAGGTGTGGCCGCCGAAGTTCTCGAGCAGGTCGCGGACCGACTCGACGGCGCGGTAGACGTCGAAGCCCTGCACCGAGCGGCTCGAGCCGGTGGCCAGGCCGTTGCTGAGCGTGAGCACCACCGACGGCTTGTAGTACAGCTCGGTGAGGCGGCTTGCCACGATGCCGATGATGCCTTTGTGCCAGTCTTTGTTGTAGATTACAATAGACTTCTTGTCCGACTCGCTCTCGCCGCGCCGATCGAGGATGGCGTTGGCCTCCTCGGTGATGCGCTTGTCAAGCTCCTTGCGGTCTTTGTTGTACTGGTCGATGGCCACGGCCTTCTCGTTGGCCTCCTTGACATCGCGTGCCGTCAGCAGCTCGACAGCCTCGCCGCCGCTCTGCATGCGGCCGCTGGCGTTGATGCGCGGACCGATTTTGAAGATGACGTCCGAGATGCTGATTTCCTTGCCGCCGAGTCCGCAGATGCGGATAATGGCGCGCAGGCCCATGTTGGGATTACTGTTGAGCCGTTTCAGACCGTGGTAGGCCATCACGCGGTTCTCGTCCACCATCGGCACGATGTCGGCGGCGATAGACACTGCCACCAGGTCGAGCATACTCTCCAGCTCGGCGGTGCCGATGCCGTTGCTGATGCTGAAGGCCTGCATGAGCTTGTAGCCCACGCCGCAGCCGCTGAGGTGCGGGCACGGATAGGTGCTGCCCTCCATCTTGGGATTGAGGATAGCCACTGCCGGAGGCAGCTCGTCGTCGGGCACGTGGTGGTCGCAGATGATGAAATCGATGCCTTTTTCGCGGGCATACCTGATTTCTTCGATGGCCTTGATGCCGCAGTCGAGGATGATGATGAGCTTTACATCGCGCTCGTCAGCCTCGTCGATTACGGCCTTTGAGATGCCGTAACCGTCGTCGTAACGCGTCGGGATGTAATACTCTATTTCAGAGTAAAAATTCTGGAGGTACCTGTATACCAGCGACACGGCCGTGGTGCCGTCCACGTCGTAGTCGCCGTATACCATGATACGCTCCTTTGACCCCATTGCTCGGTTGAGCCTGTCAACCGCCTTGTCCATGTCGGGCATCAGGAACGGGTCGTGGAGATCGCGCAGCGAGGGATGAAAAAACTTTTCAGCCTCGGCCACTGAGCTTATACCGCGCTGTACCAACAGTTCGCTTATGGGGGCGACGTTGGCAAAGCGGCGGGCAAGCTCCGTTTCCAGCTTCTGTTCTTCGGCGGTGAGGGGTAGATAGTTCCATCTACTTGTCATTTATGTTGTTTTTTATTTTTTCAGCATAAGCCGAAGACGCCTCGCCCGGGTATAAAGCAAGGGCTGCCACCGTGCCCGCGAAGTGGGGGACGGCCGCAAAGGCGTATTCGGAGAGGCGGCGCAAACCGCCTGTGCAAATCCCGCTCGCCGTGGCGGCGGGGGAGGAGTGTGGAGTGATGCAGGCGGCGGTTGGCGCGTCTACATACGGCAAAGTCCGACTTTCCGGGCTAAACCCTGTCAGACAAAGGAATTATCTGTGGCAACGCCACCGCAGCACGCGGGTATGTGAGAAGAGAACGGGGCACGGACCTTTGCCGTCCCCGGGCGTTGTCGTTGCAAAATTACAAAATTCTACCCGTTTTTACTCCTATTCACCTAAATATTTATAGTTAATTTTGCCCTGCCGATAGTTAAAATATATTGCCGGAGGTGAGAGCCTGTCCCGGGTTCTTGCGTTGGTGAATGTGTCGGGCCCCCATTCTTCGGGTGCCCGGCACTGTGTTTTCAGGTATCTGTGGCGGGTTTAGCTAATTTAGCTATTATTGCTATCATGGCTATTATAGCTATTTTGCTATTTTAGGTGGCTTAGCGGCGGGAGATGAGGGGGAGAATGTCGTCGGGGGTGTCGACGATGTAGTTAGCGCCGGCCGTTTCGAGCTCCTGACGCGAGCGGAAGCCCCAGGTGACGCCGCAGCTGTCGAGGCAGGCGCGGCGGGCGGTCTCCATGTCTACGCCGCTGTCGCCGACGTAGAGGACGTCGCTCTTGGGTGTGGGGTATTCGGCAAGGATATTGAAGACGATTGACGGGTCGGGCTTGACGGGTATGCCCTCGCGGTTGCCCATCACGGCCACCCACGGCACTTCGGGGAAGAAGTGGCTGATGAGCGCCGTCACTCCGTCCTGGAATTTGTTCGATGCCACGGCCACGGCCACCTTGCGGTCGGTGAGGTCGTGCAGCAGGTCGGTGATACCGGGGTAGGGGACAGTGTGGTCGCACAGGTGCTTGTTGTAGTAGAGCAGGAAGTGCTCGCGCGTGGCCTCCACCAGCTCGTCCGTGCGGGCGTCCTCGGGCAGGGCGCGCTCGATGAGCCGGCGTATGCCGTTGCCTACCATCATATTGTATGCCGACAGCGGATGCTCGGGGTAGCCCATCTGCGCCAGGGCGTGGTTGGTGGCTTCGCCCAGGTCGGCTATTGTGTTCAGCAAAGTGCCGTCAAGATCAAAAATTACTAAAGACTTCATATTGCCGTTGTTGTGTCGGTTAGTCATGTAAGGCGTGTCGGGCGGCCTGTCGGCGCGGCCCGCACATATAATAATGTAACGTTTGCAAACCCGTTGGGTTCAGAAGGGATAGCCTACGGCGAAGTGGAACGTGGCGTCGCGGTGCCAGCTGGGGTGTATCAGAGGCCACGGCTCGCGGCCCGTGGCCGGGTCGTGCGCCTTCATGCCCAGGTCGAGGCGGAGCAGGAAGTAGGTGAAGTCCATACGTAGGCCCGCGCCGTACGACAGCGCTATCTGTTTGTAGAATTTGTCGAATTTGAAAAGGCCGCCGGGCTGTGTGGGATAGTCCTTGATGGTCCAGCAGTTGCCGGCGTCGACGAAGAGTGCGCCCTCAAAGACCCAGAAGAGTTTGAAGCGGTATTCGAGGCTGAGGTTGAGGACGATGTCGCCGCACTGGTTGATGAAGTTGAGCACGTTGTTCTGGCTCTCGTAGCTGCCGGGGCCGAGGGTGCGCACACCCCAGCCGCGCACGCTGTTGGCGCCGCCGGCGTAGAAGCGTTTCTCGAAGGGCACCATCGTCGAGTTGCCGTAGGGGTAGGCTATGCCGGCGCCGACGTGCATGGCAAGGCCGTGGCGGCTGTTGAAGTTGCGCACGTGGGTCCAGTCAAACTCGCCCTTGACGTACTGCGCATATTGGATGCCGAAGATGCGGTACACCCCGTCGCGCTTTTTCTGGTGCGCCGCCGACGAGATGGCGTACAGCAGGTTGCCCGCCGTCTCGGCCGAGGCGCGCAGGGTAGTCACCGACGGCTGGATGGCGAAGGAGCCCTGGCCTGCCGTGGGGATGCGGCGGTTGGTGCGGTAGAAGGTGTAGCCCGTGCGCATGATGAAGTGGTCCTCGTACGAGTAGCGCAGCAGCGGGTTGGTCGGGGCTATCGAGTCGAGGAAGTTGAGGGTGGAGTGGGGCAGGTACACATAGTTGATGTCGACAAAGTCGTATGTGCGCGAGGTGCTGTACCCCAGCGGGTTGCGGTGGCTCCACCGATATTTCCATGCCGCGCCGGCGATTACGCGCGTGTATTCGGGCCGCTCCTGGTAGTTGGCCGAAACCGAGAACTCGGTGTGGGCGCGGCTGCGTTTCTTGAAGTTGTCCGACAGGAAGGGCGCCTCGAATTTGGGGAACTGTATCGACACCTCGCCGGCGAACTCGGTGTAGCGGTTGTTGATGAGGTCCTCGAAGTTTCCGCTGAGGCTCTCGTAGCTGCCGCGCAGCTTCGCCGTCAGCAGCTCGGAGCGTTTGGCAAGGTTGCGGTGCTGGTAGGTCAGGCCCACGCCGAAGCCCAGGTCGCCCTCCGAGTTGGTGCCCTCGAGCTCGAGCGACAGCGACTGCTTTTTGTTGCGCGACATAAGGATGTATGCGTCCAGCCACACGCGGCCGTCGGCCAGTGCCACGGGCCGCATCTCTATGTTGACAAAGCGCAGGATGCCCAGCTGCGACAGGTTCTCGTAGGTGCGCTCGACATCGGCGGCGCTGAACTCGCCCCCAGGGCGCAGCAGGCACTTCTCGACAAGGATGTCGGGCTTGATATAGTGGTCGGGGCCGTAGATGACGTCGAACCCTTTGTAGGTCACCGTGTCGGAGCCGGCAAAGTTGAGGTCCATGCCGTCGTCGCTGCGGTAGCTGGTGACAAAATATACCTTGCGCACCGAGTAGGGAATATGGCGCAGCGTCGAGTCGGCGTTGAGCAGTATCTCGGCCATCTGCGCCTCGGTGACGGGCACCTCCGGGGCCAGGCGCGGCGGCTGCACGCTCATCGTCAGGTCGAGGCCCTTCTCGCCGGCTACGGTGTCGGCCAGGAAGGTGATGCACTCCTTGCTGAAGGCGTAGTAGCCGTTGTCGCGCAGCAGACGTGTCAGGCGCGTCGACTCCTCGTCGAGGATGTTGCGGTCAAAAATCATTCCCGGGTGGATGAGCGTCAGGGCCGTGTCGGCCTTGATGAGGCTGTCGATGGCGACGTCGGGACAATCGATGGCGAACGATTTGATGTAGTGCGGTGTGCCGGGGTGGATGGTGTAGCGCACGTTCATGCGCTTGCGGTCGCGTCGGGGGAAGGTGTCGGCCGTCACCGTGGCGTCCATGTATCCGCGGTTTATCAGCGCCTGGCGCAGCTGCCGGCGCGACAGCTCGGTGAGGTCGTCGTCGTACAGCACGGGCGGCTTGCCCATGCTGCGAAGCCAGCGGTTGTACCACTTTGTCGAGTCGCGGCCCGACAGCGAGTAGGTGGCCAGCTGCAACTTGGCAAAACCCAGCACCTTGTGGTTGGGGCGCTGGCGCAGGAAGTTGTACAGCTCTAGCGTGTTGATGTTCTCCTTGCCGGCGCTGTCGCGGGCAACCTCGATGGTGGCGTTGTCGAGCAGCAGCTGTCCCTTGGGCACGTGCTTGGTGTAGCTGCACGAGCTCACCGCCGACGCCAGGCACACCAGTGCCGCCGCCAGCAGGAGGCCCACACGGACGCCGAAGCGCGGGGCAGAAGAAACGGATGAATGTTGGCTCGGAGAATTCACGGGTGCAAAATTACGCGTTTTTTGGCATATATCAATAGTTTTTTGACCGTTTGGTTGCATTTTAACCCACTATTTACTATTTTTGTAGCCACCGGCTTTCCGGGCCCCGTTTGAAGCTCGGCACAGCCCCGACATCACATTCCTGAAATCGAATAAATTCCGCAATCAGATGAATATAACAGAACGCTTTCTTGAGTACGTAAAATTTGACACCCAGAGCGACGAGCTCACCAACCTTACGCCCTCCACCCCCGGCCAGATGGTGTTCGCGCAGTTTCTGCACGACGAACTGACCCGTCTGGGCCTGAAGGACATCAGCCTCGACCAGAACGGCTACGTAATGGCCACACTGCCCGCCAACTGCGATGGCGACATACCCACCGTGGGTTTCATCGCCCACATGGACACCAGCCCCGACATGTCGGGCCACAACGTGCGTCCCCGCATCGTGCGCAACTATAACGGCACCCCCATCACCCTCAACGAGGAGAAGAACATCGTGCTGTCGCCCGACGACTTCCCCGAGCTGCGCCACTACATGGGCCAGGACATCATCGTCACCGACGGCACCACGCTGCTCGGCGCCGACGACAAGGCCGGCATCGCCGAGATAGTGACGGCCATCGAGTACCTTATCGAGCACCCCGAGGTCAAGCACGGCAACATCCGCGTGGCCTTCACCCCCGACGAGGAGATAGGCCAGGGCGCCGACAAGTTTGACGTCGAGGGCTTCGGCGCCGACTGGGCCTACACCATGGATGGCGGCGAAGTTGGCGAGCTCGAGTACGAAAACTTCAACGCCGCCGTCGCCAGCGTCACCGTCATCGGCCGCAACGTGCACCCCGGCTATGCCAAGCACAAGATGATCAACTCTATACGTGTGGCCAACCAGTTCGCCATCATGCTCCCGCGCTGGGAGACCCCCGAGCACACCGAGGGCTACGAGGGCTTCTACCACATCGTCGGCATCGAAGGCACCGTAGAGAAGACCGTGCTCACATATATCATCCGCGACCACGACCGCGACCGCTTCGAGCGCCGCAAAAAAGAGCTGGAGCACCTTGCCCGCAAAATCAACAAGGAGTATCCCGGCTGCTGCCAGATCGACATCAAGGACCAGTACTTCAACATGCGCGAGAAGATCGAGCCCGTGATGCACATCATCGACGTTGCCGAGGAGGCAATGCGCATGGCCGACGTCACCCCCGTTGTGGTGCCCATCCGCGGCGGCACAGACGGCGCCCAGCTGTCGTTCAAGGGTCTGCCCTGCCCCAACATCTTTGCCGGCGGCGTCAACTTCCACGGCCGTTACGAGTTTGTGCCAATCCACTCGATGGAGAAGGCCACCCAGGTCATCGTCAACATCGCCCGTCTGGTGGCCGAGGGCAAGTAAACGGCCCCTCCCCGGACAGGTAACACCTAAACCGTCACAGCCTTGCGCCCCCTTGTCGTAGTTGTCACCGGCCCGACGGCCTCGGGCAAGACGGGGCTGGCTATAGACATCGCCGAGCGCCTCGGCACAGAGATTATCTCGGCCGACTCGCGCCAGATTTATCGCGATATACCCATAATCACTGCCGCACCCACGCCTGAAGAGCAGGCGCGGGTGCGGCATCATCTTGTGGGCACGCTCGGACTCGACCAATATTACTCGGCGGCGCTGTTCGAGCAGGACGCCCTGCAACTGCTTGAGCCGCTGCTCGACAGCCGCGGCGTGGCGGTTGTGGCCGGCGGCTCGACCATGTACGTCGACGCCCTTGTCAACGGCATAGACGAGATGCCCGCGGTCTCGGCCGACGTCCGCGCCGGTGTGTACGCCATGAGCGCCGCCGAGCGCCTCGAGATGCTGCGGCGGGTCGACCCCGACTACGCTGCCTCCGCCGACACAGCCAATACCAAACGTGTCGCCCACGCCCTCGAGGTGAGCCTGCAGGCCGGGCGGCCCTATTCGTCGTTTCTGACGGGACAGCGCAAACAGCGGCCCTTCGATGTGCTCAAGGTGGCCATCGACCGCAGCCGCGACGACCTCTTCGACCGTATCAACCGCCGCACACAGCTCATGCTCGGGCAGGGCATGGAGGCCGAGGCCCGCCGCTGTTACCCGTTGCGGCACCTCAACTCGCTCAACACCGTCGGCTTCAAGGAGTGGTTCACCTACTTCGACAAACAGGCCGGCCTGCTCCCCGACACCGGCCTCCCCGCCGCCTCCGACGCGCTTACCACCCCCGAGGCTGTCGCCGCCCGCATCGCCAAAAACACCCGCGTCTACGCCAAAAAACAGCTCACCCGCCTCCGCCCCGACCCCACCGTCCACTGGCTCCCCTCCACCGCCCCCCTCCCCGCCGCCCTAACCCTGATACGCAGATAGGGAAGGCCCCCCTCAGGAGCCTTTACAATGTTGTTGGAGTGGCAGGGATGAGCGGGGCCGTATGGTGTGAGCCGGGGTTGTTGCTGAGCCGGGTTGGTGGGGGTTAGTTGGGGTGGTTGAGGCGGCGGGGGAAGGAGAAGAGGATGGAGAGGAGGACCATGGCGGCGAGGGCCCAGGGGTAGTAGAGGTAGGGGAAGGGGGCGCCGGGGGAGATGCCGGCGAGGCCGGTGGCGAGGAGGGTCTGGGCACCGTAGGGGATGAGGCATTGCACGATGCACGAGGTGGAGTCGAGCAGCGAGGCGGTTTTGCGCGGGTCGATGTGGAACCGCTTGGAGATGTCGCGGGCTACCGAACCGACGGTGATGATGGCGACGGTGTTGTTGGCGGTGCAGAGGTTGACTACGCCGACGAGGACGGCGATGACGGCCTGGCCGCCGCGGCTGCCGCTGACGCGTCGGGTGAGGGCCTGCAGCAGAAACTGTATGCCACCGGCGGCCTTTATCACACCCAACATGCCGGCGGCGAGCAGGGTGATGACGATGAGGTCGCCCATGCCGCCTATGCCGGCGCCGGCAAAGGAGGCCATCTCGATGAGGGTGAAGCCGCCGAAGAGGCCGAGTACCAGCGCCGAGGTGATGCCTATGGTGAGCACGATGGTGACGTTGATGCCGATTATTGCCGTGACGATGACCAGCAGGTAGGGCAGGATGAGCCACGAGGCGGCGTCGGGGGTGGCGATGGCCTCGCCGGGTGTGCCGATGCCCATGACGATATAGGCGCCGAGGGTGACGATGGCGGCGGGGAGGGCTATCCAGAGGTTGGCCTTGAACTTGTCGGACATGTTGCAGCCCTGCGAGCGTGTGGCGGCGATGGTGGTGTCGGAGATGAACGACATGTTGTCGCCGAAGAAGGCTCCGCCCAGCACTACGGCCACGTAGAAGGGAACGCTGGCTCCGGTCGTCTCGGCGATCTGCACCGCCAACGGTGTGAGTGCCACCACCGTACCCACCGATGTGCCGATGGAGAGCGAGATGAAGCAGGCGGCGAAGAAGAGCATGGGCACGACGTAGGCCGGCGGAAAGACGCGCAGGGCGAGGTTGACGGTGGCGTCTACGGCGCCTATCTCCTGGGCCACGCCGGCAAAGGCTCCGGCAAGGATGAAAATCCAGATCATGTACAGGATGTTCTCGTGGCCGGCGGCGCGGCTGAAGGTCTCGATGCGTTTGAGCAGCGGCCGTCCGCTGTAGACAATCACGGCCCACATCGAGGCCACGACGAGGGCCACCGAGACGGGCATTTTGTAGAAGTCGTCAAGTATCAGCGACACAGCGACATAGAGCAGCAGAAAGACTACCACCGGCGACAGGGCCAGCAGTCCGCGCGGCACCGTGATATGTGCCGGCTGTCCGGTTTCAGTTTCAGTCATAGAGCGACAGGTTTGCAGGATAAGGCGCGCTTGGCATGATAAAGCGCGGGTTGGTAAGGCGCGGCCGAGTTCGGTGCCGGCATATTGCATAAACGCAACTACAGGCACCAATATTGTAATAAATATTAATTTTAAAAGGCGAACGGGCTTGTTTTTTTGCGTTAAAATGCCTACCTTTACTATCATTTTTTAACGAGCCCCGAATTGTAGGGGTCATAACCAATCAAAACAAGTATGAAGAAAATCAAGCTGTTGACAGCCATCGTTTTTTCCGTCCTGTCCTTTAGTTTACCATCGTTAGCCGCCTCGCCCACCGACGCCAACATCGTCGGCCACGTCATCGACGCGGCCACCAAAGAGCACCTTGCCGACGTTGCCATGCACGTCGAGGGCACGGCCTTCGGCACCATGACCGACGCCACCGGCCACTATATGCTGACAAACCTCAAGCCCGGCGAGTACACCATTGAGGCGTACTACCCGGGATATGTCACGCAAAAGAAAAAGGTGAAGGTGGAGGTCGACAAGACCGTCGAGCTCAACTTCGACCTCAAGTCGGACGCCCTCAACCTCGAGCAGGTCGTCGTCACCGGCAACCGCGCCGAGGTGCGCCGCCGCAACTCGTCGTCGCTCATCGGTGTCATCGGCGCCCCGACACTGAAGATAGTCAACGCCGCGTGCCTTGCCGACGGCCTCAACTACCAGCCGGGCGTGCGCGTCGAGAACGACTGCCAGAACTGCGGCTTCACGCAGGTGCGCATAAACGGCCTGGACGGCCACTACTCGCAGATACTGATGAACTCGCGCCCCGTCTTCTCGGCCCTCACGGGCGTATACGGCCTCGAGCAGATCCCCGCCAACATGATCGAGCGCGTCGAGGTGATGCGCGGAGGCGGCTCGGCGCTGTTCGGCTCGTCGGCCATCGGCGGCACCGTCAACATCATCACCAAGGACCCGCTCAGCAACAGCGCCGAGGCCTCGCACACCCTCTCGTCGATAAGCGTTACCGGCGCCCTCGACAACAACACCACCCTCAACGCGTCGGTGGTGGGCGCCAACGACCGCCTGGGCATGTTTGTCTTTGGCCAGAACCGCGTGCGCGACGGCTATGACCACGACGGCGACGGCTTTACGGAGATAGCGCAGCTGAAGACGCAGACCCTTGGCCTGCGCGCCTTTGTCCGCGCCTCGGAGCAGGCCAAGGTGACGCTCGAATACCACGGCACGCACGAGTTCCGCCGCGGTGGCGACCAGCTGGACAAGCAGCCCGACCAGGCCCTTGTGTGCGAGCAGACCGACCACAACATCCACGCCGTCGACCTGCAGGGCCAGTTCTGGAGCCGCGACCGCTCGAACCGCTACACCGTCTTTGCCTCGACGCAGAACACGCGCCGCAACTCGTACTACGGCTCGGACATGGACCCCAACGCCTACGGCAAGACCCACGACCTGGTGGTGGTGGCCGGCGCACAGTACATTCACTCGTTCAAGCAGCTGTGGTTTATGCCCTCCGAGCTCACCGGCGGTGTGGAGTACAACTACAACTACCTGCACGACGTCACCCTGGGCTATGACCACGATGTCGAGCAGCGCGTCAACATCTACAGCGGATATCTGCAGAACGAGTGGCGCAACGACCGGTGGGGCTTCCTCATCGGCGCCCGCGTCGACAAGCACTCGCTTATCCGGCACGCCATCGTGTCGCCGCGCGCCAACATACGCTGGAACCCGAGCAGCAAGCTCAACTTCCGCGCCTCCTACTCGACGGGCTTCCGCTCGCCCCAGGCCTACGACGAGGACTTCCACGTGGCCATCGTCGGCGGCGAGCGCGTGGTGACGGTGCTTGCGCCCGACCTCAAGCAGGAGTCGAGCAACAGCTTCAGCCTGTCGGCCGACTGGACGCAGAACTTCGGCGAGGTGCAGACCAACTTCACCCTGGAGGGCTTCTACACCGACCTGCGCGACGTGTTTGTGCTGCGCCGGCTCGACCAGCCCGACGCCGCCGGCAACGATGTGCTCGAGCGCGCCAACGGCGACGGCGCCCGCGTGTTCGGCATGAATATCGAGGGACGCTGCGCCTTCCCCTGGCGCATGCAGCTGCAGGCCGGCGTCACCGTGCAGTCGAGCCGCTACAAAAAACCCGAATACTGGAGCGACAACCCCGACGTCGCCCCCGTCAAGCGTATGTTCCGCACCCCCGACACCTACGGCTATTTCACCCTCAGCTACAACCCCGTCAAGGCGCTGACACTGGCCATGGACGGCACCTTCACCGGCAACATGCTCGTGCAGCACCTCAAGGGCTCGGGCACGCCCGTCGACCGTGCCGTCGTCACCAAACGTTTTGCCGACGTGTCGTTCAAGGCGACCTATATGTTCAGCCTCTTCGGCAGCGCCGAGATGTCGCTGACGGCCGGTCTGCAGAACATTTTCAACTCGTACCAGGACGACTTTGACCGCGGCTCGCTGCGCGACTCGGGCTACATCTACGGTCCCTCGCGCCCCCGCACCCTGCTTGTCGGCCTCTCTCTCCACATCTGATTGCATCGCAAAAACAACGACAGCCACGGCCCGCAGGGGTCGTGGCTGTCGTCATGTATGGGGGCGGCGGTTACTTGGTCAGGGGGGAGTAGTCGCGGCTGTAGCGCAGATGCTGGGTGGTGTAGCCCTCGGTGTACGAGACGGTGACGTCGGTGATGTTGCCGTCGCTGTCGAAGACGGGGGTGTAGACGGGGTTGACAAAGCCCTTGTAGGGAGCGATGTCGAGGTGGCTGTAGCGCTCGAGCACCTCGTTGTGCAGGGCGGGGTCAACCTTCACGGCATAGTCGAGAACGAGCTTGCGGCCGGCCTCGTAGTCGCCCTCCGAGCGTACGCGCTGTACCTCGGCGAGGAGCTGGCCGAAGAGGTCGCGCAGGGCATTGTAGTCGTTGATTTTGACAAAGGTCTTGCCGTCGCGCTTGACCAACTCGACAACGTTGTCCTTCTTGCCGTGCTCGTATGCCCAGCGGGCGATGAGCTGGCGGTTGCGCATGTGCGCCTCCTCGATGTCCTTGCCCGGCTCGATGCGCATCAGCTGGGTCATCAGGCCGTTGAGCATGAATTTGTAGTACTCAGCCTTGTAGGCTTCGGGGTTGTCGAGCAGGCCTAACTCAACCAGCTTGGGGTCGGCCAGGTAGTAGAGTGCGAACAGGTCGGCGCGGGCCTCCTCGAGGGTTGAGCCGTGCTCTTTAAGGGCATCGGGATCGACGCCGGGGAGCAGCTTGCCTGAGCCGTGGCCGAGGCACTCGTGCAGGTCGGTGTGCAGGTTGTCGGTGATGAACAGGTAGTCGTCGAGCAGCTTGGCCGTGGGGGCGTCGATGACGAACTCCTTGTTGAAGCCGTTGCCTTGGGCTGCCGCGTCATAGGCCTGGGTGATGTTCTCGATGGTGACCGACTTGGAGCCGTGGGCGGCGCGTATCCAGTTGGCGTTGGGGAGGTTGATGCCGATGGGGGTGGAGGGGTACGAGTCGCCGGCGAGCATGGCGGCGGTGATGACCTTGGCCGATACGCCCTTCACCTTTTCCTTTTTGAAGCGCTTGTCGACGGGGCTGTGGTCCTCGAACCACTGGGCGTTGTCGCTGATTACCTCGGTGCGGTGGCTGGCGGGGATGTTCTTGAAGTTGACAATCGACTCCCACGAGCCGGTCATGCCCAGCGGGTCGCCGTAGCTCTCGATAAAGCCGTTTACGTAGTCGACCTGCGAGGCGGTGTCCTCGGCCCACATTATCGAGTACTCGTCAAAGGTGCGCAGGTCGCCGGTGGTGTAGTAGTCGATAAGCTTCTGTGTGTAAGCCTTCTGCGCGTCGTTCTCGGCGTAGGGGAGGGCCTTCTGCAGGTTCTCGACAATCTTTTCGATGGCGGGCGAGTAAAGGCCTCCGATTTTGTAGGGTTGCTCCACCACCTTGCCGTCTACCTTTGCCACGCGGGTGTTGAGGCCGTAGGAGACGGGGGTGAGGTCGGTGGTGTCCTTTATCGAGGCGTAGTATGCCTCGACTTCGGCCTGGGTGACGTTCTCGTCGTAGAGGTTAGAGGCCGAGGTGCGGATAAGGTCCTGGCCGTCGGCCTGGTTGACGCGCTTGGCGTAGCGCTTGGGGTTGAAGATGACGTCCTCGAGGTTGTCGAGCACGGCTTTGTCGGTGAAGCCGGCGGCCTTGTACTGCTCGGCGAAGAAGTCGCGGCTGAAGCCGGGGACAAACTTGTCGGTGGAGTAGTGGTGGTGGATGCCGTTGCCAAACCATACCTGCTTGAGGTACTGCTCGAAGGCCTTGAAGTCCTTGCTGTTGCGGTCGCCCTTGTAATCGGTATAGATTTTTTCGAGGACGGTGCGCAGCTGCAGGTTGGCGGCGTTGTTCTGGTCCCAGAGGATGTCGCGGCCGTAGATGGCGGCCTCGGTGAGGTAGTATACGAACGCCTTCTGTCGGGGTGTCAGCTTCTCAAAGTCGGGGACTTTGTAGCGTAGCACCTCGATGTCGGCGAAACGGTCGACGTGGTAGTCGAAGTTGTCTTTTGCCATAGAGGGGAAAGTGATGGACCCGGCCATTATCACGGCCACGGCTCCGGAAATTAAACGGTTCATTATCAATAGGTATTTGGTTATTCGATATAAAGGACGAGGCCCTTGAGGTATTCGCCTTCGGGGTGGTAGATGTTGACGGGATGGTCGGCGGGCTGTGTCAGCTGGTGCAGGATGCGCACGCGACGGCCGGTCTGTGCCGCGGCGGAGAAGACGGCGAGGCGGAACTGCTCGCGGTTGACGGCCTGCGAGCATGAGAAGGTGAACAGGATGGTGCCGGGTGCCGCCTTTGCCATTGCCTTGGCATTGAGGCGCTGGTAGCCGCGCAGGGCGTTGGGGATGGCGCTGCGGTGCTTGGCAAAGGCCGGCGGGTCGAGGACGATGAGGTCGTAGGCGCCGTCCTCCATGTTGTCGAGGAATTTGAAGGCGTCCTGTGCGAAGGCGCGGTGGCGCGTCTCGTTGTCGCCGAAGTTGAGGGTGACGTTGGCCTCGGTGAGGGCGATGGCCTTTGCCGACGAGTCTACCGAGTCGACCACGGTGGCTCCGCCGGCGAGGGCGTACACCGAGAAGCCGCCGGTGTAGCAGAACATATTTAGGACGCGTCGCCCGCGGGCGTAGCCGGCCAGCAGGGCGCGGTTGTCGCGCTGGTCGACGAAGAAGCCGGTCTTCTGGCCCTTCAGCCAGTCGATGTTGAACTGCAGGCCGTTCTCGGTGGACACCGAGCCGTCGTAATGGCCGACGATGTACTGGTCGACGGGGTCGAGGTTGGCCTTGTAGGGCAGTGTTGTCTCGCTCTTGTAGAAGACGTTGGCGATGTTGGCGCCGGGCAGCTCGATCAGGCGCTCGGCGATGTCGAGGCGTGCGAAGTGCATGCCGGGCGAGTGGGCCTGCAGCACGGCGGTGTGTCCGTAGATGTCCACCACCAGTCCGGGCAGAAAGTCGCCCTCGCCGTGTACCAGGCGGTAGGTGTTGTTGTCTTCGCGGGCCAGGCCGAGGGTCTGGCGCAGAGCCAGGGCCTGTTCGAGGCGGCGGGCATAGAAGTCGGGGTCGATGACCTCGTCCTTGAACGAGAGCATGCGCACGGCTATGCTGCCGATCTGGTAGTGTCCCACGCCGGCCACTTTGCCGTCAGCGGTTACCACGCGCACCAGGTCGCCCTCTTCAAGGTCTTTGGGCAGACGGGCGATGGCGCCGCTGAACACCCAGGGATGGAAGCGCTGCAGCGAGGCGTCCTTGCCGGGACGCAGCCGCACTTCGGGATACGTTGCTGTTTTGTTGTCGGACATTCTTGGTGTCGGTATTTGTCTTAAGTTGAGTATCTTAAGTTATGCTATTTCAGGAAGAAACGGTAGATGTCGTTGAGGTTGGCGTATATCAGCAGCAGGAACAGGAAGGCCATGCCTGCCATCTGGGCGTACTCGAGAACCTTTTCGGAGGGTTTGCGGCGCGTGACAATCTCCCACAGGGTGAACATCGCGTGGCCGCCGTCGAGGGCGGGGATGGGCAGGATGTTCATAAAGGCGAGGATGACCGACAGGAAGGCCGTCAGGTTCCAGAACTTGAACCAGTCCCATTTTTCGGGGAACATGTCGCCTATTGCGCCAAATCCGCCGACGCTCTGTGCGCCGGTTTTGGAGAAGAGCAACTTGAGGCTGCTGACGTAGGTGACGAGGCGGTCGGTGCCGTCGGTGATGCCTTTGGGGATGGCCTGCCAGAGGCTGTAGTCCACCTCCTTGACCTCGAAGAGGTTGTTGGGGTCGACCTCGAGCCGGACGCCTATTTTGCCGTCGCTGTTGACGGCGACGTCCATCGTGGCCTCCTTGCCGTCGCGCTCGACAGTGACAGGGACGGTGTGTCCGGCGGCGGCAGTGAGGGCGGGGAAGAACTCGGTCATCGAGGGCGTGGGCTTGCCGGCCACGGCGATGATGCGGTCGCCGGCGCGCATACCGGCTTTTTCGGCGGGCTCGCCGTGGACGGGCTTGAGCACCACCACGGGCACGCGGTAGGTCATCAGCGGCGTCTTGGTGTCGGCGATTTTTGCCAGGAAGCCTTCGGGGACGTTGACGCTGACGGTGTCAATGACGCCGGCGGCTGTCTTGCGTGCCACCGTTATCACCGAGCCGTCCTGCACCATGTCCCACATCTGGCGGCTGTCGGTGGCGTCGGCGGCCTTGCCGTTGACGGCGAGGATGCGGTCGCCGTCGCGCAGGCCTATGTCGTGCATCTGCGCGATGTAGTCCATGCCTTCGGTGGCGTTCTCGTAGGGGATGACACGGTCGCCCCAGTACCAGGCGATGCCGATGTAGATGATTATCGCCAGCACGAAGTTGAAGATGACGCCGGCGAGCATCACCATCAGGCGCGGGAAGGGCTTTTTGGCGCGGAATTCCCAGGGTTCGGGCTCCTTGGCCAGGTCCTTGCCGTTGTTGGTCTCGTCAATCATTCCGGCAATCGAGCAGTAGCCGCCCAGGGGCAGCCAGCCTATGCCGTAGAGGGTAGCGGCCCACGAGGGCTTGCCGTTTTTCTTGAAGGCGGCGTGCTTGCGCACGTTGAACGAGAGCAGGGCGTGGGGTACCTCGTCGGCGTTCTCGTCGGGTTTGCCGTCGGGGCCTTTGGGACGCGTGGTCCAGGCTATGAGCTGCAGCTTGCCCTTGTCGGGGTAGTATTTCAGCAGCGAGAACCATGGGTTGAAAAAGAGGTAGAAGCGGTCGACGCGCATGCCGAACATGCGTGCGAAGATATAGTGGCCGAACTCGTGTATTGTGACGAGCAGGGCCAGTGCCAGGATAAGCTGAAGGGCTTTGATGAGGAATGCCTCCATTAATTAGGTATGCTTTTAGACTTTTGGGGATTAAAAAATAAGAGTAGGGTGTGCCGGGAGCCGTGCCGGGGCCGAGAGGGGCCTTTGCCGTGCCGTAGGGCTAATATTTGTCGACGAGGGCGGCGGCTATCGCGCAGGCTTCGTCGTTGGTGGCCACGTAGTCGGCGTATTCGGGCTCGGCGATGTGTGCCACGCGGTCGAGGGTAGCGGTGATGACGTCGTAGATGCCGCTGTAGGGCAGGCGACCCTGCCTGAAGGCAAGGTTTGCCACCTCGTTGGCGGCGTTTATCACGCAGGCGGTGTTGCCTCCGCGGTCCATCGCCGTACGTGCCAGCGTCAGGCAGGGGAACTTGTCAAGGTCGGGCTCCTCAAAGGTCAGCGACGACATCTGCTCGAGCGTCAGCCTTGGGGCGGCCTGGTCGAGGCGCGAGTGGCAGCCCAGGGCGTAGGCGATGGGCAGGCGCATGTCGGGCACGCCAAGCTGGGCCTTGATGGCGCCGTCCTTGAACTCTACCATCGAGTGCACGATGCTCTGGGGGTGCACCACGGCGCGTATGCGGCGCGGCTCTATGCCGAAGAGGTAGTGTGCCTCGATGAGTTCGAAGGCCTTGTTGAGCATCGTGGCCGAGTCGACGGTGATTTTGGCGCCCATGCTCCAGTTGGGGTGGCGCAGGGCGTCGGCGACGGTGGCGTTGGCGAGGCGTGCGGCGTCCCAGGTGCGGAAGGGGCCCCCCGAGGCTGTTATTATCAGACGGCGCACCGAGTCGGCCGTCTCTCCCACCAGGCACTGGGCCACGGCCGAGTGCTCCGAATCGACGGGGTAAATCTTTGTGGGCGATTTTTTGAGGAGGCGGTTTACAAGGTCGCCGGCCACGACAAGGGTCTCCTTGTTGGCCAGGGCGATGTCCTTGCCGGCGCCTATGGCGCGGATGGTAGGCTCGAGGCCCGAGTAGCCGACGGTGGCGGTGACGGCCATGTCCACGTCGTCACGCGTCATTGCTTCGGCCAAGGCCTCCGGCCCGGCTGCTGTGGCTATCCCCGCGGGCGCCAGGGCCTCGCGCAGTTGGGGCAGCTTGCTCTCGTCGGCGATGACGGCGAGGGCGGGCCTGAACTTGAGGGCCTGTTCGACCAGCGGCTCTACGCGGCTGCCGGCGCTGAGCACGCTCACGCTGTACAGTTGCGGAAAGCGTTCAACGATGTCGAGCGTCTGTGTGCCGATCGACCCCGTGCTGCCTACCACGGCCAGCCGTTTTATGTCGGATTGGTTCATTAATCGGTAATTTGCGGTTCAACTGCCAAAGTTACGAAAAATCCTTGGCAACGGCAAACCGAGGGCGATTTAGCTAAGATAGCTAAGGTAGCTGAGATAGCTAAGATAGCTATTATAGGTGATGGCGGGCCGGGGGCAAAGCCAAAGGGGGAGGTGCGGGCGTGGCCGCACCTCCCCCCTTGACGGGTGTCTATGGCAGGACAATTGTTATTTGATGATTACTTTGCGCACTTCGCCGTTGCTGAGGCGCACAAAGTTGAGGCCCTTGAAGGGGCGCTCCGAGGCGATGCCGCGGATGTCGTAGTAGCATACCACGGTGGGCTCGCCGTCGACGGTGATGTCGCTGACAGCGCCGGGGCCGCCGTTAGCGGTGACGGCGATGTGGACGTCGGGGAGGGCGCCGAAGTAGGTCTTGTGCGAGATGGCGGTGAAGTTGGGCGAGCGGCCGGCGACGGGGTCGATGATGCGGTGGTTGCCGATGGGGTCGCCGAAGCCGTTGACCTGGATGACGCCGTGGGTGAGGGCGAGGTCGGGGTTGGCGGCGGCGTCATAGTCGGCGGGGATGTCGATGGTGACGGCCTGGGCGCTCTCGGTGGAGGCGAAGGTGTACTGGGCCGAGCCGAGGGCCTGGTTGGCGTCGTCGGGGATGCCCTTGTAGATGGTGTAGGCCGACATGTTGTAGATACCGGCGAGTTTGTTGGCCGGGTGGCGCTGTCGCCGGGCTGGGCTGTCTCGTTCTCGGGATTGGTGAGGTTGACGATTTCGCGGTGGCAGGGCTTGGCGGTGAGCACCTGGTAGACGGCGTTGCCGTTGGCGTCGGCGATGCGCACAATCTGGCGGCCCTCCTTGAGCAGGACGGTGTACGAGCCGTAGCCCTCGTTGCGGGTCACGCCGGCCTGACCGAAGCCGTTGTAGCTGACCGTCTTATCGCCGATTGTGGGAGCGTTTTCGGGGGTGAAGGTGTAGGGGTAGCCCTCCTCGGTGTCGAGGTAGTAGAACACGTCGTGCTCGGCATCGACATACTTGCCGGCGACCTTCTTGGTGTTCTCGTTGTATTCTTCGTTGATAAACATTTCTGGCTTGGCGGTGGAGGCAGCCTGGCCTACGGTCACAACAAAGGCCGCGGTGTTCTCGGGCCAGATGGCGCTCCAGATTTCGCCGCCGAAGTAGGCTTTCCACTGCTTGCTCGAGAACTGTTGCAAGCCGATGGCGTCGTAGGTGACGAGCACGATGGCGGTGCCGTTGCCCACGGCCTTGAGGTCGGCCCAGGCCGAGCCGTTACGGTGGTCGATGGTGACGACGTTGTCAGAGGGCTTGCCGTCCGTGTCGAGGACGGTGAAGTGGAAGTCGGGCTCGATGAAGTAGTTGTTGACGGTGTTGTCGGTGAGCTCCCAGCTGCGCATGGCGTGCAGCTTGTAGGTGTCGCCGGCGCCCAGCTCGAGGTGGTTGCGGGGGTTGATGTTGACAAAGATGTCGCCCGTCTCGTAGCCGCCGTTGTCCTTGACGTCGTGCTTGATGCCGTCGGGTTTGAAGGCGCTGTAGAGCGAGGCGTCGAAGGTGAGGTCGGGACGGTCCTCGACGTTCTCTTTCATAGGGAAGACGCCGGCGCGGGTGAGGCCGCCCTCCATGGACGAGCGGAAGTTGTAGGTCTGATTAAAGGCCATGCGGTACTGCAGCTGGCGCTTGCCGTTTACGATGGCGTCGGTCTCCGGCTCGATGCGCGTGAAGTCGACGTAGTGGCTGAA
>SFLG01000085.1 GCA_004553485.1 Bacteroidales bacterium | reverse complement strand
GGGGCGGTTACTTTTTGATGCCGTCGCGGCGGAGGAGGGCGTCGATGGTGGCGTCTTTGCCGCGGAAACGGCGGTAGAGGACGTCGGGAGCCTCGGAGCCGCCTTTCATCAGGATGTTCTCTTTGAAGCGGCGCGCGGTGGCGGGGTTGAAGATGCCTTCTTCCTCGAAGGCGGCGAAGGCATCGGCGTCAAGCACCTCGGCCCATTTGTAGCTGTAGTAGCCGGCGGCGTAGCCTCCCGAGAAGATGTGGCCGAAGGAGGGCGAGGTCATCGAGCCTTCGACGGGCTCGAAGATCTGGACGGGGCGCATGGCCTCGATCTCGAAGGCGACGGCGTCCTCGACGGGAGCTTCGGTGGTGTGCCAGGCCATGTCGAGGAAGCCAAATCCCAGCTGGCGCATGCAGGCGTAGGCGGCGCCGTACTGTGCCGAGGCGATGAGGCCGTTGAGCAGGCTCTCGGGCATAGCCTCGCCGGTGACGTAGTGGCGGGCGAAGGAGTCAAGGAACTCTTTCTTGGTCAGGTAGTTCTCGTTGAACTGCGAGGGCAGCTCGACAAAGTCGCGGTAGACGTTGGTGCCGCTGAGGCTCGAGTAGGTGCCGTTGGCGAGCAGGCCGTGCAGGGCGTGGCCGAACTCGTGCAGGAAGGTCTCTACCTCGTAGGGGGTGAGCAGCGACGGCTTGTCGGCGGTGGGCTTGGTGAAGTTCATCACAATCTGCACCAGGGGACGCGAGTCGGTGCCGTCGGCCTCGCGCCACTGCTCCTTGAAGTTTGTCATCCAGGCACCGGGGCGCTTGCTTGCGCGGGGGAAGAAGTCGGTGTAGAGCACGCCGATGAATTTGCCGTCGGCGTCGGTGACGTCAAAGGCTTTTGCGTCGGGGTGGTATGTCTCCACGCGGGGGTTGGGGGTGAACTGCAGGCCGTAGAGGCGAGTGGCCAGGCCGAAGACACCGTTGATTACCTTGTCAAGCTCGAAGTAGGGGCGCAGGGCCTCCTCGTCGAAGGCGTGCTTCGCGGCCTTGTACTTGTTGCTGTAGTAGCTGTAGTCCCAGGGCTTGAGCGTCACGGGATGACCCTCGATTTTTGAGGCGTAAGCGGTGAGCGAGTCAATCTCGGCGTGCATGGCGGGGGTGTATGCCTCGCGCAGCTGGTTGAGCAGCGCCATCACGTTTTCGGGGTTGCGGGCCATCTTCTGCTTGGTGCTCTGCTCGGCGTAGTTTTTGCTGCCCAGCAGGTTGGCGATACGGCGGCGTACGTCGGCAATCTTTTTGATATTGTCGACGTTCGAGAATTCGCCCTTGGTGTTTCGGCCCGTGTAGAGGCGCCACATCTTCTCGCGCAGGTCGGGGCGTGCGCTGTATTTCATAAATGCCATGTACACCGGGGCGTCGAGGGTGAAGAGGTACTCGCCCTTGCGGCCCTTCTTTTCGGCCTCGAGGGCTGCGGCCTCCACCTGGCTCTCGGGCAGGCCGGCGAGGTCGTCCTTGGTGAGCCATATCTCGTAGGTGGGGAGCTCCTTCTGCACGTTCTGGCCGAACATGGTGGTCAGCTGCGACAGCTCGCTGCTGAGGCGCTTGTACTCGTCGCGGTCGGCACCTTCAAGGTCGGCACCGCTGAGGGCGAACGACTCGTAGGTGTTCTTCAGCAGCATCTGCTGCTCGGGGGTGAGGTTGAGCTTGTCGCGGCCCTCCCAGACGGCGCGCACGCGTTTCCACAGCGGCTCGTTGAGGATTATCGAAGTGGAATAGTCGGAGAGCTTGGACGAAATTTCCATCGACATCTCCATCATCTCGTCGTCCGAGTTGCACTCGAGCAGGGCGAAGTAGACGCCCAGAACGCGGCTGAGGTCCTTGCCCGATTTCTCGAGGGCGACGATGGTGTTCTCAAAAGTGGGAGCCTCGCTGTTGGCGACGATGGCGGCGATTTCCTTGTTGGCAAGGTCGATGCCGCGGTCGATGGCGGGGATGTAGTGCTCGTTTTTTATCTGCGAGAAGAGGGGCGTGCCGTGCTCACCGGTGAACTCGCTGAAGAAGGGGTTGTTCTGTGCTGATGCCATAAATGTTGCCGTTGCCGCCACGACGGCGGCCAGTGCTTTGAGTTTCACGTTGTATTGTGGTATTTTAATGCGGTGATTGATTTATTTGATTTGAAACAGACGCCCGCAGGGTGTTGCCCCCGCGCGCGCCTGTATATTATAACGTCAGACCGGGCTGTCTTATTGCCCTGACGTGTCAGTCGTCGAGTTTGTGGATAACCAGGCCCGAGCGCAGCTTGGGCTCGAACCACGTCGTCTTGGGCGGCATGATGTTGCCGGTGTCGGCGATGCGCATCAGCTGCTGCATGGTGACGGGGTAGAGGGCCAGGGCCATCGCCATCTCGCCCGAGTCGACGCGGCGTTTGAGCTCGTCCAGGCCGCGGATGCCGCCGACAAAGTCGATGCGCTTGTCGCTGCGCAGGTCGTGGATGCCCAGGATGTCGCGCAGGATGAGGTCGGACGATATTGTGACGTCGAGCTGCCCGATGGGGTCGTCGTCATCGTAGGTGCGGGGGCGGGGGACAAGGCTGTACCAGCGGCCCTCGAGGTAGAGCGAGAAGTCGTGCAGATGCTCGGGACGATAAGGAACGGTGCCCTTGTCGTGAACCTCGAAGTTGTACTGCAGCTTCTCGAGGAATTCGGCCGGCGATAGGCCGTTGAGGTCCTTCACCACGCGGTTGTAGTCGATGATGTGCAGGTGCGAGGCGGGGAAGGCCACGGCAAGGAAGTAGTTGTACTCCTCGTCGCCGCGGTGGTTGGGGTTGGCGTTCTTCTTCTCGGCGCCGACCAGGGCCGCAGCGGCGGTGCGGTGGTGTCCGTCGGCGATGTAGAGGGCGGGGATTTTGGCAAATTCGGCCGTGATGGTGGCGATGGTGGCGTCGTCGTCGATTACCCAGAAGTGGTGGCCGAAGCCGTCTGCCGAGACAAAGTCGTATTCGGCTGGCCCGGCGGTGACGCTTTTGATGATGTCGTCAAGGACCCGGTCGTCGGGGAAGGCGAAGAAGACGGGCTCGATGTTGGCGTTCTGCACGCGCACGTGCTTCATTCGGTCCTCCTCCTTGTCGCGGCGGGTGAGCTCGTGCTTTTTGATTTTGCCGCTGAGGTAGTCCTCTACGCTGGCGGCGACGACAAAGCCGTACTGCGTGCGGCCGTCCATCGTCTGTGCGTAGATGTAGTAGTGCTCCTTGTCGTCCTGTACGAGCCAGCCGTTTTTCTGGAAGGCTTTGAAGTTCTCCACGGCCTTGTCGTAGACCTCGGGGTCGTGCTCGTCCTTGCCCGGGGCAAAGTCTATTTCGGGTTTGATGATATGGTACAGGCTTTTGGCGTTGCCCTCGGCTTCGGCGCGGGCTTCTTCGCTGTTAAGCACATCGTAGGGGCGCGACGATACCTCTGCTACCAGTTCGCGCGGCGGGCGTACACCCTTGAAAGGTTTGACTATAGCCATAGTTGTAAGTATTAAGTATTGGCGCCGGGGGCGCAGTATTGGCAGGCCTATGGCCTGCAGTGTTGGCAAACCAGCGGTTTGCGGTATTGGCGCCGGGGGGCGCGGTATAGAGTGTTGGGGTTAGTTGCGGGGTTGGCGTTTGCGCTTGCAGCGGGCACAAAGGCCGTAGACGTACATTGTGAAGTAGGAGGGGGTGAAGCGGCCGTGGCGTCCGGCGGCCATCGCCTGGTCAGACAGGGCCGGGTTGCGCACCTCGGTGACGTTGCCGCAGTCGGTGCAGACAAGGTGGATGTGGTTCTGGCCGGGGACAACGCGCTCGTACTCGGCGCCTTTGTGGTTGAGACGGTGGCAGCGCAGCAGCCCGGCGTCGCAGAGCAGGTCGAAGGTGTTGTAGAGGGTCGCCACCGACACGTGGAAGCCGCGTGCCTCGAGCCGCTCACCAAAAGCCTCGACGCTGAAGTGCTCGGGATGTTCCATCACGGCTTCGAGGATGGCCAGGCGCTCGCTGGTGCAGCGCATACGCCGGCTCTTCAGGTACGCCCCGAAGCGCACGCGTGCCGCCGCCGCTATGTCTGCCTTGTTCTCGTTCATGCCATTGAGCCGGGGCAATAACGCCCCCTTGCGATTGCAAATATAGAAAATATTTGGCATCAAAGCAAAAGCCGGATAAATTTTGGGTTTTACCATGTGCAAAAGGTATGGGGCGGGTAATATGGGGATGCGCTTATGTTATTTATGTGTCTTATGTGTTTTGTTCTATAATTACAATACCCGAAAAATTTACTGTAGCCAAAAAAATTGCTACATTTGCAAAGTACATTTACGGCGTACAGCGTTCCAACAGCAAAAAATTACACTAACATAAAATTCAGACATTATGGCTGACGATTTCAAAAAAGACCGCAATAACGAAAGTGAAGAGTTTCGCCGTTACCGCGAACAGATGCATGGCGTGGAATACGAGGACGAGGACAAGCGCAGCCCCCATCCCCTTCGTCTGGCCTACGGCATCTTTATGATTCTTATATATATAGGCATGGGTGTGCTGTGCATCATCAACTTCTTTGGTGCACCAGAGACGGGCGGCTGGATTCTGGCCAACCACGTTGTCGGCGTCATGCTCATCATCTACGGCTTCTGGCGCGGTTACCGCCTGTATGCCGGCATCGACTGAGAGGCAAGTTGAGAGGGGTACAAGTCTCTGATAATTTTGACAACTCTGACAACTCTGATAACTCTGATAAGACCCCTCCCTGCCAAACCTACTTTTTAACTTTAAAATCAATCACATGCGTGCAGTAAAACTACTGAGGGCAGCTGTGGCGGCTTTGGCCGCCGCCGTGCTGCTGACCTCGTGCTACGACCACAAGGCCAAGGGCGTCTCCTCGGCCACAATAGTCTGCGACGAAAGCTTCCAGAATATTATGGAGCAGGAGATAGACGTGTTTGAGTATGTCTATCCCAAAAACTTCATCCTGTGCAACTACGTGCCCCAGGCTGTCGCCGTCGACTCGCTGCTGAGCGGAAAAACACGCACCGCCATCATCGGGCGCGACCTCACCAAGGACGAGCGCAAGATGCTGGGCCAGAAATATCCGCACGTGCGCTCGATGAAGATTGCCGTCGATGCCGTGGCGCTGATTGTCAATCCCGAGAACAACATCAACGCGGTGTCGCTGAAAGAGCTGAGCATGATGCTGACGGGTAAAATCAAGCGCTGGAACGAGATTTCGCCCGACGGCGCCGACCAGCCCATCAACGTCATCTTCGACAACCCCGGATCAGGCCTCGCCACCTTTATGCGCGACTCGCTGCTCAACGGCGCCGCATACGGCCCCAACGTCTCGTCGGCCGGCTCGGTGCCCAACGTCATCAAGACCGTCCAGAGCCGTAAGAGCGCCATCGGTGTGATTGGCGTAAGCTGGCTCACCCCCGACATGGAGCTTGACTCGCTGGCCATGGATACCAAACTGGCCGAGCTGCAGAGCGACGCCGCAGTGGACGGCGGCGCCATCAACGACCGTCTCGACAACTCCGGCGTCAAAGTCCTCAAGGTGATGTCGAAGTACGAGGCCATTGCCTACAAGCCTTACCAGCAGTATATCTACAACGGCTCGTACCCGCTCACACGCCCGATGTACATCATCACCACCGGGTCGCCCATCAACGCCGTGGGCAAGTTCTACACCTTCATCACCAGCAACGACGGCCAGAAGCTGATACAGATGACCGGCATAATGCCGGCGCGCCTGCAGGTTCATGCCGTTGAGCTGAAGTGAACGGCCCGCTCCATCAGACAACAACCCCGGGTGGCATCCCTCCCCGGGGTTTGCTTTGCGCCGGCGTCTGAAGATACTCCGGCCCTTTCCGGACATTATGCCCTGCCATGACGCCGGAAAAGCTAAGACGTCGGAAAAACGGACCTGCAAGCGCCGTCTTTTCGGCGCATTAACGCAAATTAACGCGTCCCCGTTAACTTATTGGGCTCAGGGTGCTGTAGATTTCAGTTTTTTATGCTAACTTTACCGCTGAAAAACTAATCCCGGGCGCGGCTAGTCTGTCGCACGGCCCGCGGCTCAGCTCTGAGAGACGCAAATTTTTGCCACAAATTACTGAAACAGAAACAATAAACCAAATAGCTTAACATGAAATTCAAGCTCTTATCCGCACTCCTGGTAAGCTCGGCACTCACCATGTCGGCCCAGGGCTACAAGGACGGCATCGAATACTACAAGGCCGGCCAGTACGAAAATGCAATTACGCTGCTCCAGCGCAACAAGGACAACGCAGGCACCGACAAGGCTCTGGCAGAATACTACCTGGGTCAGTCGTACCTCGCCCTTGACCAGGACGCCAAGGCAAAGGCCGCCTTTGAGGCTGGAGTTGCCGCCGACCCCGAGAACCCCTTCAACTACGTCGGTCTCGGCGCTATCCAGATGCGCAGCAACAACGTTACCCTTGCCCGCGACAACTTCAAAAAAGCCAAGGACCTTGCCAAGAAGAACACCGAGGTGCTCGTCGACATCGCCCGCGCTTATTTTGACGCCAACCCCACCACATACGCCAAGGATATCGAAAAGCTGATTACCGAGGCCCGCAAGAAATCGAAGAACACCGATCCCTCGATCTACGTCTTCGAGGGTGACCGCGAGGCAAAGGCCGGCAACTTCAACGAGGCAGCCTCGCAGTACGAGATGGCTATCCGCTACGCCATGGACAACGCCACCAAGGAGGCCGAGAAGACCAACACCAAGCCTTACATCCGTCCTGACGCTTACGTCAAGTACGCCAACGTGTACTACAACCTCAACCCCGACTACGCTATCAAAAAAATCCAGGAGCTGCTCGAGCTCAACCCCACCTCGGCCCTGGCACAGCGCGAGCTGGCCGAGAAATACTACCAGAGCGGCAAGTGGACACGTGCCGCCGAGCAGTATGGCACCTACATGAACAACCCCAACCACTTCCCCGAGGATGAGGCACGTTACGCCGTCCTGCTCTTCGCCGGCGACAAGTTCCCCGAAGCCGCCCGCGTCTGCCGCGACATCCTCTCGAAGGACCCCGAGAACTTCCAGGCCGGCCGCGTACTCGTGCGCTCGCTCTCCTCGGCCAAAGACCCCTCAGCTCTCGAGGCTGCCAAGCAGTTCATGACCAAACCCTCGTTCAAGGGCCGTTACAACCCCTCTGACTACACCACCTACTCGAGCCTGCTGATGGCTTCGACCGACTCGCTCACCCGCGCCGAGGCTCTGCAGGTGCTCCTCGACGGCGATGCCGCCCTGCCCAACACCCCCGAGCTCAGCAGCGCTATCTCCGACTACTACTTCGAGGTAAAGGACTATCCCAAGGCCGCCGACTATGCTAAGATTACCCTGGCCAACTCGAAGGAGCTCGATCCTTCTGACTACTATATGGCCGCCCTCAACTTCCTCGGCGCCGCCTCGTCTCTCGGTGACGACCCCGCCAAGGCAAAGGAATATGCCAACGAAGGCGTGAAGATCATGGACAAGGCTATGGAAGGCCTTGAGCTGGAGCAGATTCCGCCTACATACATCCGCCGCAAGGCCCTCATCGGCACCATCGGTAACCAGAACGTTCCCGACGAGCAGTCGGCCGAGGCCTGGAAGAAGCTCATCGACCGCCTCAACCTCGATCCCGAGCTGGCCAACCCCGCCAACGAGAACAACCGCATCTCGTACTACGTTGACGCTTACAGCAACCTCGCCCGCTACTACAGCTCCATCAACGACGAGGCCTCCCTCACCGCAGCCCGCGAGGAGCTCTCCAAGTTCAAAGCCCTCCAGGAAGGTGCCAAGTAAGCCGCTTACCTGACCTTAACCAACAACGACGGCCCGCTGCAATCGCAGCGGGCCGTCGTTGTATCGGGAGCGGGTGATGGAAGTACGTAGAACTTAATCCTAACGGGCTAGGCAACGGCCTGGAGGTGGCTGTGCCTGCGGTGTCGTGGTTAGCGGTTGCCGTACATGCGGGCGTAGTATTGCTGGTAGTCGCCCGAGGTGACGTTGTCGAGCCAGTCCTGGTTGTCAAGGTACCAGCGCACGGTCTTTTCGATGCCCTCCTCAAACTGCAGCGAGGGCTCCCAGCCCAGCTCGCTCTGCAGCTTGCGCGAGTCGATGGCGTAGCGCAGGTCGTGGCCGGGACGGTCGGTGACGTAGGTGATGAGGTCGAGGTCGGCACCTTCGGGACGGCCAAGCAGGCGGTCGACAGTGTTAACCAGCAGACGCACGATGTCGATGTTCTTCCACTCGTTGAAGCCGCCGATGTTGTACGTCTCGCCTGATTTGCCGTGATGGAAGATGGTGTCGATGGCACGGGCGTGGTCCTCGACATACAGCCAGTCGCGCACGTTTTCGCCGCGGCCATAGACGGGCAGAGGACGGCGGTGGCGGATGTTGTTGATGAACAGCGGGATGAGCTTCTCGGGGAACTGGTAGGGGCCGTAGTTGTTCGAGCAGTTTGTTACCACCACGGGCATCCCGTAGGTGTCGTGCCAGGCGCGCACAAAGTGGTCTGACGACGCTTTGGCGGCCGAGTAGGGGCTGTGCGGGTTGTAGCGCGTGAGCTCGGTGAAGAACTCGTCGCCGTAAGCCTCGTGGCTGACGCCCGACGAGGCACGGGTGGCGAACGGCGCGGGGATGCCGTCGGGGTGCGACAGGGGCAGGGCGCCGTAGACCTCGTCGGTGGAGATGTGGTAGAACAGCTTGCCGTCGTAGCGCTCGGGCAGCGACTCCCAGTACTCGCGTGCCGCCTGCAGCAGCGACAGCGTGCCCATGACGTTGGTGCGGGCAAAGGTCAGCGGGTCGGTTATCGAGCGGTCGACGTGGCTCTCGGCGGCGAGGTGGATTATGCCGTCAATCTCGTATTCGCGGATTATGCGGCGCATCTCATCGATGTCAGCGATGTCGGCGCGCACAAAGGCGTAGTTGGGCTTGGCCTCGACGTCGCTGAGGTTGGCAAGGTTGCCGGCGTAGGTGAGCTTGTCGAGGCAGACGATGCGGCACTCGGGATATTTGTTGACGAAGAGGCGCACAACATGGTTGCCGATGAAACCGGCGCCACCCGTTATAAGTATGTTTTTGTGAGACATTGACAGAGGAAAATCTATATTATGGGAAGAGTTTAACTTTGGAATGGTCTTGCAGCATCAGGGCCGTATATCATACATTACATAAACCGCATACATCACATAACCACACCGGTACCTGTTACAGGTTGGGTGCACTGCTGCGGTCGAGCTCGTCGATGACTTTTAGCAGGTAGCGGCCATACTGGTTTTTGAGCATGGGCTGCGCCAGCTCAAGCATCTTCTCGCGCGAAATCCAGCCTTTGCGGTAGGCTATGCCTTCGAGGCAGGCTATCTTCAGGCCCTGGCGTTTCTCGAGCACTTCGACGTAAATCGAAGCCTCGGCCAGCGAGTCATGGGTACCCGTGTCGAGCCAGGCGAAGCCTCGGGGCAGCGGCTGCACGCGCAGCTCGCCCTGGGCCAGGAAGGCCTGGTTGACGCTGGTAATCTCAAGCTCGCCGCGTGCCGACGGACGCACGTTGGCAGCGATGTCGACAACCTTGTTGGGGTAGAAGTAAAGGCCCACAACGGCGTAGTTGCTGCGCGGATGCTCGGGCTTCTCCACTATCGACAGGCAGTTGCCTTCGGCGTCGAACTCGGCCACGCCGTAGCGGCCGGGGTCGTCGACCCAGTAGCCGAAGACCGATGCCTTGTCGTCGTCTTCGGCGGCGCGGACGGCCTGGCTGAGAACCTTCTGGAAGCCGGCGCCGTGGAAGATGTTGTCGCCGAGGACCAGGCACACGCTGTCGTCGCCGATGAACTCGCGTCCGATGATGAAGGCCTGTGCCAAACCGTCGGGCGACGGCTGCTCGGCGTACTCGAACCGCACGCCAAAGTCGCTGCCGTCGCCTAACAGACGCCGGAAGGCGGGCAGGTCCTCGGGGGTCGAGATGATGAGTATGTCGCGTATGCCGGCAAGCATCAGCGTCGATATCGGATAATACACCATCGGCTTGTCGTAGACGGGCAGAAGTTGCTTCGACACGCCTTTTGTAATGGGATAAAGCCGGGTGCCCGAGCCTCCGGCAAGAACGATACCCTTCATCGTCTATGGTTTAAGTTGTTAATT
>SFLG01000016.1 GCA_004553485.1 Bacteroidales bacterium | reverse complement strand
CACCTTTTGGCATCTTCGCCGTTTCGGTTCAGTCGTTATGGAACCCCATAACTCCTTCACCTCAACGACAAATCTGCTCAAAAGCTGCCCGCCCTGCGTTAACATAAATTGAGGAACGGGCTCTTAGGCTAAACGGATATTATACTGATAAATAAATGGTTACTGTATTGACAATTGTGGCGGTAATCCTCGCCGTCCTTCTGGTTTTCACCGTCACGCGCCTTATGGCCGCACGCACGCAGGGCGCGGCCGTCAAAGCCGTTGCCGACGATCTGCGGCGACAGCTTGACGAGCATGACGCGCGCCTTGACGAGAGCCGTCGCGAGCAGACACGCCTGACGGCCGAAAACTCGCGCCTTGAGGCTGAAAACCGTGCACTCGAGGCCCGCGCCGCCGAGGAGCGGACTCAGATGCACGACCGTTTCAAGCTGCTTGCCTCCGAGGTTATGAACGCCAATTCGGCGCTTTTCCGCGACCTCAGCGCCGAAAAGCTCGGCGACATCCTCACACCCTTCCGCAACGAGCTGGACGAGTTCCGCAAGACCGTTCGCGACAGCCACGAGCAGGAGACGGCCGACCTGCGCACCCTGCGCGAGGCCGTCGGCGACTTGCGCCAGTCTAACGACAAAGTGTCGGCGACGGCCGGCGACCTTGCCCGCGTGCTCCGTGGCGACACGCGCGCCCAGGGCAAGTGGGGCGAGGTAATCCTCGAGCACGTGCTCGAGAAATCGGGCCTCGACCCCGACGTGTACACTATCCAGGCCACCCGTGCCGAGGACGGCAGCCCGCTGCGGGGCGAGGGACGCGACGGCCTGCGCCCCGATGTTGTAATACGTTATCCCGGAAATCGTTACACCGTCATCGACTCCAAGATGTCGCTCACGGCCTTCAGCACAATGTCGCTCACCGACGACCCCGAGGCGCGCCGCGCCGCCGCTGCCGAGCACCTCAAATCGGTTAACCGGCACATCGAGGCTTTGTCGCGCAAAGACTACTCGGCCTGTGTCGCCGACGGCAGCGAGCCCTTGGGCTTCGTGATAATGTTCATCCCTGTCGAGGCCGCCTATATTGCCGCCTTGCGCCTCGACAACCAGCTGTGGGAAAAGGCCTTTGCCCGCAACGTCGTTCTCGTGTCGACAAGTCAGCTTATCCCCCTGCTGCGACTGATCGAACGCACCTGGAGCCGCGAAAAAATCACCAAAAACTCGCTTGACATCGTCCGCCGCGGCAACCTTATGCTCGAGAAATTCCGCCTGATGGTGGAGGCCGTCGAAAAGACCGAGAGCGCCATGGCCGAGGCGTCGCGCCAGCTCGCCGCCGTGCGCAGCCGCCTCACCGACGGCGACGGCAACCTCATCTCACAGGCCGAAAAACTACGCAAGCTCGGCGTCACCGCCCAGAAACAACTGTCGCGCAAAATGCTTGACGAGGCCGAAACCGACTAACCCTACCATAACTATGCACAGATGGAAGTAGGGACGCACAAACTGTACGTCCCTACTAATGCTTTGACAATCAAATGCGTGGATTGATTGAGCACAGTCCCCGGTTGTGGCCATGCGTCCTGTCTCGGGCGCGTTGTGGGCTACCGCAGGTGGGTGTAGGCGATGGAGGAGAGGTCCGAGATGCAGCGGGCGGCCTCGTGGGCGTTGAAGTTGGCTTCGGTGACAAAGACGGCGATGGCGTATCCGCCGCCGCCGCGGCTGTCGGGGAGTCTGACGAAGCCCACGTCGTTGATGGCGCGCAGCAGACCCGTGCGGGGGTTGTTGCCGCCCGTGCCGGTCTTGTGGTACAGTACCGCCCCTTCCTCGGCGATGCCTTCGAGGAGGCGGTTGTGGCCGGTCTTGCAGGCTGCCATCAGTTCTTTCACGCGCCGGGTGGCCGGCGTGTCGTCGAGATTGTAGAAGTTGTAGACCAGTGTAGCCATGGCGCGCGGGGTGCACCAGTTGTCGGGGTACAGCTCCCAGTTGACGTTCATCTGGTTTTCGGCATATTTGAACATTATGCCGTGAACGCCCTGACGGTCAAGAAATTTCTGGACGGCCTTCGGGCCGCCGACGTAATCGGTGAGGATGTCGAAGGCGTTGTTGTCGCTGAGGGTGAGGGCATACTTCAGCAGATGGTCGACGGCGATGGGCTGGTCGACGGCTCTGCGCCGGCGCCGTATGGGGCTCCAGGTGCCGGGGTGGAGCTGGCTGCGGCGCACCTGTATGGTGTCGGTCATCGCCCTCGGCTTGTCGGTGACGGCGAGGGCGGTGGCAAACTTTACGGTGCTCATCATCGGAAAGTGCTCGTCCCTGTTAACGCCGTAGACAAGGCTGTCGGTGATGACGCAAATGCCTATCATACCGTCTTTTTGGGCGACATAGCGCTCGAGGGCAAGCTGCAGGGGCGCGTTGTGCGGCGCCAGTTTCATCGAGTCGGCGGCGTTGAGTTCGGGCGTTTCGTAGGCTTTGGGGCTGCCCCATGACACAGGTTTCTCTTCCGTTGACTCGCAGCCGCACGAAACGGCAGCCATTGCGGCAATGACAGATGCAATAAAGAGCCTATATTTCATTAAGATATGTGATATTTTGCGGTTTGAGTTAATTTTGGTAAATTTGCCGTCAAGTATTCTTTTACCTGAGAGCCTGTCGTCACGGCAGACCGATTTACCGATTGCAAAGGTACGGCTTTCTATAATAATCTGTATCGCAATTTCTTGCTTTGATTGCTAATGAAATTAAATTTAACATTCGTTGTCCTGAGTTTTTGCATGGCCATACTTCCGGCCGGCGCCAAGGGACGTGTGTCGGTAGATAACGCCCGACTGCTCGAACGTCTCGATTCGCTCATCGACAACAGCGCCCGGTTCACCCACGAAAAAGAGGCGCGCATATCGTCGTTGCGCAACTCGCTGGCCGGAGCGTCCGACCCTGAAAAACGTTACTGGCTGACGGCGTCGCTTTACGACGAATATTCGGCCTACGACTCCGACTCGGCTCTCGTATACGCCCGCCGCGGTCTTGACTTGGCGCGCACGCTCAACCGCACCGACCTCATCAACGAGCAGGAGCTCAACAGGATATATGTGCTTACGGCCACCGGATTTATGGACGAGGCCTACCGTTCGCTGATGCGTCTCGACCGCAGTGCCTTCACGCCCGACCAGCTGTACAAGTATTGCGACCGCATGCTTTTCTTGGCCACCCACCAGTCGTCCGACGCCGAGGGCCGCGAGGGACTGGAAATCCATCAGCTTGACTCGCTGCTGCGCCACACCATCGCGTCGATGCCCGCCGAGGCGCAGTCGTACTGCGGCCTGCGAGGGTGGGAGACATACAAAAATCCGCAGCAGGTCGACCAGGCCATCGCCGATCTCAAGCCACGTGTCGACAAATCGTCCTTCAGCACCCGCGACGACGCCCTCAACGCATACGTGCTGAGCCAGCTGTACGGCTACAAGAACGACGACGACAACAAACTGCGCTACCTCATTCTCTCGGCCATGGCCGACGCCCGCACGTGTAACAAGGAGATTGCCTCGCTCGAGTCGGTGGCCAACATCCTGTACGACAAAGGCGACCTTGACCGCGCGTCAAAATACATCAACTATGCCATTGCCTGCGCCAGCCGCTACAAGAGCCAGGTACGTATGCCTTCGCTGGCTGCGTCGCAGGACCGCACAATGCGCGCCATCCTCGACCGCAACACGCGACAGGCGCGCCAGACTAAGGTGCTGCTGGTCTCGCTGATAGCCCTGTTGGCGGTGTTGGCGGTGGCGGTAGTTCTGCTGGTGCGCCGCACGCGCTCGCTCAAACGTTCGCGCCGCAATCTGCACGAGGCCAACGCCGAGCTGTCGCAGCACGTACAGCGCCTGCAGTGCACGCGCGAGGAGCTGCACGCCACAAACCTCAAGCTCGAGGCCTCGAACGAGAAACTTGCCGAGAAATACGACGACGCCGTGCAGAACGCCTCCGACCTGGTGACGTCGAACAGCGACAAAGAGAAGTGTATCGCCGACATCTTCGCCCTGTGCTCGGACTACATCACCAAGATCGAGGACTTCAGGAAGCGCATCTTCCGCCTGATGATTGCCGGCAAATACGAGGAGGCGCGCGACATCGCCAAATCGGGCGAACTGTCCAACCGCGAGCTGAAAGACCTTTACGCTAACTTCGACCGGCTCTTCCTGCGCATCTACCCCGACTTCGTCACCGACCTGAACACGCTGCTCAAACCCGACTCGCAGATTGAGAAGAAACAGCAGGGCGTGCTCAACACCGAGCTGCGTATCTGTGCCCTGATGCGACTCGGAGTCAGCGACAGCAGCAAGATTGCCAAATTCCTGCACGTGTCGGTGCAGACCGTCTACAACACTTCGCAGCGACTGCGCAACAAAGCGTTAATTCCGCGCGAGAATTTTGCCGAAACGGTACGTTCGCTGGGTCAGATTTCGCTATAATCGACCCTTGCATGTTTTAATCGTTACTAAATATTAATCTACCATTTTGTAGTAAAAGCAGACTGATAATCAACGCTATATTAAATATTGTGTTTACCAGGTCCTTTTACTGAACCTTGCCGGGATGGTTTTTTAGTTATATTTTTGCGCTGTAAACAAACCGAAGTATGCCAACGCCTACAGAGGCCGCGGCGATGTCGGTTCCGCAGGCCGGAGGGCCGTCGGAGGTTTACAGTGAGTGAAAATAGCTGTCAGTGTGTGCGGCCGCAGGTTCGGCCCGACCGAATTTGCGTACGCGCGTCACTGTCAACAACGTTCGCTCGAATTAGAAGCCAACAACCTTCTTGCCTGAAAATACCATAACGGCAAAAGCCGCGAAGAATAACACAAGCAAACAGAGCAAACCTTAAATACTACAATCAGAGCAATTAAAACCTTATTGAAATCTTAACCAGGGGAAGACACTTGCAGCTAATAACTGCGCCGGTGCGACCATCACGGTCGCACTTTTTTTTGTACCTTTGCCGGACAGGAGGCATAGCCGCCGGCGCCTAAGGTAGCTAAAGTAGCTAAAATAGCTAAGATAGCTATAGTAGCTAAAAGCGAAGCGTCCCGGCCATCAAGTCCTTCCCTTTGTGGAACATTACCAACGCCTTGGCCGTTTATATAACGAGGCTGTGGCTTGCGCACCATGCAGGCCCTTTGCCGTACAATAACATAACTGACAGTAATGAGAAGACTTGTTATAGCCATTTTGGCGACGGTGGTAACCACTTGCGCGGTGCTGGTGACATGCAGTGCCGTGCGGTCGCGAACGGGACAGCTTAGCAAGGCCGAGGCCGACTCGCTGTTCGAGGTTGCCGTGCGTATTATAAAAAAGTACGAAACGATGCACAAACCCAAGGACTGGCCCTTTGTCGGATATGGCCACGGCGTCCAGCCGGGCGAGAAATTCAACCGCAAGCGCACCCTCACCGAAAAAGAGGCCGACGCGCTGTTGCGCAAGGACCTGCGCGAGAATATGGCCGTGTTCAAGAAATACGGCGCCGATTCGCTGCTCCTCGGTGTGCTGGCCTATAATGTGGGACGCGGCAGGGTGCAGCGTTCGTCGCTGTTGAAGAAACTCGACAAGGGCGACCGTAACATCCGCGACGTCTACCTATCGTTCAACCGATACAAGGGCAAGGTGCACAACGGCCTTAAGCGGCGGCGCACCGAAGAGTTCAAGGAGCTTTTCATCGAAGTTTTCAAATGAATAAAAGAAACATACGAATAATAAGCTTATGCGTCTGAAAATAGTAATAGCGTCCGTTGCGGCGTCCATAATATTCGCACTGTCGGCCTGCTCTAACGACAAGTCGCCTAAGGCCATCACCCGGGCACGCCTCGACTCGTTCCCCGACCCGGTTCGTCCCGTCATCGAGGCGATGGCAAAGAACGACAAGGACAAGTTTGCCTCGCTCATCCTTTACCCCCTCCAGCGCGAGTACCCCCTGCACGACATCAACAACAAGGCCGAGATGCTGCGCGCGTACGATTTCATCGTCGACGACTCGCTGCACCGGACCATAGCATCGTCCAAGGCTGCCGACTGGAGCCAGAACGGCTGGCGCGGCTGGTCGCTGCTGGACGGCCAGTATGTGTGGGTCGACGACAGCATCTACTCCATCCCCTATATGGGCAAGGCCGAGCAGGCCCTCCGCGATACCCTTGTCGCCCGTGACCTGGCCTCGCTGTCGGTGTCGCTGAGCAAGGGATGGACCCCCGAGTGCTGCTTCCGCCAGAAGGACGGCAAGCACATCTACCGCATCGACCGCTCGACAAAAGAGGGTGTCAAGCCCACCTACCGCCTGCTGATGTATACCGACACCGACAAGATGCGCGGCGAGCCCGACCGCAACCTCCAGGGCTACCGCGAGGCCGAAGGCTCGATGCTGATAATCACCTACTATTTTGCTTACGACGACGGCTCACGCGTGATAGTCACGCCCGAACCGGTCGACTCGCCTTATCCCACCCTGCAGATCGAGGGCCACGGTATCGTCTCGGGCACATCTATGGACCTGCTCAAAGCCTACTGGCTGGATATGCTGCCGACGACCGACAACACCGCCACCCCTCCGGCAAAATAACCATTTCCCGGTTACCGAGTAAACAACCGGCCCCGTTTCCTTCATCAAAATTAGGATAGATAAACAATTACAATAACGAACCCAAGACCATCACATTAAAAGTATGCTAAATGCCAAACGAGCCTCCATGTGGCATGGAGTGCTGCTCATAGCGCTGTTCTCGTGCGCCGCCTTCTACATCGGCAGCGCCCGCATTTTCACCGACCTCTCGCTCAGCCCGATGATTATCGGCATCATCCTGGGCATGATTTACGCCAATTCGCTGCGTATGCACCTGCCCGACACGTGGGTGCCCGGCATACAGTTCTGCTCGAAGAAAGTGCTTCGTCTCGGCATCATCCTCTACGGCTTCCGCCTAACCTTCCAGGACGTTGTGGCGGTGGGCACGGCCGGCATCGTGATTGATGTCATCGTCGTCACCGTGACGATAATCGGCGGCTACTGGCTTGGCCGGCTGCTGCGGATGGACCGTGACATCGCCCTGCTGACGTCGATAGGCTCGGGCATCTGCGGTGCCGCCGCCGTCCTCGGCGCCGAGGCCACCCTGCGCACCAAACCCTACAAGACCGCCGTCGCCGTGGCCACGGTGGTGATATTCGGCACCCTCTCGATGTTCCTCTATCCCATCGCCTACCGTGCCGGCATCCTCAGCCTCGACCCCGTGCAGATGGGCCTCTTCGGCGGCTCGACCCTGCACGAGGTGGCACATGCCGTCGGCGCCGGCAACGCCATGGGCGGCGAAATCGCCAACATCACGGTGATAGTGAAGATGATAAGGGTGATGTTGCTCGTGCCCGTGCTGCTCGTGCTGGCGCTGTGGGTGGCATCGCGCAAGTCGGCGGCGACGGCCGAAGGCGGCGAAGTCGCCGGCAAGAGCAAGATTGCCGTTCCCTGGTTTGCTCTCGGCTTCCTTGCCGTGATAGCCTTCAACAGCTTCGACCTGCTGCCCGCGGCCGTGGTGGACGTCATCAATTACATCGACACCTTCCTGCTGACGATGGCCATGGCAGCCCTCGGCGCCGAGACCAGCGTCGACAAGTTCAAGAAAGCCGGTGCCAAGCCCTTTGTGCTCGCCTTCCTCATCTACATCTGGCTCCTCGTCGGCGGCTGGACCCTCGCCCGCTACCTCGCCCCGGTGTTTATGTAAAAACACAAACACAAGGGGTTGCAAAACCTGAAAAACAAGCAGGGACAGGCCTTAGGCTTGTCCCTGCTTGTTTGTATCTAAACGCTGCGCTGAAACGCCCTTGGGGTGAGGGGTCAGAAGGAGGTTTTCTGGGTGAGGGCGGCAAAGGAGTCGGCGTTGTGCACAAGGGCTACCAGGGGCGAGTTCTGCTGGGCCTGACGGTACATGCCCTCCTGCTCGCGGTTGGTGGTGTCGACCTCCCAGGGGCCCATGTGCCAGCGTATGGCAAGAATTTCGTTGTCCTCGAGGTCGAGGCCGCTGCGCAGAAGGCGTATGACGGACTTCTCGCCGTGGCCGACGGGCAGGTCTGAGTAGTCGTAGCTGTAGTCGTCGTATTTCTCGTACTGGCCTACCTCGTTCTTGCGCTGGCGCACCGTCTTGCGGTAAATATCGGCCTTGCATACGTCGTGGAGCAGGGTTGCCACCGCCACCGAGTCGGGCGGAAGCTGGAGCTCAAGCTCGGGGTTGAGCTTTATCAGTGCCTCGCGCAGCGCCATCGCCGTGTCGTAGACCTGGAGCGAGTGGTGGACCAGGCCGCCCTCGTAGTTGTCGTGGTTGCGTACCGAGGCCGGCGCTTTGAAGAAGCCCAAAGCCTCGAGGTCCTCGATTACGTATTCCATGTTTTCGCGCCCGGTATCAAGCAGCAGCTTGCAAAAGCGCTCTTTCTCTTTTTCTATCGTGTTGTCCATATTTCTGTGTGTCTGTGGTTTGGTTTGTCAAAGGATGGGCGACAGCAGGCGCACCACCGACTCGGCGGCTTTGTGGAAGAACGAGCGGCGCGCCCATTGCGACTGCAGCAGGCGGCGCGAGTGGCGCAGGTCGCTCATAAATATCGATGTCATGCGCTCGTTGAACTGCCGCGAGAAGATGAACATATTCACCTCGAAGTTGTGCTCGAAGCTGCGGAAGTCGAAGTTAGTCGAGCCCACGGCCGCTACCTCGTCGTCGACAATCATTGTCTTGGCGTGCATCATGCCGTCCTCGTAGAGGTAGATTTTTATGCCCGAGCGCAGACACTCGGCGATGTAGCTGAACGAGGCGTAGTCAAGCATGCGCGAGTCGCTGTGCTGCGGCAGGATAATGCGCACGTCCACGCGCGACAGAGCGGCGGTCTGCAGGGCCTTCAGCAGGCCGTCGGTGGGCAGGAAGTAGGGCGTCTGTATGAATATGCGCTTCTGTGCCGAGGCTATGGCGCGCTGGTAGATGAGCTCGTCGTTGCTCCACGACGATGTGGGCCCCGAGGTCACCAGCTGCGCGCCCATCTCGCCCGTCTCGGGTGTCTCGGGCACCTCGTCCTCGATAAGGGGCATGCCCATGAAGTTCCAGTCGACGGCAAACGAGTATTGCAGCGAGCGCACCGCCGGGCCGATGACGCGCAGGTGTGCGTCGCGCCAGGTCTTGAACTTCTTGCCGCCTGTGATGTACCGGTCGGCGATGTTCATGCCGCCCACATATCCCACCTTGCCGTCGATGATGACCAGCTTGCGGTGGTTGCGCCAGTTGATGCGGCTGCCGAAGACGGGGAGGGTGACCTTGAAGAACGGGTGACACTCGACGCCCGCCTTCTTCATCTTGCGCCAGAAGCGGTTGCCGGTGCGGAACGAGCCCACGTGGTCGTAGATGACGCGCACCTTGACGCCCTGACGCGCCTTCTCCATCAGTATGTCGGCGATGCGGCGGCCGATGTTGTCGTCGGTGAAGATGTAATATTGCAGATTGATGTAGTGAGTGGCGGCCCGGAGGTCGGCCTCGAGCGCCGCCATCTTGGCCTGTCCCGACGTGAAGACGCGGATGTCGTTGCCGGGGAAGAACTGGGCGTCGCACAGCGACCGTGCCAGCCTTATCTGCTGCTGTGTCTGTTCGCGCAGGCCCAGACTCGACAGGTCGGGGTTGCGGTAACGCTCGGCGCGTTTGAGGCGGCGGCGGTTGCGGCGCGAAATCATGCGCGTGTTGCGTATGTTGCGTCCGAAGAAGATGTAGAGGATGATGCCCACCACGGGCAGCAGCAGAAGCACGGTAATCCATGCCAGAGACTTCACCGGGTTGCGGTTTTCGGCCAGCACGATGCCCAAAATCAGGAAAATGGTGGCCGCGTACACAACCAGAAAGGTGTTGTGCACCCATGCATTGGTCATTATGTACTGCCAAACCTCAGCCATACCACAAAATTAACGAAATGCCCCCAAACCCCTCGCGCCATTAACAACAATTAACGCAAGCAAGCTGCGGCGCGGGGAGCGATAAGGCTGATTGGACTAATAAGTCTAATAAATCTAATAAGTCTAATTGGTCTAATAAGTCTAATCAGCCTAATTGGGTCAATCCGGCGGCAGGGGCAAAAAAACAGGCTGACGCGGGGGCGTCAGCCTGTCGGTTAGGGGGTGTCAGCGCTTTACTTTACCAGCACCTTGGTGATGGCGGCGGGAGTGCGCTTGATGTAGATGCCGGGGGCGATGTTGCTGTTGTCGACACGGGCGCCCTTGAGGTCGTAGTAGACGGCGTCGGCGTCGGTGTTGCCGACAGTCTCTTCCTCGTTGACGATGATGTCGTGGACACCGGTGGTGCTGCCGGCCTTGAAGCGGATAGCGTCTACGTAGTCGAGGCCGCTGTAGATGTTGTTGGCATCGAGGGTGTAGAGGCTGGCCTGGTACTCGGCGCCTTCGACGAGGTTGTCAAGCATGCCGAAGAAGTTCAGACGCTCGGTCTGTCCCGAAGGAATAACCTTTGACGAGAAGGCGGCGATGGTGGTGGTGTTGTCCTCGTTGCCGAGCGGGGTGATGATGGCGATGAACTGGGGAGCGACGTCCTCGTCGAGAGCCTCGACGTCGACGGCCATGCTGGCGTTATCGGGATCGACGGCGTTGGGCGATGCCATGCTGAAGTTGCGTGCGGTGTAGCTGCGCGAGGAGGCTGCGCTGACGGTGAGACTGTAGGTCTTGCTGCCTACGATCGCGCCGCTTTCGTCGATGAAGCGCAGGTAGTATGTGCCGGCGCTGAGGGCACTGAGGGTGCCGGAGAAGGCGACGGTGGCGGTGCCGTTGGCCGATACCTTGACCGAGCTCTGGTTGAGTGCGCACTTCTTCGAGTAGGAGAACCAGCTCTTCTTGTAGATGGTGGGGGTAACTTTGGCGTCGACGGCGGTCGAACCCTGGTTGGTGAACTCGACAGAGAGTTTGCAGGCCGACGAGGCGGTGAAGCCGGTCGAGGTGCTGACGCTGCTGATGGCGAGGTTGGCGGTGGAAGAGGTGGTAGTGGTGGTCTCCTGCTTGGCCTCTACGGTTACCTGGGCGGGAGTGTTGAGGATGGTGTTGTTCTCGTCGCAGATTACCAGGTAGTAGCTGCCGGCCTCGATGTCAGACGACAGGGTGCCGCTGATGTTGGCGGTCTTGGTGGAGTTGGCCGAAACGGTTACCGAAACGCTGCCAAGCTGTTCCTCGATGCTGTAGCTGCTGTTGCTGAGGCTGCAGAGGTAGCCCACGAGCGTGAGCGACTGGCTGGTCGAGTAGGTGCTCTTGGCGGTGACGGCGACGGTGTATGCCAGACCCTGGGTGAAGCCCTTGGTGACGGTAGCCTGGGTGACAACGACGGTCTGTTCTTCTTCCTCGCCCGAGCCGGCCTCCAGGACGGTTACCTGAACGGGAGTTCCGACAACCTTGTTGGCCGAGTTGGCGATGAGCAGGTAATATGTGCCGGCAGCCAGTGACGACGAGACGGTGCCGTTGAAGCTGACGGTGGTAGATGTGTTGGCGGGCACGGCAATCTCCTTTGTGGCAAGTGTGGCCTTGACGGTGTAGCCCGAGGTTGACTTGGAAGCCAGGATGGCGCGGTATGTCTCGGTCTGAGCCTGGGTGGGCCAGGTGCTCTTGAAGACAGCCTTGACGGTGGCGGCTTCGCCGACAACGAGGTCGCCCGAGGCGCTTACCGATGTTACGGTAACCTCGCCGGTCTCCTCGGCGGGAGTGCTGGCTTTGCTGACGGTGACAGCCTGGACGCTGCTGAGCATGTTGTTGTCAGAGTCGGCAACGATGAGGTAGTATGTGCCGGCCTCGAGGTCAGAGGGAACGGTGCCCGAGAAGGTGACGGTCTTGGTGGCCGACTTGGCGATTGTCACGCTCTGGCTCTGCAGGGTGGCCTTGATAGAGTAGGAGGAGCTGCTTTGTGTGCACAGCACAACCTTGGCGGTGATGGTCTTCTGGCTGGTGTAGGTGTTGCTGAAGACGGTCGTGACGGTGGCGGTTTCGCCGATGGTGAAGGCAGAGGGTGTCATCGAGGTGACAGAGATCTTGCCGGTGTCGGTGCCCGACGAGGCAGCCTTGACGGTTACCTGCTCGGGGGTGTTGAGGATGTAGCCGTCGGCGTCGGTGAAGCAGATGTAGTAGCTGCCGGCGCTGAGCGAGCTGCTGAGGGTGGCGCTCATCGAGGCTGTGGCGGTGCCGTTGGCCTTGACGCTGACGGTAGCCGAGCCAAGTTTGGCGGCGACGCTGTACTTGTTGTCGGCGTAAGTGCACAGGTAGCCAGAAAGGGTTAACGACTGAGCCGAGCTGTAGGTGCTCTTGACAGTGGCGCTGACATGGGCGGTCTCGCCGACTGTGAAGCCGGTGCTGGTGGTGTAGCCGGTGACGGAGAAGCTGCCGGTTTCGGTTTCCGAGCCCGAGCCTGAGCTGCTGCCGCCTGTCGAGCCGTCGGCGGCCTCAAAGCCGTACGAGTTGACGGTGGCCTTGGACGAGGTCAGGGTGATGTTGGCGTAGTTGTTGTCGCCGTAGGTGACCTTGAAGGGCTTCCAGTCTCCCGACACCTTGTATACAAGCGAAGCCTTGTATGTGCCGGCGGCAACCGAGCTGGGGATGGAGAGGGCGATGCTGCCGGTACCGTAGCCGGGCTGCACGGTGCCGAGGCTCTTGGAGCCTACATACTGCACGTTTCCGTTGCTGTCCTTGAGGGCGAGGGCGACGGTGAACGAGGCGGCGTACGACGACATGTTGTAGAAACCGCCGTTGGTGGCCGAGAAGGTGAGGTCGCGGCTGCTGGCCGTGGTCTTGAATGTGCCGTAGATGGCCATGTACGACTCGGGCTTAACCGAGCCGCTGACGGGCTTGCGGATGCCGAGGGTGGCGTCCTGCTGGGTGTTGTAGCCGCCGGCGAAGCCACCTGCGCCCTGTCCCTCCGGGTTGAGGGCGTTGAGCTTGAAGTAGCCGTCGTAGCTGCCGCTCCAGCCCCAGTTGATGTGGAAGGTGCCGTCGGTCTTGTAGCCGTCGCAGACAAAGCAGTGGCCGCCGCCGTTGGCGACACCGCAGTACACGATGGGGCCGACGTTCTTGAGGTTGTCGTACATCATCTCCTCCCACTCGTCGGTCGAGTAGTAGTCGCGGAACTCGGTGTGCGTGGCGTTGTCATACTGGAAGTTGTCGACCAGGGCGGGGGCGATGTCGAAGCTCATTGCGCCCGAGCCGCCGTCCGAGTCGATGCCGTACTCCATGTTGACGGCATAACCGCAGGCCTTCATCAGTGTGGCGATGGCGGTGCGCTGTGCCGAGGTGCCCGACGACGAGCTGGGGTACGAGTTGAGCATGTTGGCCCAGTCAAAGGTGGTGTTGGCAAAGTTCATCGACAGCGTCTGGTTGTTCCAGGTGTACGAGTTCGAGCCCTTGCCCTGTGCGGGATAGTTGTGATATTTCATCACCTGGGCCATTGCCGTAGCCACGCAGCCGGTGTACGTGCGCTGGCCGCTCTTGGTGGGCATGAGGTTGTTGTAGGGAGCGCCCTGGTCCCATGTTGTGGCGCAGAGGGGCGAGATGGCCGAGCGTGTGGCCTTCATCGGGGCCTGGCTGAGCTTGCTCTGCACCTTCTGGCGGACGGGAGCGGCCTTGGCCTGGCGGGCGGTGGCGTATTCAATCTGGCGGCTGTACTCTTCCAGCCACCATTTCATTGCGGGAGGCATACCGGCCTCGTTGAAGTCGGGGTTGTCAATGTAACCGAGGAGGGGCTGTGCCACATCGTCGGCGCCCACGAAGATCGTCTGTGAGGGAGTGGAGAAGACGTAGTAGGTGGGCAGGTTGTTGAAAGTAGCTGTCTTGACCAGCTTCTTGGCTCCGTTGAACTTGGGAGCGCGCATACCCTGAGTGGATGCGGACGCCTCGTCGAGGCGGCTCAGGGCTTCGTCCGGCGACAGTGTGCGGGCCTGCGAGGCGCCGACAGCGATGGCTGTGGCCGAAAGGAAGAGTGCAAATTTCTTCATCTTACATTAATATATCGGGTTACTATTATAGTTTTATGTGTGAAGGCCCGTTAGGTTCGGGCCGGGGCTGTGCCATGCGACGTTCCTCGACGCCACGTTGGCATACGGATGTGTGGAGTGTGTAAAGTGTCTGGTCTGTCGAAAAATTACCTAACGGTAATAGTTGTTGTCGAATTGCTATGTGATGATTGTTAGTATATGTTGTTTGGAAATCCCCATGCCTGGTTTTGATGGCAAAAATCAAGTTTGGCGCATCGTCTGGCTTTCATTGCGGATAACAGGGTGCAAATTTATACTCTTTGTCGAAAATATACAAATTTTACGTGTATTTTGTTTAAAAAAATATGCGAGTAAATTGCATTTTGTTGGCCGATGTGTCGAATTGCAACACAAAAGGCGCACCGACGGCTGTAGCCGATGCTGTGCGCTTGCATTTTGCTATCGTCAAAAATGGGAAAAATGGAGTGGAGTGCTGCTCCCGGCTTACTGTTTGGGGGCAGTCATCCTTACTGTTTGGGGTGTGGTCGCGCCCTTACTGTTTGGGGGCAGTCATCCCGTACTTTTCGAGCAGGCGGGTGTAGGTGCCGGTGGTGCGGAAGCAGGCAATCCACCCGTTTAGCAGGTCGCGCATGGCGGTGTTGCCGTCGGCGACGGCCCAGGTCTGGAACTGGGTGAAGCTGACGGGGGTGTCGTAGGTGAGGATACTGTCGCGGGCGGCCATGCTGCGGGCAAGGCCCTCGTTGACGACGGCATTGGGGATTTTACCCGCCTCGACGAGCATCACAAGGTGCTCGGCCGTGCGGCCTTTCTGTGTCCTCACGGTGATTTTGCTGCCTATCTCCGACGACAGGTTATCGATGCGGTCGGCCATCGGCGAGCCGTCGGCAATCCACACCTCGCGGCCGCCCAGCTGCTGGGGTGAGGTGACGGCTGTCGAGTCGTCGCGGCGCTGTACAAGCACCTGACGGTCAAGGTACAGCGGTGACGACAGCATCACCGAGTCTTTGAGCCGGCGTGTCGAGGGCAGGGCGGAGATGATGATGTCGTACCGTCCCTCGCGCAGGCCTCTCAGGGCGTACGGCAGGGGGGCGAAGGGATGCAGCTTGACGGGACGCCTGTTGTCGGCGGCCATAGCGGTTATCATTTCGTAGTCAAGACCTTGGACGCTGTCGCCGCTCATGTTGTAGGACAGCGGCGATACTTCGATGGCGATGTCGAGGGTGTCGCCTCCCGACTTTCCCGGCGGGGCAAACATAGGCCCGCGTGTGCGCGAGCAGCGGCCGACGATAAAGAACAGCACCAGCACTCCCGCCAGCGCGGCGATGACGGTGAGCACGCGACCCCGGGCGATGGGTGTCGGGCGCCTTTTGTTGGAGGTGGTGTCGCGCTGTTCCATGGCTCAGTTGGCGAAGTCGACGCTGAGTCCAATCTGGAAACGGCGCGGGTTAAGGGGATAGTGGGGCATCGAGAACCAGTTGTTGCCGCCGATGATGCCCTGATTGATGTGCGACATCATCACGTAGAAGCGCACCTTGCCCAGGTGCATGTTGGCATAGAGGTTCATAAACGGATAGTTGCCGATTTTTACCTCGCGCTGGACGGCAAAGCTCATTGTGGCGGGCTGGTAGTTGGGCGCGTAATACTTTGTATACCAGTCGCAGTCGATGCCGAGCTGGATACGCAGGGTGGCGATGCGGAAGATGGCGTAAAGGTTTGAGTAGACGACAAACTTGGGCAGGGGGATGACGCTTTCGTCGGCCGACTTCTGGAAGGTGAGCGTGTTGTCCCAGTGTAGTGCGCGCCAGCTGAGGTTCTGCTGCAGCCGTGCCGTCAGCACCTGCACCGAGCCGCCGTGCTGCGCGGGCATGAAGTCGGGCCCGAAGTAGATGTGGTTCTGCACGTTCTCCACAAAGACATCGAGGCGCGTGTCGGTGCGGCGCAGGTTGAGGCTTCCGCCGATGTTGAGGCGCCGCTCCTTGCCGAAGTTGTTGTGCCACATAAAGTGGTTCGACCGGTAGTTGTTCATCAGGAAGGGGGCGTGCTCGTTGGTGAAGCGCGCTATTGCCGTGATGCTGACCGAGTCGCCCAACAGCGGGAAGCGTGTGCGGATGTTGCCGTCGATGTGCAGGTCTCCCGCCGCCGGGCCCACGATGCCGATTTTGGCGGTGGCGCCGTAGGTCAGTATCGAACCGCGCTGTTTGGTGATCTGTCCGCCGACATACAGCAGGTTCTGCGTCACCGAGTTGGCGATTTCGGGAGCGAAGTCGGGCAGGGGAGTCAGGCCCGTGCCTTCGTGGCTGAGGGTGTCGGCCGTCTGGTTGTAGCGGCGTATCTCGTGGGTGGCGTAGGCGGCGACGCCGAAGGGGAAGAGCTTGTGCCATCCCTCGAGCAGCGACACGCCCACGGTGTTGCGCAGCGACCAATAGGTTGTCTTGTCGTATGTGTGGTCGTGGGTGAGGTACATGTTCTCCCACAGCTTGTGCGCCTCGCCGGCGGCGTCGTTGCGGAAGACGTGTCGCCCGCGGTTGTACTCCATCGTCCAGATGAACGAGCTGACGGGGATGTAGGTGCGCACCACCGTTGTGTCGACCTGCTCCTCGTGCCAGTGGCCCACTTTGTAGCGGGCGTTGAGGTAAAGCTGGGCGCCGCTGAGACGGTTGGTGGCCGATGTCAGCAGCACGGGTATCGTCTGCGGGTTGACGCTCGAGACGCCGCCCTGCACCTCCTCGGGGTCGGTGATGTAGCGGTCGTCCTCGATGCCGCCGTTTTCTTTGTTGAGGCCGTTCCAGTGGTTGTAGAAGCCCTGGAACTCGAAGCGGTCGCCCATATACGAGCCGTTGAGGCCCCAGATGAGGTTTTTGTCGGCCTGGTTCTGGTAGCAGCCCTTCGAGTAGATGTAGTCGAGCAGCGCGCCCACCTGGGCCTTGCTGTTGATGTTGCCCGAGAAGATGCCCTTCAGGCGGTCCTGTGTGGTCTCCTTGCCGCCGGCGGTGTTGTACGACAGCAGCGTCATGGGTATGCGCGTGTTGTAGAACTTCTGCGTCTCGAGCGAGGGCAGCCAGGCGCTGAGGGCGTCGCGGAAAAAGAAGTCGCTCATGGCCGGGCGCTTGTACCATATCATCTCGCGTCCTTCGGCGCCGTAGTTGCCGGTAGTGGCCCAGGCGTCGCTGACGGCCGAGGGGACTGACTGGCGCGAGTAGTCGATGAAGTTGGTGTCGATGTCGGCTTCCTCGTGCAGGCCCAGAGGCGGCATAATCTTCCAGGCATACGACGGCGCAACCTCCACGGGCTTTTTGGCAAGGCCGGCGAGGCAGACGCACATCAGTGTGCCGATGAGTATCAGCAGGGTTTTACGCATAATCGGTGCAAAGATACAAAAAATGCGCGAAAGGTGTTGCTTCGCGCATTTTTTATGATGGGGTGTGCGGTTTTTTGTAGAGCGGGCCGGGCTAATATAGCTACTTAGCTATTTTAGCTATTTTAGATATTTTAGCTATTATAGCTATCTTAGCTAATTTAGCTAATTTGGCTATTTTAGCTATCGCGGCGGCCTTTGCCGTTAGCGCTTGACGGGGCGTGCCAGGGAGATGAAATCTTCAAGCTGGCGCGTCATTTCGGCGCGGATGCTACGGGTCAGGTAGTCGTTGCGGAGGATGCGGTCGTAGGCGGCAAGGGCCATGTCGAACACCTGCTGACGCTCGCCGTATTTGAGCAGGTCGGCGGCGAGCTTGATGATGCCGTTCTCGAATGGTGCCGACACGTAGCGGCGGTAGGTCACTTTCAGCAGCTCGCCGATGGTTCGCTCCATCAGCAGCAAATCGTGCTCGGCGCCGGCGTCGAAGCTCAGGAAGTGCCTGACCGTGTTGCGGATGCGGCTTATGCGGGCCGCCGAACGGCCATATTTTCCGCGCCAGGCTTCTTTCTCGATTTCGTTGAAGTGCTTGTCGAACAGTTCGTCGACGTGCGGGTCGACAAAGAAGTCGAGGTATTCGCGGGCTTCCTTGCACGAGGTGTACAGGTCAAGCATCATCTCCTTGACCTGCTCCTCGTTGAGCATCTTCAGCTCTTTTTTAAGGCTGGTTTTCGACATCGGCTGATACTGAGCGGTTTACTTGCTGTTTTTGTCGTCCTTGAGCCAGCGGTCGAACCAGCGGAAGTATAAGCGCTGCCACATCACGGCATTCTGGGGCTTGAGGATCCAGTGACATTCGTCGGGGAAAATCACCATCTCGGCGGGTATGCCGCGCAGCTTGGCGGCGTTGAAGGCCTGCATGCCCTGCGAGGCAAGGATGCGGAAGTCGTACTCGCCGTGCGAGACCATGATGGGGGTGTCCCATTTGTCGACAAAGCGGTGGGGCGAGTTGGCAAAGGTGCGCTGGGCCACGGCGTTGTCCTTGTCCCAGAAGGCGCCGCCCATGTCCCAGTTGGCAAACCACATCTCCTCTGTCTCGAGGTACTGGGCCTCGGTGTTGAAGATGCCGGCGTGGGCAAAGAAGGCAGCGAAGCGCTTGTCGTGGTTGCCGGCGAGCCAGTAGGTGCTGAAGCCGCCGTAGCTGGCGCCGGTGCAGCCCACGTGCTTGCGGTCGATGGCGGGCTCGTTCTCCATTGCCCAGTCGATGGCCGACAGGTAGTCGCGCATGTTCTGGCCGGGGTAGTCTTTGGATATCTGCTCCTCCCACTCGGTGCCGAAGCCGGGGACGCCGCGACGGTTGGGGGCGACCATGATGTAGCCGTTGGAGGCCATCAGGCAGAAATTCCAGCGTGCGCTCCAGAACTGCGAGACGGCGCTCTGGGGGCCGCCCTGGCAGTAGAGGATGGCGGGATATTTGGCGGCGCTGTCAAACTTGGGAGGATAGATCATCCAGGTAAGCATCTCCTTGCCGTCGGTGGTGGGCACCATGCAGGGCTTGACGGTGGGGAGGGCGAGTTGGCCCATGATGTCCTCGTTGACGGCGGTGAGGCGCGTCACCTCGGTCTTTTTCTTGCCGATGTCGAGGCGGTAGATGTCGTTGGGAGCTATCATCGAGTGGCGGCGTGTGACAATTGTCTTGTTGCCGACGACGGCGAGGCCGGTGTAGTCGGCCTGCTCCTGTGCCAGCGTGGTGACTTTGTGTGTCTTGAAATCCATGCTGAAGATGGGGGCCACGCCGTCCTTGTAGGCGCAGAAGTAGATGGCCTTGCCGTCGGGACGCCAGGCAAATTCCTCGATGGTGTAGTCCCAGTCAGCGGTCATGTCGGTCTTGGCGCCGGTGCGCATGTCCATGACGAAGAGGCGGTTCTTGTCGGCCTCGTAGCCGTCGCGCTCCATCGACAGCCAGGCAAGGTAGTTGCCATCGGCGCTGAAGGCGGGGTTGGTGTCGTAGCCCATCATGCCCTCGGTGAGGTTGCGGGTGGTCTTGTCACCGAGGTTGTAGAGGTAGAGGTCGGAGTTGGTGGACAGCGCGTAGTCGACGCCGGTCTTTTTGCGCGAGACGTAGACCAGGCCCTTGCTGTCGGGCGTCCAGGCAAATGACTCGATGCCGCCGAAGGGCTTCATCGGCGCCTCGAAGGGCTCGTCGGACATGATGTCGGCCAGGCCGGTGACGGCGTTGCCGTCAAAGTCGCCCACGAAGGGGTGAGGGATCTGTGTCACCCACTCGTTCCAGTGCTTGTACATCAGGTCGTCCACCACGCGGCCGGTGGCCTTGGGCAGGTCGGGATAGATGTCCTGGGCGGTGCGGGCGTATTTGACGTTGCCGATGATGACAACCTTGCTCTGGTCGGGCGAGAAGAGGAAGCCGTCAACGCCGAAGTCGACGTCGGTGAGGCATTTGCGGTCGCTGCCGTCGGCGTTCATCACCCACAGCTGGCTGTTGCCTTTGTCGTCGGGATAGGTGAAGGCGATGCGGCTGCCGCCATCAATCCATACGGCGTTGCCCTCGCTCTTGGGGGTGCGGGTGATGCGCACGGGGGCCGAGCCGTCGAGGGCGCCGACATAGAGGTCGGTGTTCGAGCGGTTTTCGCTGACGCTCTGATAGGTTATGCCGTAAAGCATCTTTGTGCCGTCGGGCGAGACGGCGGGGGCGCCGACATTGCCGAGGGCCATAAGGGCGTCGATGTCGAAGACGCCGGTTTTGCTCTTGAATTCCTGTTTCTCGATGACGGGTGTGTCGGCGGCCTGAGCTGTCAGTGCCGGCGCTGCCATCATCATTGCAGCGGATGTCATCATTACTGTGCTGACTTTCATTGTTGGGGAATGTGATGAGGTGAAGTTATTTTATGTTTTTATTGCGTTTCGGGTTTGTTGAACTCTTTTTGTTGGCGGCGGGGCGGGTGATTTGGGGACGGTGGCCGCGGCCGTATTCTTCGCCGTGGCGGTCGGCTGGGCGGGCAAAGGAGGTGCCGTTGGGGAAGAGCTTGCGGATGAGGTCGGGGCGGTGGAGGCGGTTGAGCGAGGCCACGATGCCCTGGCGGTAGTTGCGGTCGTACCAGAAGAAATACTGTCGCTGGGCCAGCTTCTCCTCGGGGCGCACGGCGGTGAAGATCTTCTGCCCGGTGTAGGGGTGTATGCCCGAATAGTATATCTCGGTGCTCACCGTCATGGGGGTTGGGGTAAAGTCCTGCACCTGCTCGAGGTGCATCTCCAGGTCTTTTGTCTTGCAGGCCAGCTCGGCCATGTCTATCTCGCGGCAGCCGGGGTGGCTCGAGATGAAGTAGGGGATAAGTTGCTGGCGCAGGCCTTCGGTGCGGTTTACCTGGTCGAAGATGCGCTTGAAATCGTAGAAGAGGTCGAACGATGGTTTGCGCATGACGTCGAGCACGCGGTCCTCGGTGTGCTCGGGGGCCACTTTAAGGCGTCCCGAGACGTGGTCGCGGATGAGCTCGCGGTTGTAGCGGCGGTTTGCCGCGGCGATGTCGGGGTCGCTGTTGGGGTGCAGCGACAGGTCGTAGCGCACGCCGCTGCCGACAAACGACTTCTTCACCTGGGGCAGGGCGTCGACGCTGTGGTAGATGTCGAGCAGGGGCCGGTGGTCGTTGTCGAGGTTGGGGCAGACCTGCGGGTGCAGGCACGAGGGGCGCCGGCAGGCCTGGCAGGCCTTGAGGTTGCGGCCGTGCATGGCGTACATGTTGGCCGAGGGTCCGCCCAGGTCTGAGATGTAGCCTTTGAAGTCGGGCATCTGCACCACCTGTCGCACCTCGCGCATAATCGACTCTTTGGAGCGCGAGGCGATGAACTTGCCCTGGTGGGCCGAGATGGTGCAGAAGGCGCAGCCTCCGAAGCAGCCGCGGTGCAGGTTGACCGAGTGCCGTATCATCTCGTAGGCGGCGATAGGCTTGCCCTTGTAGCGCGGGTGGGGCATACGGGTGTAGGGCAGGTCAAAGGCCATGTCTATCTCGCCCGGGGCCATGGCCGGGAACATCGGGTTGATTTTTATGGCAAAGCCGTCGTGGCCCTGCCACAGCGTGCGGCCGCCGTCGCGACGGTTGCTCTCCTCCTCGACGATGCGGAAGTTCAGGCTCTGGGCGCGCCGGTCGCCGCGTACCGTCTCCCATGGCGACAGTACGACGTCGGTGTCGCTGTCCGCGGCCGGTATTTCGCCGAGGGGACGGCGGACGACCGTCTGCCGCAGGTCGGTGATGTCCTCGACTTTCTCACCGGCGGCAAGACGTGCTGCCAGCTCGAGGGTGACGTGCTCGCCCATGCCGTAGGTTATCATGTCGGCGCGGCAGTCGGCAAGGATAGACGGGCGCAGCCTGTCCTGCCAGTAGTCGTAGTGCGAGACGCGCCTCAGCGACGCCTCGATGCCGCCGGCGATGACGGGGACGTCGGGGAAGAGGTCTTTGAGAATTTGCGAATATACTATCGTGGGGTAGTCGGGGCGCATGCCCGCCTTGCCGCCGGGGGTGTAGGCGTCGTCGTGGCGACGGCGGCGGTTGGCGGTGTAGTGGTTCACCATCGAGTCCATGGCGCCGGCGCTGACGCCGAAGAACAGGCGTGGGCGGCCGAACTTGCGGAAGTCGCGCAGGTCGTCGCGCCAGTTTGGCTGCGGCACTATGGCCACCCTGTATCCCGCGGCCTGGAGGACGCGCCCGATGACGGCGGCACCGAACGACGGGTGGTCGACGTAGGCGTCGCCGCTGAACAGGACGACGTCGACGTAGTCCCATCCAAGGGCCTCCATCTCCTTTACCGAGGTGGGGAGGTAGTTGCGGGCGTCGTACGGGTTAATCATATCTGGGAGAGGTGTATGTGGTGTATGTTGTGTATGTGGTGTATGTTGTGTATGGCGTTACAGCACGCCGGCCATCTTTTCCAACTTTATTATCTCGTCGCGCAGGCGGGCGGCCTCCATAAACTGCATGTCCTTGGCGGCCTTCAGCATCTGGCGGCGGCTGCGCTCGATCTGCTTCTCCAGTTCGGCCTTGCCCATGTTGGCGATGACGGGGTCGGCGGCGATGGCCGACTGGCCGTAGCTGACCTGGTACTCGGCGGCGTAGGGCACGGGCTGTTTGCGGCCGCGCGAAGCGGTCTCCTGCTCGTGTCGCTTCTCGCGCGGCGACATGCGGCGCTCGCGCTCGCGGCGGTACTCCTCGCCGGGTGTGACGATTGCGGGCACGTCGTCCTCGTCCTCGCGGCCCACGATGGCCTGGCGGGCCTTGACGATGGCCGTGGGGGTGATGTTGTGGTCGCGGTTGTACTGCATCTGTATGGCGCGGCGGCGTTCGGTCTCGTCGATGGTCTGCTGCATTGAGTCGGTGATGCGGTCGGCAAACATTATCACCTCGCCGTTGAGGTTGCGCGCGGCGCGGCCAACGGTCTGGGTGAGCGAGCGGTGGTTGCGCAGGAAGCCCTCCTTGTCGGCGTCGAGGATGGCCACGAGCGACACCTCGGGCAGGTCGAGGCCCTCGCGCAGCAGGTTGACGCCGATGAGCACGTCGTAGACTCCGGCGCGCAGGTCGTCGAGGATTTGGATGCGGTCCATCGTCTCCACGTCGCTATGGATGTAGGCCGTGCGTATGCCCATCTTGACAAAGTAGTCGTTGAGCTCCTCGGCCATGCGCTTGGTGAGGGTGGTGACCAGCGTGCGCTCGTCGCGCTCGACGCGTTTCTGTATCTCCTCCATCAGGCGGTCGATCTGGTTGAGGCTGGGCAGGACGGTAATCTTGGGGTCGAGCAGTCCGGTGGGGCGTATCACCTGCTCCACCACGATGCCCTCGCTGCGCGCCATCTCGTAGTCGGCGGGGGTGGCCGACACGTAGATGGTCTGCGGGGTCAGGCGCTCGAACTCCTCGAATTTGAGGGGGCGGTTGTCGAGGGCCGCCGGCAGGCGGAAGCCGTAGTTGACAAGGTTGATCTTGCGCGAGAGGTCGCCGCCGTACATCGCCCTGATCTGGGGCAGGGTGACGTGGCTCTCGTCGATGATGGTGAGGAAGTCCTTGGGGAAGTAGTCGAGCAGGCAGAAGGGGCGCGCGCCCGGCTGGCGGCCGTCAAAGTAGCGGCTGTAGTTCTCGATGCCCGAGCAGTGCCCCACCTCCTTTATCATCTCCACGTCGTAGGTGACGCGCTCGTACAGGCGCTGGGCCTCGAGCAGTTTGTTCTCGCGGTTGAAAAGCTCCACCTCGCGGCCCAGGTCGAGCTGTATCTGGGCCACGGCGTCGGCCTGGCGCGCCGCCGAGGTGACGAAGAGGTTGGCCGGGTAAATCTTGAACGTGTCGTGGCGTCCGAGGCTGACCATATCGAGGGGGTGGATGGTGGAGATGCTCTCGATTTCGTCGCCCCAGAAGGTTACGCGCACGACGATGTCCTCGTAGGCCAGGCGGATGTCGACGGTGTCGCCTTTTACGCGGAACTGGCCGCGCTCGGGGACAAGCTCGGTGCGGCTGTAGAGGGCGCCGACGAGACTGCGCAGAAACTTCTGACGGCTGATGTGGTCGCCGACGTTGACGTCGAGCACGTTGCTGTCAAAGTCGTCGGGGTTGCCCATGCCGTAGATGCACGACACGGACGAGACGACGATGACATCGCGGCGTCCGCTCAGCAGAGCCGACACGGTGGAAAGGCGCAGACGCTCGATTTCGTCGTTGATCATCAGGTCTTTCTCGATATATTTGTCCGACGAGGGGATGTATGCCTCGGGCTGGTAGTAGTCGTAGTACGAAACAAAGTACTGCACCGAGTTCTCGGGGAAGAAGGTCTTGAACTCGGAGTAAAGCTGTGCGGCCAGCGTCTTGTTGTGGCTGAGCACCAGGGTGGGGCGGTTGGCGCGGGCGATGACGTTGGCCATGGTGAAGGTCTTTCCCGAGCCGGTGACGCCGAGGAGCACCTGCGCGGGGTTGCCCTCGACCACGCCCTGGGTGAGCTGGTCGATGGCCTGGGGCTGGTCGCCCGTGGGTTTGTATTGCGAGTCTAACTTGAAATCCATAAGCTGAGTGAGTGCGTTAACGACGCTTTGTTTTTACGCAACGACGCCTTGAATGACGCTTTGAAAGACGCTTTGAAGGACTAAATCATACAAAATTACGAAAAAACCGCCGTTTGTGCAAACGGCGGTTCGGTATGGGGGTGTTACGGATGTGTCAGTGGAGGGGTTCGGGCTCGGGCTGTGTCAGTCTCTCGTTGGTGAATTTGAGGACGTCTTCGCCGTCGGCATCCTTGGCGATGTCGATGACAATGGGGTAGTCGCGGTTGACCTTCTGGGCCAGGATGTCCTTGGAGAGGCGGTTCAAAATCTGACGGTGGATGACGCGCTTGACGGGACGTGCGCCAAACTCGGGGTCGTAGCCCTCGTCGGCCAGCCAGCTTATCGCGGCGGGGGTGACGCGCAGCTCTATGCCGTTGGGCTCCAGCATCTTCTGCACGCCTTTGATCTGCAGACCGACAATCTCCTCGATTTCGGTGCGGTTGAGGGGCGTGAACATTATGATCTCGTCGATACGGTTGAGGAACTCGGGGCGGATGGTGCCTTTGAGCATCTCGAGCACCTGGTCGCGCGTCTTGTCGATGGTCTCCTCGCGGTTCTCGTCGGTCATCTTGGAAAAGTTGTCGCGGATGAGGGCCGAGCCCATGTTGGAGGTCATAATGATGATGGTGTTCTTGAAGTTGACCATGCGTCCCTTGTTGTCGGTGAGGTGTCCGTCGTCAAGTACCTGCAGCAGGATGTTGAACACGTCGGGATGGGCTTTCTCGATTTCGTCGAAGAGCACTACCGAGTACGGTTTGCGTCGCACGGCCTCGGTTAGCTGGCCTCCCTCGTCGTAGCCGACGTAGCCCGGAGGGGCGCCGACGAGACGGCTGACGGAGTGCTTCTCCTGATATTCGCTCATGTCGATGCGCGTCATCATGTTTTCGTCGTCAAAGAGGTATTCGGCCAGCGCCTTCGCCAGCTCGGTCTTGCCGACACCGGTGGTGCCCAGGAAGATGAACGAGCCGATGGGGCGGCGCGGGTCGTTGAGGCCGGCGCGGCTGCGGCGCACGGCGTCGGCGATGGCGCGGATGGCGTCTTCCTGGCCTACTACGCGTTTGTGCAGCTCCTCCTCGAGGTGCAGCAGCTTCTCTTTCTCGCTCTGTACCATCTTTTTGACGGGGATGCCGGTCCAGCGGCTGACGACGTCGGCGATGTCTTCGGCGTCGACTTCCTCTTTGATGAGGGCCTTCTCACCCTGCATCATCTTCAGCTCTTTCTGGATGCGGGCGTTGTCGTCCTCGACGGCTTTGATCTTGGAGTAGCGTATCTCGGCCACGCGGCCGTAGTCGCCCTCGCGCTCGGCGCGCTCGGCGTCGAAGTTGAGCTGCTCGAGGTCTACCTTGTTCTTCTGTATGCGGTCGATAAGCGATTTTTCGGCCTGCCACTTGGCGCGGTATTCCTTCTCTTCCTCGCGCATCGAGGCAAGCTCTTTCTCGATGTCCTTCACCTTGGCCTTGTCGCCTTCGCGACGGATGGCCTCGCGCTCGATTTCCTTCTGGGCGATGCGGCGCGTGATGTCGTCGAGGGCCTGGGGCACCGAGTCAATCTCGAGTTTGAGCTTGGCGGCGGCCTCGTCCACCAGATCGATGGCCTTGTCGGGGAGGAAGCGGTCGGAGATGTAACGCTCGGACAGCTGGACGGCGGCGACTATCGCCTCGTCGCGGATGCGCACGTGGTGGTGGTTCTCGTAGCGCTCCTTCAGTCCGCGCAGGATGGCGATGGCCGACTGCTCGTCGGGCTCGTTGACCATAACCTTTTGGAAACGGCGCTCGAGGGCCTTGTCTTTCTCAAAGTATTTCTGGTACTCGTCCAGGGTGGTGGCGCCTATCGAGCGCAGCTCGCCGCGCGCCAGGGCGGGCTTGAGGATGTTGGCGGCGTCCATGGCGCCCTCGCCCTTGCCGGCACCAACGAGGGTGTGGATTTCATCGATGAAGAGGATGATTTCGCCGTCGGCCTGCTGCACCTCGTTGACGATGGCCTTCAGACGCTCCTCAAACTCGCCTTTGTACTTTGCTCCGGCGACGAGAGCGCCCATGTCGAGGCTGTAGATCTGCTTGCTGCGGAGGTTCTCGGGCACGTCACCGCGTACAATGCGGTGCGCGAGACCTTCGGCGATGGCGGTCTTGCCGGTGCCGGGCTCGCCGATGAGCATGGGGTTGTTCTTGGTGCGACGGCTGAGAATCTGCAGCACGCGGCGAATTTCCTCGTCGCGGCCGATGACGGGGTCGAGCTTGCCGGTGCGGGCGCGCTCGTTGAGGTTGACGGCGTACTTCGACAGCGCGTTGTAGGTGTCCTCGGCACTCTGGTCGGTGGCCTTCTTGCCCTTGCGCAGCTCGTCCACGGCAGCCTTTAGGTCTTTGGCGGTGAGGCCGGCATCCTTGAGGACGGTGCTTGCCGGCGAGTTGATCTCGAAGATGGCCATTAGCATGGCCTCGAGGGTTACGTATTCGTCGCCCTGCTTATTGGCGATGTCGAGCGACTTCTGCAGCACATCGTTGCTGGTGCGGCTAAGGTAGGGCTCGCCGCCCGAAACCTTGGGCTCGGCGGCGATGGCGCGGTCGATCTGTGCCTCGAGGGCAGTGGGGTTGGCGCCTATCTTCTGAAAGATGAATTTGACCAGGCTGTCGCCTTCGGTAATGACACCCTTGAGCAGGTGAACCGGCTCGACGGCCTGCGACCCTGACGCCTTGGTCAGCTCGACGGCCTTTTGTATGGCCTCCTGCGATTTGATGGTGAAGTTGTTGAAATTCATATATTAGACGTTTATTGTTGTTGCGGCTTTAAGACGTTTGTTGTTTAACTCAGGCGTTTGCTGTTTCACCTATGCCAAACGCTGTCCCTGCTCCCCCCAACCAAGCCCTCGCGGGACTCTTTTTAGGCTTTGAAACATGGCGGAACGGGATTGGACGCTGCGCGCCCAAAGAGCTATGTCTCTTTTATGAGAATTGACAGATTTTGGCATGACACGGAACATTTTCTCCAAACTCGCTGCGCTCTTTGTCGGCACGGAACAGACGAAATTTCACGGAACTTATTTTTTGCCGAGTCAACGCTAATCAGTCCTTACGTTGGAGGTTGGCCTATATGCTGGTGCCAAGTTCCGGGGGACGGTGTGGTTAGGGTTGTCCTTGAAAAAAAATGTTCCGTGAACTTCCGTACGTTCAGCGCCAACAAAGAGCGAAGCGAATTTGAAAGAAGTTCCGTGTCCTTAATAAATCCTTCTATTCAAAAAAATCACCCCCCTAACAACTTTTATCATGTAAAAAAAAGGCGCTGAGCTGTCGCTGAATTTATTTTTAGTCGAAACATAGAGGAATAGGATTGGATGCTGCGCGCCAAAAGCGCTACGTCTCTTTTATGAGAATTGACTGATTTTGGAGGACACGGAACATTTTCTCCAAACTCGCTGCGCTCTTTGTCGGCACGGAACGGACGGAATTTCACGGAACTTATTTTTTGCCGGGTCAACGCTAATCAGGCCTTACGTTGGTGTTTGGCCTATATGCCCTCATTGACGGGCATCCATTAACGCTGCGCGAATGGATGCTTCACGGAACCGGCGGAACGCGGCCCTTTTGCCGAAATGGTCTGCTATGGAAAAGGCAGTTTTTGCTGCCGGATAAAATGCTTTAAATTAAAGCATTCATTTTATACGATGGGGCCGGAGGTTGAAAATTCCTTTTCATAGGCCAGCGTTCCTGTCGGGCCCGGACTGCTATGGAAAGGCGGTTTTTACCGTCGGCCAAACATTGCCCAAAAAACTTTATCTGGTAAACTGCCGGGATGAACCGGCGGAACGCGGCCCTTTTGCCGAAATGGTCTGCTATGAGAAGACGGCGTAAAATGAGCTTGATTTGGAATTGACAGATTTTGGCAGGACACTGAACAGATTTACAAAGAGAGAAGCGAATTTGAAAGATGTTCCGTGTCCTAAAAATCCATAGGTTCAAAAAACAAGTTCAAAGTCGGATGGTTGGGGATCTTCGGTTATAAATCGCCAACTTTTCAGGTGCGAGGGGGGGTAAACAGTAAGAGCGACCTCGGGAGGGAGGTCGCTCTTACTGTGGGGAGAGGGGCGGTGGGGTCAGCCCAGGTAGGACTGGAGGAGGGCGCTCTTTGAGCCGCGGAGGGTGCTGATGGCTTTTTCCTTGATCTGGCGCACACGCTCGCGCGAGAGGTTGAACTTGGCGCCAATCTCTTCCATGGTGAGCTCCTGGCTGCCGATGCCGAAGACCATCATCAGAATCTCGCGCTCGCGCTCGGGCAGCTGCTGCAGCACACGTGCCATGTCGCGCGAGAGGCTTTCCTGGTTGAGGCCCGAGTCGGTGCCGGGGGCGTCGTCATACGACAGCTTGTCGGCCATAGTGGTGGAGCCATCCTCGGCGAGGGGCTCGTCGAGCGAGGCGTGCTGGCCGCTGGCCTGGAGGGCTTCGGAAATCTTTTCGGCGGGGACATCGAGCATTATTGCCAGCTCGTCTACCGACGGGCGGCGATGGTTCTCCTGCTCGAACGAGGCCATTGCCTTGCGGATTTTGCTGAGCTCGCCGATGCGGTTGAGGGGCAGGCGCACCACGCGACCTTGCTCGGCAAGGGCCTGGAGGATGCTCTGACGAATCCACCATACGGCGTAGCTGATGAACTTGAAGCCGCGTGTCTCGTCAAATTTCTCGGCGGCCTTGATAAGGCCGAGGTTGCCCTCGTTGATGAGGTCGGGAAGGGGAAGACCCTGATGCTGGTATTGTTTCGATACCGACACCACAAAACGCAGGTTTGCGCGCACGAGCTTGTCCAGAGCTGCACGGTCGCCCTCGTGGATGCGCTGGGCCAGCTCTATCTCTTCGTCAATAGTCAGTCGGGGTTCGCGGCTGATGTCCTGGAGGTATTTGTCCAGAGCCTCGGAGTCGCGCGCGGTGATGCCGGTGGTAATCTTGAATTGCCTCATAAGTAAAATTAGCGGTTGAAAATGCTTAATTGGTCTATTTGTGAGGGCCCGATAATCAATAGCAATCAATTGGCCATCAATATATAACCCCGGCGGAAGTATATGGTGGGGATTTGCGGCCTGTAGGGGATAACGACCCGTTTCGTTTCAATTATGGGCTAAAAAATCATGTAAAGATAAATAATTTTTATTTGTAAACCAAGCCCCGTCTGTTTTATTTCCTTAAAATTCCAACTTTGTTGCCAATTTGGCAAGGAAATTGCAGATGTATCCTGAACACTGACACCGTCAGCCAAAAACACACACCGGGCTCTAAACAAAACAGCCCGCACAGACCTTTATAGTATAACTGACAATAGAGAATACAGACTACAAAAATGAGACAACTTAAAATAGCACCTTCGATTACCAAGCGCGACGGCGAGATTCTGGACAAATACCTGCAGGAGATCGGACGCGAGGAAAGGTTGACACCCGACCAGGAGGTAGAACTGGCCCGCCGAATCCACGAGGGCGACCGCAAGGCCCTCGACCGCCTTGTGCGGTCCAACCTGCGCTTTGTGGTGTCGGTGGCAAAGCAATATCAGAACCAGGGGATGTCGCTGCCCGACCTCATCAACGAGGGCAACCTCGGCCTTATCAAGGCCGCCGAGAAGTTTGACGAGACGCGCGGCTTCAAGTTCATCAGCTACGCCGTATGGTGGATACGCCAGAGTATCCTCCAGGCCATGAGCGAGCACAGCCGCATCGTGCGTCTGCCCCTCAACCACGTCGGGTCGATAAACAAGATACACAAGGCCATGGCCGCCTTCGAGCAGGAGAACCAGCGTCGCGCCTCGCCCGAAGAGATAGCCGAGATGCTCGACATCCCCGTCGAGAAGGTGCGCGAGTCGATGCGAGTGTCGGGCCGTTCGGTATCGGTGGACACCCCCTTCCGGGACGGTGAGGACGGCACGATGCTGGATGTGATGGCCAACGAGGACGATCCCGGCACCGACTCGGGCCTAAACCTCGAAAGCCTCTCCACCGACATCCACCACGCCCTGGCGCAGTTGCCCGAGCGCGAGCGCGAGGTGCTTCAGGCCTTATTCGGCATCGGCACGCGCGAGCTCTCGCTGGAAGAAATCGGCGATAAATACGGCCTTACCCGCGAGCGTGTGCGCCAGATCAAGGAAAAGGCTCTGCGCCACATCAAGCTCGAACATTCGCGCACCCTCAAGACCTATCTGGGCTGACCATACGCCTCCGGATACGGCTCCAAAACTTTTTTAATGCAGGCAGACACCGGGATAATGTGATATATGCGGTGTCTGCTTGTGTTTTATGATAAATTTTTTTGTAATTTTGCAAGGATATGAAATATGTAGGCGCCTACATAACCGACCAACCTACGCTTGCCACCGTCCCTCAGGCGGCTCACGCCATGGGCTGCACCGCCATCGGCATCGTCACCGCACCCACCAATGTGTGGCGCTATCCCAACCCCGACGAGAGCCTCTGGCCGCAGGAGATAAAGACACTCTACGGCTACTCGGTGGAGACTCCCGACGCCGGATGAGTCCCCCGCTTGCCTCGATACGATACCAGCGAAAAAACTATATACCAACAAGTTAACCACATACCAACGAAAAAATCGAATCATATCATCGATATTACGCTGACACAACAATCGACGTTATCGATACCCCTGAAAATTTAACTTATAACCAATCATAACTGCTCTGTAAATCAATATGTCAAAACAACCCGACTTGAGCTTCTGGAAACTGTGGAACATCAGTTTCGGATTCTTCGGCGTTCAGATTGCCTACGCGCTTCAAAGCTCGCAGGTAAGCCGCATTTTCGCCACCATCGGCGCCGACCCTCATGACTTGTCCTACTTCTGGATTCTTCCCCCTCTTATGGGCCTCATTGTCCAGCCCGTCGTGGGCGTCTTCAGCGACCGCACGTGGACGCGCCTGGGCCGTCGCCTTCCCTACTTGGTGGTGGGCGCCCTGGTGGCCATCATCGTGATGTGCCTGCTGCCCAACGCCGGCTCGCTGAACTTCTCGGTCAACACGGCCATCTTCTTCGGCCTGGTGATGCTGATGTTCCTCGACACGAGCATCAACATGGCCATGCAGCCGTTCAAGATGCTCGTCGGCGACTTCGTCAACGAAAAGCAGAAGGCCAAGGCCTACTCCATCCAGTCGTTCCTGTGCAACGCCGGTTCGCTGGTGGGCTACATCGCCCCCATCGTACTGGCGCTGTTCCTGGCCAACACCGCCCCAGAGGGCGAGGTTCCGCCGACAGTGACCTGGGCCTTCTACATCGGCGCCGCCATCATGGCCCTTTGCGTGATATACACCCTTGCCAAGGTCAAGGAGCTGCCCCCCGCCGAGTATGCCGCCTACCACGGCATCGACCCCGCCGCCAAGGCCGCCAAAGAGTCCGGCAAGAAGAAGCCCGGCGTGCTGTCGCTGCTGGTAAAGGCCCCCAAGGTGTTCTGGACCGTCGGTCTGGTGCAGTTCTTCTGCTGGGCCGCCTTCCTGTTTATGTGGACCTACTCCACCGACGCCATCGCCAACCGCGTCTTCAAGGCTCCCTCGGTAGAGCGTGTCACCGGCGTGACTGTCAACGGTAAGGAGGTTGCCGCCAAGTACCTCTTCGACGGCAAAATCCCCCTCATTGAGAAGGGCCACCTGTCGCTGGCCGGCGTCAACGTCGACGGCACGCTGATATCGCCCAAGACCCTCACCGTCAACGGCGACACCATCATCAAGGACGGTGCCGTAGTGGCCGTCAACGGCGTCGACAAGGTCAGCGTCGACAACGGCGTGGTGGCTGTCAAGGGCCAGAAGGTGATGGCCGACGGCGCTATGGTGGTCTACAACGAGGACATCGTCACCGTCTCGCAGCTGTCGCTGGTTAAGCCCGGCACAACCCTCACCGTCGCCAACATCGCCACCCGCGACAACGCCACCGGCGAATGGGTACTCGACGAGACATCCGAGCTTGCCACCGCCCCCGACATCAAGGTTGAGGCCAAATACCACACCGTGCTCAACTCGGCATCGCCGCAGTACCAGGAGGCCGGTAACTGGAACGGCGTCGTCTACGCCATCCAGGCCATCGCCGCCGTGCTGTGGGCCGTCGTGCTGGCACAGTTCCGCCGTCGCAAGCTTGCCTACAGCCTTAGCCTGCTCATCGGCGCCGTCGGTTTTGTGTCGACGCTGTGGGTTAGCGATCCGTACCTCATCGGCATCAGCTACGCCCTGATGGGCTGCGCCTGGGCCGCCATGCTGGCCATGCCTTTCACCATCCTCACCAATGCCCTCAACGGCGAGCACATCGGCACCTATCTGGGCCTGTTCAACTGCACCATCTGCCTGCCGCAGATTGTGGCAGCACTGTTGGGCGGACTGATCCTCGGCCTGTTCCCCGTATCGGCCAACGGAGCCCCCGACACCGTATGGATGCTCGGCTGCGCCGGTGTCCTGCTCCTCCTGGGCTCGCTGGCGGTGTGGAACATCCGCGAGACCTTCGGCAGCAAGGAAGCCGCATAAACGGGCTCTCACATAACCCTAAAAATAAAAAAGGAATTGGAAACAATCCGCAATCTTTTTCGCATAGGCTACGGGCCGTCGTCGTCGCACACGATGGGGCCGCGCAACGCCGCCCTGAAGTTTGTCGATATGTGCGGCGACCGCGCCGTGCGTTTCGAGGTGACACTCTACGGCTCGCTGGCAGCCACGGGCAAGGGACACCTTACCGACAAGGCCATCATCGATGTGCTCGACCCCGTCGCTCCGACGTCGATAGTCTGGAAACCGGACATCTTTCTGCCCTTCCACCCCAACGGAATGACCTTCCGCGCCTTCGGCAGTGACGGCAACGAACTGCTCAACCGCACCTGGTTCAGCGTCGGCGGCGGCACGATAGTGGCCGACGGCGAGGCGCGCCAGGAGGCCGACTCGATTTACGACATGACAAAAATCGACGATATCCTCAACTGGTGCGAGGAGACAGGCCGGTCGTACTGGGAATATGTCGAGCGCTGCGAAGGCCCGGGCATCTGGGACTACCTCAAGGAGGTCTGGGAGGTGATGAAGGCTGCCGTCGAGCGCGGCATAGAGGCCGAGGGCGTGCTCCCGGGCGGACTGGGAGTGCGGCGCAAGGCCGTGAGCTACTATGTCCATGCCGCCGGATACGCCCAGTCGCTGAAGAGCCGCGGCCTGGTCTATGCCTACGCCCTTGCCGTCAGCGAGGAGAATGCCTCGGGCGGCAAGATTGTCACCGCTCCCACCTGCGGCTCGTGCGGCATCGTCCCCGCCGTGCTGTACCACCTCTACACCTCGAAGGGTTTCAGCGAGCAGCGCATCCTGCGTGCGCTGGCCACCGCCGGACTTTTCGGCAACGCCGTCAAGGCCAACGCCTCTATCTCGGGCGCCGAGGTGGGATGCCAGGGCGAGGTCGGCGTAGCCTGCGCAATGGCTGCCGCCGCGGCCTCGCAGCTGTTCGGCGGCACGCCGGCCCAGATCGAATATTCGGCCGAGATGGGCCTTGAACATCACCTTGGCCTGACCTGCGACCCGGTCTGCGGCCTGGTGCAGATTCCCTGCATCGAGCGCAACGCCTACGCTGCCGCACGTGCCCTCGACTCGAACCTTTACGCCGCCTTCTCCGACGGTCGTCACAGCGTAAAATTCGACCGTATCGTCCAGGTGATGAAGCAGACCGGCCACGACCTCCCCTCCATCTACAAGGAAACCAGCCAGGGCGGCCTCGCCACCATCAAGTAGGCCGACGGAACATCTCCCCAAGTGTAATAAAGTCAGTGGATTTTGTGATTGCGCTTTGTGCATCAATCGCAAAATCCACTGATTGTGTTATGGGGAGACTATGTTATTTGGTGGTCTTGTTGAAGGCGTTGCGGACGCGGGAGTTGATGGCCTGGGTTGTAGAGGTGGTGTCGGCGGGGATGATTGTGGAAGTAATTGTGGGAGTAATGGTAGCGGTGGAAGTTGAGTCGGTGGCAAGATTGGGAGACGAGGGGGCGGCGGGTGTCGGAGAGGCCGGTGCCGTAGCGACGGGTGAGGGTGCCGGAGAGGCCGGTGCTGTGGGACGGGGGAGGGGGAGAGTCTGGGCGAGGGCGGGGATGCGGCCTGAGCCGAGGTAGTGGTCGATGTAGTATTTGAGGTTGATGTCGTCTTCGACGACGCCGCGGCTCGACGAGGCGTGTATCATGCGGCCGTTGCCGATGTACATTGCCACGTGGGCGACCTTGCCGCCCGACCTTTTGGATGAGAAGAAGAGGATGTCGCCGGCGGCGAGCTGGTCTTTGTCGATGGGGATACAGTGCTCGCGCTGCTGAGAGGTTGTGCGCGGCAACTTTATGTCGGCGACATCGCGGTACACCGATACAAGAAAGCCCGAGCAGTCGGCGCCCTTACGGTCTGCCCCGCCCATGACGTAGGGGACACCCAGCCATGTGCGCGCCTCGTCCACCAGCGCACGGGCGAGCTGTCCCGACGGCGCGTCGGGGGTAGGACGTTTGGCTGGCCGGGATGTCGAGCCGGACGGACGGCCCGTGTTGTGCTTGCCCCGCGAGGTCTGCCGCGACGAGCCGCACGACGCCACTGCCAGCAGCAACGTCGCCAGGCACACACCGGCTACCGTATGTCTAAACTTAATCTGCATCGCGCACTTTTTCCTGAGGACAAAATTAGCGATTATTTTCAACAAAAAAGCCGCTTCTCCGCAATTATCGGCGCACCGTATCCGACATTTTTGCCCTTATCGTGTGTAAATCGCGGCGTTAGGGCGTGGATTTAACTATATTTAGGTTGTATGGGAAATTTAGTTGCACAGGGTGCCGACTATCTTTGCAACGTAAACTTCTGATACACGATAATATTAACAAATAAACGATATAGATATGGCTACTATTTGTTCTACCGATACAATTTTCGCAACAGTTTCGTATTGCGGATCAATGATAGCTAATATGCGTATCAGCGGGGCCGACTCGATGGCCCACGTAATGAATGCCGTTCGCAGCCGCGTCGGCCACGTGGCCGGGCTGGTGACGATAGACCTGCGCAACACCTCGCAGGGCTGGATGTCGCGCCGCTCGGTGATGATGATGTGACAGTTTTGAGGGGCTGACACGCCCCGATTTGTGGAGAGAGAAAGCCGGACAGCGGTCCGCACAGACGACGGTCATGGGGTGCGGACGTTGTCCGGCTAAGTTTTAGGAGGCTGTGTCAAAATAGGCGCAGCCTCTTTTTTATAACATGCTGAAAAACATAAAACAAAGCCCTGACTTTCACAAGCCGGGGCTTTGTCATGTCAAA
>SFLG01000015.1 GCA_004553485.1 Bacteroidales bacterium | reverse complement strand
TTTTGCACAATATTATGCGGGTACGTGAGATTTTTTTGATTTTTTTGACAAATATTTTTAACTTTGCGTGTTTAAAACGCTTTTTTGCAGAAAAGCCGCTAAGGCCAATCGAGTTATCCATTCCAGTCAAAAAGAGTAAAACCCTGCTATAATTTAATCCTAAATACTCTTACATGAAAAAATTATTTACCTTACTTGCGTTACTATTTGTGACGTGGAGCCAGGCCGGTGCTACCAATATTCTTGGTCAGCCGCAGATATCGGCTGAACAGGCATACCAGTTCATCAAGAAGACCCGTCCGGAGGCTCAGTTTACCCGCGAAATGGCCCAGGCCTATATCAATATAGGCAAAAAGATGGGTCTGCGAGGCGACATCGCCATCTGTCAGTCGATATGGGAGACCTCGTGGTTTACCTATACCGGCGGTACGGCAGTGACGGCCAGCGACCACAACTATTGCGGCCTGGGCGTAACGAAAAAAGGCTATAAAGGATGCCAGTTCAACACAGTAGAAGAAGGCGTGACAGCGCAGTTCATACATCTGTGGGGTTATGCTACCACGGCAAGCCTTCCCGCCGGTTTCAGTACAAGTCAGGACCCCCGCTGGAGCGCCCTCGTCTCGTCAGGCAAACGCGGCTGCTCTCCAACATGGGAAGGGCTGGGCAACGGACACTGGGCTGCCGCCTCGGGTTACGGCACCAACATCATTGCCACATGGAACAACATGAAGGCCTACCGGTATACCGAGCCCAAGCTCAGTGCCTCCGAAACGACGTTCACCCTCACTGCCACAAAGGGCAAGACTTCGCCGGAAAAATTGATTAAGATTTCGGGCGAGGGTCTTCCCAGCGCTATTGCAGTCGTGTCGAACACATCGGTAGTCAAATATTCAAAGGCTTCGGGCTGGGACGACTTTAGCGGCGGCACGCTCAAAATCTCCGTCGACACCCAAAAGAACGCCGGCACCTACACCGGAGGCTATATACGTGTATATTCGGGCTCCACGGTAGAAGTGAAGATTAACTTCACGATAGTCATTCAGGAAGACGGCACCGGCGGTGAAACTCCCGGTACCGATCCCGACCCCGACCCCACAGAGACCGGCGTTTACGTCAACCCCGAGTCGCTGTCGTTCAGTGTGGCACAGAATGCCACCTCCCCCACCAAGACCATCAAGGTGACCGGTGTCAACCTCACCACCGACATCTCCACCGCATCGGCTACAAAGTATATCACCGTCACCAAGGGCTCGGACTGGAACGCCCGCACCGGCGGCACGCTCAGCGTCACCGTCGACACCAGCCGCGACCCCGGCACTTACGAGGGTGGTTTGATGTACATCGCAGTACAGTCGACAACGACATACCGCAAACAGATTCCCGTTACGGTGACCATCACCGAGCCGTACACCCCGCCCGTCGTAACCCCCGAGATTTCGGTTAATCCCGAGTCGCTGTCGTTCGAGGTTATACAGGGCGAGACATCCGGCGCCCAGACCATCAAGGTCGTTGCCAATAACCTCGAGAAAGACCTGTCGGTCAACACCAACACAAGCGACATCACCGTCACCAAGGGCTCGGACTGGAACGCCCGCACCGGCGGCACACTCAGCGTCACCGTCAAATCGTCGCGCGAAGCCGGTGTGTACGAAAGCGCATACGTTGCCATCGCTTCGGGCGACGCCCGCAAGCAGGTTTCGGTAAAATATACGGTCAAGAACCAGCCCGTCACCTCAGGTGGCACTCTCGAGGCTGCCGCCAACACGACGTGGCTGACCTGCAAATCAGCCAATGACGACTTTATGAGTCAGGGCTATCGCGAGGCCACCGTCACCGTCACCGCCAAAGACATCAGCGGCGACATCACCGCCAGCTTCTCCGGCGACACCAACAACGAAATGTCCATCACACCCGCCAAGTTAGGCTCGGAAGGCGGCAAGTTCACCGTCCGCTACACTCCCACCGTCGTGCGCTCGGGATACGTCAAGCCCGAGCTGACAGTCTCGGCCGCCAACGCCACTCCCGTCACCATCACCTTCAATATCACCTGGGACGGCACCAAGCCCAACACAGGCGGCGAGACGCCCGAGCCTGAACCCGGTCAGGAGGTCGGCCCTCTGAAGTTTGAGGAGAAGTGGAGCTGCAGCGATGCCGGAGGCAACCTCGGCAGCCTCGGCACAGCCCGTAACCTGGCTTTCGGCAACGGCAAGCTTTATCTTGGCCGCGGCACAGACATCGTCATCCTCGACGCCTACACTGGTCAGGAACGCGGAACCCTCGCCAAGGGCTCGGTAGTTACCGGCTCAACATACGGCGTACAGTACATGAACGGCAAGATATACAGCTGCAACCTCGTCACCAGCGCTACGGGCGAGTTCCGTTTCTACCGTTGGGACGGCGACGTTGCCAACCCCGTCCTGGTGTTCACGGATTCCTCGCACGGCGGCCTGAAACGTCTTGGTGACACATTCACCATCAGCGGCACCGACAACGACTACTGGGTTACCTGCGCCGGCGGCAGCAGCTCGTCGGTACTCGATTATCACGTTGTAAACGGTTCTCTGACAGAGACAAAGACTATCACCGTCACCGACGCCAACGGCTCGGCCCAGACCCTGGGCTCTTCTCCCCGCGCTTACCGCACCAACGACGGTTACCGGATTACTTCTAGCAACAGCCTTCCCACCAAGCACGACAGCAAAGGCAAGTCGACAGGCGAAAGCATCGCCGACCCCGTTACCTCCGGCAACGACTTTGTCGAGTTCACCTACGACGACAAGAACTACCTGTTATTGACCAGCTATCTCAACAACAGCACGACATTGTCAAACAAGACTCTCACCGGCGGTGTGATGCGTCTGTACGACGTCACCGACGGCTGGAAATCGGCCACTCTGTGCAAGGATGACAACGGCAACAGCCACTTCCCCGCCGACGGTCTCGGCACCTCGACCCGCAACACCAGCTTCGGCACCGGCGTAGCCGTCGAGCAGCCCAATGCCGGCGTGGTACACGCATGGGTCCTCACCAGCACCCAGGGCGTGGCAATGTACACCAGCGGCAAGTCGTCTGACACCAACAGCATTGTCGACGTCATCGCCGACGAGGACGCCCCCGTCGAGTACTACAACCTCAGCGGCATCCGCGTCCGCAGCGAGAACCTTGCCCCCGGCCTCTACATCCGCCGCCAGGGCAACACCGCCTCCAAGGTCCTCATCCGCTGACATCCTCCCCACCCTTTGACATAATCGTCATCACAACGACGCCCGTCGGAAACCCGACGGGCGTCGTTATGTATAGGCCTGTTATTTTCCTCTGGATTAATGAATTGACAGATTGGTAATGGGTTGTTTAATCAGGGTAAATACGGAACTTGAAAGAAGCTCTGTGGCTCCTCTAATCTGTCATTTCAAAATCCGATTTTTAATTTTTGTCTTTCTTATTTCACCTTTTTAGGTCCCATCTTTGGGGGAGGTCAGTAGCGGAAGGAGGAGCCGCCGAGGAACTCGCGGAGGAGGGAGGTGGGGGGAACGCTGTCGACTGGGAGGGGGCGGAAGTAGCTCAGGAACTTGCGCAGGCGGTAGGCGGTGGCGTACTGGGGGACGTCGGACTGGACGTGCGACAGTATCTCCTCGGCGTTGTTGCGCATGACGGCCAGCTCGAACAGCAGCGACGAGTTGAAGGTGGCGTCGGCGTTCTCCTGGAAGGGGAAGATCCAGCGCTCCTCGCCGGCACGCACTTTGGGCCAGCGCTTGAGGGTGTCGAGGGCGTTGGTGCCGCGGTATTTGTGGTCGCGGATGATGCGGCGCAGCAGGCGGTTGTCGGTGGTGGGGACCCAGTTGTGGTCGTCGATGGACAGTGTGGTCAGCGCCGAGACGTAGATGTTGAATTTCTGCTCGCGCGGGATGTTCTTTGTCAGCTCGGGGTTGAGGCCGTGGATGCCCTCGATGATGAGCACCTCGCCCGGTCGGAGGCGCGAGGGAGTGCCCTTGTAGTAGCGTTTTCCCGTCTCGAAAGAGTAGGTGGGCAGCATCACCTCCTTGCCGGCGATGAGGTCGTTGAGGTCTTTGTTGAACTGGTCCAGGTCGAGGGCGTAGATGCTCTCGTAGTCGTAGTCGCCCTCGGCATCGCGGGGCGTGTCCTCGCGGTTGACGAAGTAGTCGTCCAGACTTATCGTCATCGGTTTGAGCAGATTGGTCATCAGCTGGATTGCCAGGCGTTTGCAGGTCGTTGTCTTGCCCGACGACGACGGCCCGGCGATGAGGATGACGCGTGCGCCGCCGTTGTGGTAGCGTCGTGTTATCTCGTCGCTGATGCGTCCCAGATGGCGGTCGTGAAGGGCCTCGGCGACGTTGATGAGGTCCTTTGCGCGGCCCTCGTCAATCTCGACGTTGAGATCGGCCACATTGGTTATGCCGAGGACGTGGTTGAAGTCCACGTAGTCGAGGAAAGCGTGGAACATCTTGTCCTGCTTGACGGGCACGGCGGGGATGTCGGGGCATTTTTCGTCGCGTCCGCGCAGCAGAAATCCGTGCTCGTAGGGTGTGAAGGCAAAGACGTTTATCATGCCCGTCGAGGGCGCCAGGCAGCTGTAATATTTGTCGGCCAGGCCGTCGAGGGTGTAGTAGGTGGTGTAGGGCTGGTGGGCCGAGCGTATCAGTTTGACGCGGGCGTCGAGGCCCTGGCTCTCAAATATTTCGATGGTCTTTTCGGTGCGCTCCTCGTGGAAGACGAAGGGCAGGTTTTCGTCCACTATGCGGTGCATCTCGGCCTCGAGGTCAGAGGCCGAGACGGGGACGTCGGCGCCGGTGATGCGGCAGAAATAGCCCTTTGAGATAGAGTGCTCGATCTTGAGCTGTGCGCCGGGATAGAGCCGTGTGACGGCCTTGTAGAGTATCATGCACAGCGAGCGCACGTAGCAGCGGGCCGAATTCTCGTCGGTGACCGACAGGAACTCGACGTCCTTGGGGGCGTAAAGGCGGTAGTGGAGGCCTTCGGTCTTGTTGTTGACGCGTGCGCACAGTGGCTCGAAGCCCAGGCGGTCGGTGAGTCCGCGGGCTACGTCGTGGAGGCTGCTGCCGCCCTCGGTCTCGATGTATTCGCCGAGGTTCAGGCAGTATATTTTCAGCTTTTCGGGCATAGGGATATTGTATAGTGAAATGTGACTTGTTTGTCGGTCGGGTAGGGGATTCGGCGGGTTGCGAAACCGTCGGCGGTGAAGCGTTGGCGACGGCAGAAACCGGCGGGTAGAGGGCTCGGTCGGCGGTGCTGTCAGCTCTTTTTGCGGCGGTGGGCAAGGAGAGCGTTCAGGCGACGTTTGTGGCTTATGCGGGTGAGGTATTTCTGACGTGCCTCTTCGGCCTCGCGCACGGTCGTCTCCTCGTCGAGCTCGGCGAAGCGGGCGTAGAGACGGGCCAGGCGGGCTGTCTCGTCGGCGTTGTGAGGGTAGATGCGCTCGAAATTCTGTATCTGGCGCGAATGGTCGAAGACGCCGAACTCCATGCGGTTGAGGTCGATGACGAGCAGGTGGCGCCGGCCGTTGCGGTCGTGTTTGATAATGATATTGTCGGGGCGAAGGTCCTTGTGCAGCACGCCGTGCGAGTGCAGGCGCGCCATCAGTGCGGCCAGGTCGCCGACGGCGGCGTTGGCCTCGGGGTTGGCGGCCCAGTCGTGCATATCGCCCACGATGTCGATGTGGCGCGAGATGTAGTACGACCGTGTCAGGCGTCCGTTCTCTATCACCTCTATCGCCCCGACGGGCTTGGGCGTTTCTATGCCCAGACGGCGCAGGGTGATGGCGTTGTCGAGCGAGCGCCGCGCTTTGCTGCGGTGCCAGTTGGCGTAGACGATGCTGTTGGTGAAATTGGCGATGCCGAATTCCTTTACGCTGAGCTTCTGGCCAGCCCTTCGTGCGCCAGTTTACGCAACCACCACTGCAGGCTCTCAAACCCTGGGGCAGTCAGTATCACTATCTTCGAACTCATAGTAAGGGGGTAGGGTGTTTTCAGGGCAACAGAGCCTAAATCGTTCCACGTGAAACAACCCTATTGCAAATGTAGTAAATATTTCCGTTCGGAGGAAGAGCTACCGCTTTTTGTTCCTGTTAATTATTGTTGTCGGTTTTTTGCACCTGGCGGCTTGGCCAAGTAAAACGGGCAAGCCGAGAGGGGATATGGCAGGGAACGGGGGTGCCCACAGCGGGGCGCCCAAAGGCAAGGCCAAGAACGAGGGCCAAGAACGGGGGCCCCAAGAACGGGGGCCAGGAACGAGGGCCCCATGAGGGGCACCCGAGAGTGGCGCCTTAAAGCAGTAAAAAAAGGTAGCGACACTGTTATCGGTCGAGCTCGACCGATAACGGTACCCTCGACCGATAACGGCACCCTCAACCAACAACGGCCCCTCAAAAAAAACAGCCCCCCCAAGCCCCCCCCCCCAACAACTGCCGCCTCCCCGGCCCCCCCCCGCTTCCGGCAAGCCCGCCTGCCTTGCCTGCCTCTCTTGCCTCGCCTGCCTCGCTTTTTTTCGTGCTCCGCTTTTCCCCGTTTTTACCGCCTTTTTTCTCGTGTACTGATGGGGCTTGTAAAAATATCCAATTCTCAGAGGGTTTAATTTGCCCTATTTTGGCTCTAACACCCTAAAAAATAGAGCGTAAACAACTGTTATTCCCTGTTTGCTGTTTTTCGCCAAATAAATGCCAATAGTTAAAATGTGTTGCGTTGTGATAATTTTTATTGCTTTTTCGGGACGGGCTTTTCTCTTTTGGCTTTTTCGTTGGAATTTTGTAAATTTGTGAGTTAATTGTCTGCCTATGTCCTTTGGTCAGAAAAATTCGCTGACGCCACGAATTACGTGGCAGGCGCAAAACGTAGGTATGCCGGAGCTGGATGAGCAGCGACTGGCACTTTGGTTGCAGAATGTGGCCGAAGCACATAATCGTATACTTGACGGTTTGGGTTACATCTTTTGCGACGACGAGACCATCCTGGACATAAACCGACAATTCCTCAACCACGACTATTACACCGACATCATCACCTTCGACTACTGCCGGGGCAGGATGGTGCGCGGCGATATGTATATTTCGCTCGACACCGTGGCCACCAACGCCGAGGCCGTGGGCGAACCCTACCACCGCGAGCTGCTGCGCGTGATAGTGCACGGTGTGCTCCACCTGTGTGGCATCAACGACAAAGGCCCCGGCGAGCGAGAGATTATGGAAGCCCACGAGAACGACGCTCTGGCTATGTGGGACAAGATGACGGCCTGACCGAAACGTGTCGCCTTTGTGTTTTTTTTGTTTGATATGTCTCTGAATGAAAACTGATTACGACATAATTGTTGTGGGTGCCGGCCATGCCGGGTGCGAAGCCGCCACAGCCGCTGCAAGGCTGGGCTGCTCGGTGCTGCTCATAACCATGGACATGAACAAAATTGCCCAGATGTCGTGCAACCCCGCTATCGGCGGAATTGCTAAGGGTCAGATTGTCAGGGAGATAGATGCACTTGGCGGCTGGACTGGCATCATCACCGACCGCACCGCCATACAGACGCGCATGCTCAACCGCAGCAAAGGCCCGGCAATGTGGAGCCCGCGCGCGCAGAGCGATCGCATGCGTTTCAGCGCAATGTGGCGCGAGGTGCTCGAGAATACCGACGGCCTGTATATGTGGCAGGACAACGTCGACGCCCTCACTTTCAACGACGACAACACGGCCGTGACAGGTGTGCACACCCTCAACGGAGCCACCTTCAGCGCCCGCGCCGTGGTGCTCACCAACGGCACTTTCCTGAACGGACTGATGCACATTGGCCGCACGATGATTCCCGGCGGACGCACCGCCGAGCCCGCCGCCCATGGCCTGACTGAGCAGCTGAAAGCCCTTGGTTTCCGCGCCGACCGCATGAAAACCGGCACTCCGGCCCGTCTGGATGGGCGCACGATACACTTCGACCTGACAACGCCGCAGGCCGGCGACGACGAGTTCCCGGGCTTCTCCTACCTCCCCGGCAACCGCTCGCAGCTGCGCCAGCGTCAATGTTTCACGTGCTACACCAACCCCGAGACACATCGCATACTGCGCGAGGCACTGCCCGACAGCCCGCTTTACAACGGGCAGATACAGAGTATCGGTCCGCGCTATTGCCCCTCTATAGAGACAAAGATCGTCACCTTTGCCGACAAGGATCAGCACCAGCTTTTCCTTGAACCCGAAGGGGAGACGACAAACGAATATTACGTCAACGGCTTTTCGTCCTCGCTGCCGATGGACGTGCAGATACGGGCCCTGCAGACAATCCCCGCCCTGAGGGACGTCCACGTTCTGCGCCCCGGCTACGCCATCGAGTACGACTTCTTCGACCCCACGCAGCTACAGGCCACTCTGGAGACAAAGCGGGTGTCCGGGCTGTATTTCGCCGGGCAGATCAACGGCACGACGGGATACGAGGAGGCGGCGGGGCAGGGACTCCTCGCCGGCGCCAACGCGGCGTTGAAGGTGCAGGGACGCCCGGCTTTCACCCTCGCCCGTGACGAGGCATACATCGGCGTCCTTGTCGACGACCTCATCACAAAAGGTGTGGACGAGCCCTACCGCATGTTCACCAGTCGAGCCGAATACCGCATCCTGCTGCGTCAGGACAACGCCGACCGGCGCCTCACCGAGAAAGGGGCTGCCGTGGGCCTTGTCGACGAGGCGCGCCTGCAGGCGTTCGGCGCAAAGAAAAAAGCCACCGACGCACTCGTAGACTTCTGCCGCGACACCACCGTGCGTGCCGGGCAGGTAGAGGAGCTGCTCGAACAGGCCGGCACAACGCCCCTGCGCCAGAGCGTGCGCCTTGCCGAGCTCGTCACCCGTCCCCAGCTGACGCTGCGGATGCTTGCCGGAGCCTTGCCCGCCCTTGCCGCCCGCATCGAGGCCCTCGACCCTGCCCTGCGCGATGTCATCGTCCAGGATGCCGAGACCGCCATCAAATACGGCGGCTACATCGAGCGCGAACGACAGGCCGCCGACAAGCTGCACCGCCTCGAGTCGATACGCATCCGCGGGCGCTTCGATTACCCGTCGATGAAGGCCCTCAGTACCGAGGCGCGGCAAAAGCTCGAACGCGTCGACCCCCTCACCATCGCCCAGGCCTCGCGCATCCCCGGTGTCAGTCCGGCCGACATAAACATCCTGCTTATGCTTTCGGGCAGATAAACGGCAAATTGTTCCACGTGGAACAAAACCATCTCAACAAACGTTTATTCAACAGGTTACGAACGCTGACAACAACACTCCGACACAACAATCCATCGCTGATATTTCACAACAGATAACCCCATAGTCAACACAAGAGATATCCAAAGATTTTCCCAATAAAGATTTTTCTAAACGATAATTCATAACCATCCAAACTAATAAAAAATGGACTACATCAAATCTAAAATCCGTGACGTTTACGATTTCCCCACAAAGGGCATCGTCTTCAAGGATCTGACAACAGTGTTCAAGGACCCCCGCGCCCTCCACATCATCGGCTGGGACCTGTCGCAGCTTTATCGCGACAAAGGTGTCACCAAAGTTGTCGGCGTAGAAAGCCGCGGCTTTATCGGCGGCTCTATCCTTGCCTTTGAGCTCGGTGCCGGCTTCGTGCCCGCCCGCAAACCCGGCAAACTGCCCGCTGACACCGTTCGCCGCGAGTACAAGAAGGAATATGGCACCGACGTCATAGAGATGCACAGCGACGCCATCACTCCCGACGACGTTGTCGTTCTGCACGACGATGTGCTGGCAACCGGCGGAACGATGGCTGCCGTCTACGACCTGGTGAAGAGCATGAATCCCAAAAAGATTTACATCAACTTCATCATCGAGCTGACCGCTCTCCGCGGCCGTGACCTCCTTCCCCCCGAGGCCGAGGTAACATCGCTGATCCAGTACTGATAGTACCATACCAAGGCCGGCCGGTCTATGCCTTTGCCGGCCTGAACAAGATACGCCGTCCGGACGTTTGGCTCGGGTGGTGTGCCACGTGGCACACCACCCGCAACATCTGATATACCTGCTTCAAAGCTGTGATATACTTGCTTCAAAGGGGTGATATACCTTCCTCAAAGGGGTGATGTGCATGTTCCAAACAGGTGATAGCAACAGTTGATATATGCCGAAAGTTAAGAAATCGGAGGAGCTGCGCGAGAAAATCGCCATTTTGCCCGAGACCCCGGGCGTCTATACGTATTATGACGCGACGGGAAAGATAATATATGTGGGTAAGGCGAAAAACCTCAAACGCCGTGTGTCGTCATACTTCAACCGCACGCACGACGTCTTGCGCACACAGTTGCTCGTAAACGCCATCGCGGATATGAGCTACATCGTCGTGCCTACCGAGGAGGACGCGCTCAACCTCGAGAACTCGATGATCAAGGCCCATCAGCCGCGCTACAACGTGCTGCTGAAGGACGACAAGTCGTACCCGTGGATAGTGGTGACGAACGAGATGTACCCCCGTGTCTTCATCACGCGCCAGTACCTCAAGGACGGGTCGAAATATTACGGTCCCTACGCCAACACTCAGGTGGCGCATACCGTGCTGCGCCTCATCAACGAGCTCTACCCCGTGCGCAACTGCAAGCTCAACATCACCCCCGACTACATCGCGCGCGGCAAAGGCCGTCTGTGCCTCAACTACCATATCCACCGCTGCAAGGGCTGCTGCACCGGCGCCATCAGCGTCGAAGACTACCGGCGCGACATCGAGCACATCAAACAGATTCTGCGCGGCGACACGAGCGGCGTCCTCAAATACCTCAAGGGCGAGATGCAGCGGCTGGCCGCCGACCTGCGTTTCGAGGAGGCCCAGGAGCTGAAACAGCAGTACGACCTTATCGATAACTATCAGAGCCGCAGCGTAATAGTGTCGCAGACCATCAACGAGGTGGACGTCTTCGGTATTGATGATGACGGTGGTAACGATGTGTATATCAACTACATGCACACGCGCAACGGCGCCGTCGTGCGCAGCCTCACCCTGCGCTATCGCCGTCGCCTCGACGAGACGCACCAGCAGCTGTTGGCCTACGCCCTCGACGAGGTGCGCACATCGCTGGGCATAAAATACGACGAGGTGGTGGTGCCCGTCATCCCCGAAGTGGAGATGCCCGACATCACCTTCACCGTCCCCAAGCGCGGCGACAAGGCCAAGTTGCTGGATGTGTCGCATCGCAACGCCGCACAGGCACGTACCGACGACCTCAAGCACCTCGAGCGGCACGACCCGGACGCGCGGGTGGAGAAGACCCTCGAGCGCATGAAGGCCGACTTCCGCCTCAGCGAGCTGCCGCGCCACATCGAGTGCTTCGACAACTCCAACATCCAGGGCACAAACCCCGTTGCCTCGTGCGTGGTGTTCCGCAACGGCAAGCCGTCGAAAAAAGACTACCGTCACTTCAAAATCAAGACCGTCGAAGGTCCGGACGACTTCGCCTCCATGCGCGAGGTGCTGACCCGCCGCTACAGCCGAATGTTGTCCGAGGCTGCCGACGACCTGCCCCAGTTGATTGTCGTCGACGGCGGCAAGGGCCAGCTCAGCGCCGCCGTAGAGGCCCTGGACGAGCTCGGCCTGCGCGGCACGATAGCAGTTGTTGGCATCGCCAAACGCCTCGAGGAAATCTTCTTCCCCGGCGACTCGGTACCACTGTATATCTCCAAGACCAGCGAGAGTCTGCGCATCGTACAGCACCTGCGTGACGAGGCGCACCGCTTCGGCATCACCTTCCACCGCGACCTGCGCTCGAAGGGCCAGATCAGCAGCCAGCTCGACGGCATCAAGGGCATCGGCCCCGCCACCGCCACCGCCCTCCTGCGCCATTTCCGCAGTGTCAAGCGCATCCGCGAGGCCTCCCTGCAGGAGATAACCGCCCTCATCGGCCCCGCCAAAGCCAAGCTCGTCAAAGCCGGCCTGGAAAACGACGAGTAGGTGGCTTATCAGTGTTATCAGAGATATCAGAGTTATCAGAGATATCAGAGGAATCAGGCTTATACGACACATACGTCACATAAAACACATAAAAAACATACACCACATCCACCACATAAGTCCCATCCCACTTATCCCAACCCTCTCAAGCTATGCGAATTGTTATCCAGCGAGTGCGGCACGCCTCGGTAACCGTTGATAACCAGGATGTTTCGGCCATCGGACAGGGCCTGTTGGTGCTTGTCGGCGTAGAAAACGGCGACACTCCCGCCGACGCCGAGTGGCTGGCCGCCAAGACGGTGGCCCTGCGCATCTTTGACGATACCGACGGCGTGATGAACCGCAGCGTCCTCGACATAGGCGGTGAAGTGCTGGCTGTCAGCCAGTTCACCCTCACGGCATCCACCCGCAAGGGCAATCGCCCCAGCTATATCCGCGCCGCCCGAGGCGAGGAGGCCAACACCCTTTACGAGGCTTATTGTCAGCTTGTTGCCGATCGCATCGGCCGTCCCGTCGGCCGTGGCATCTTCGGCGCCGACATGCAAGTATCGCTCCTCAACGACGGCCCCGTAACCATCATCATCGACTCACGTCTCCGCGAATAACCCCCGTCCGTCAGCACAGCCTGTGTCTCCTGCAATTTCGTATGTCGTGTGCCGCCTTATAGCGTTTTTGCCGTGGGAATGGCTCAAAATAGGGGAGACGTGGCGGCAGATAAACAGCGGCTCCGGATGTGCGCGTTTGCAGGATTTTGAATTTTTGTCTATATTTGCGGTAAGTCCAAATGCCTTCGGCACCGCGCACCGGCCTGGCGGCCGACTTGCGCTTTTGGATTACTCGCGAATATTACCTATATTTGTAGGCTGTATAAGTCGTGTACAGTTTTGTAGACGCATCCTTGCAAAAAACGAATACCGAAAATAAACGTCATTATCGGCTATCTCCGCCTCGGCCGTACCGGCAAAACGTGGTCTGAGGACCATCATCCAGCCCGACGGCACCGAACTCACGATACAGAAGGTCGGTGACGAGTCGCGCCACTTTACCCTCACCGCCGACGGCATGCTGCTAACCCGCGATGCCAACGGCCAATATTCGTACGCCCGCATCGACAAAGAGGGCAAGCTGGTCAGCACCGGCATCCGCGCCCTCAACGCCGCCGCCCGTCCGAGCGGCCACCGCTATCTGATGCAGAACATCGACGATGTGGACATGACCGTCCTCGACAAGATGCGTGCCGCCAAGCCCGCCCACAGCCTCAACAACGCCAACGCCGAGGCTCTGCGCAAGGCCGGCGGCAGCTACCGCAACGTCAAGGCCGGCGCCGCCAAGGCCGCTGCCGGGGACCTGCCCCAGTACGGCATGGGCCGCTACACCAGCAACTTCCCCCGCACGGGCAAAATCAAAGGCCTGGTGATTCTGGTCGAGTATAGCGACGTCAAGTTCAACTCCGGCTACAAGACCGATGCCAAGACCTACTTCAACGACCTCCTGCACAAAGAGGGCTTCAACGAGTACAACGGCACCGGCTGCGCCACCGAGTACTTCCGCAAGCAGTCCAACGGCCAGTTCGACCCCGAGTTCGACCTCTACGGCCCCATCACACTGCCCTACGCACAGTCGTACTACGGCGGCAACGACTCCTACGGCGACGACAACGCACCCCACATGATGGTGGTGCACGCCTGCCAGCAGCTCGACGCTACGGTTGACTTCAGCAAATACGACAACGACGGCGACGGATATGTCGACAACGTGTTTGTCTTCTACGCCGGCCAGGGCGAGGCCTCGTACGGCGGCGACGACACCGTCTGGCCCCACTCGTGGGAGGTCAGCTCGGGCACCGGCTCGAAATTCCGTCTCGACGGCGTGATTATCGACCGCTACGCCTGCACCAACGAGTGGGAGCGCAGCACCCCCGACGGCGTGGGCACCTTCATCCACGAGTTCTCGCACGTGATGGGTCTGCCCGACCTCTACCACACCAGCAGCAGTTCGGCCTCCTACACCCCCGGCGCGTGGTCGGCGCTCGACTACGGCCCCTACAACAACGACGGCCGCACGCCGCCCAACTACAGCATCTACGAGCGCAACGCCATGGGCTGGATCAAACCCGAGCTCATCGACGGCACCGTCCGCTTCGTCTCGCTCGAAGAAATCGCCGAGAGCAACAAGGGCTTCATCATCCAGACCGACAAAGAGAACGAGTTCTTCCTGCTCGAGAACCGCCAGCAGACCGGCTGGGACAAATACGTCCCCGGCCACGGCATGATGATATGGCACGTCGACTACAACAGGTCGGTTTTTGACAGCAACAGCGTCAACAACAACAGCAGCCACCAGTACGTCGACATCATCGAGGCCAACAGCACCGCCAACAGCAACAGCGGGCGCGCCATGGCCGGCTACCCCTGGCCCGGCACCTCGGGAAAGACCGAGTTCGGTCCCAACAGCACCCCCGCACTCAAAAGCTGGTCGGGCTACAAGCCTGACATCACCCTTAAGGAAATCACCGAGGCCAACGGCGTCGTCACCTTCGGCGTCAACGGCGTCCTCGAGGCTCCCGTGGCCAACGAGGCCGTCACCGGCGGCACCGACTGGTTCAATGCCAGCTGGAGCGCCGTCGACGAGGCCGAGTCGTACGAGCTGACCGTCACCGCCACCAGCGGTGCCGTGGGTTCGGGCTCGGAGACCGCCGACTTCACCGGCCAGAGGCTGCCCCAGGGCTGGTACACCGACGCAACCAGCTACTACACCACCTCGGGCAACTATGGCGAAGCCTCGCCCTCGCTCAAGATGGATAAGGACGCCCAGATGCTCATCAGCCGCATGTACGGCGCCGACATCACCGGCCTGTCGTTCTGGCACAAGTACAACGGCAACATCGTCTCCGGCTCGAGCGTACAGATCGAGGTCTTCGTTCCCGAAGGCGAGGTCAACGGCACCGAAGACCCGCAGTACACCCCCGGCACCTGGGAGGTTGTCGACGTCGTCACCCCCACGTCGATGGCAGCGGTATACACCGCCGCCCCCGAGCGCATCCACACCGGCGCGCGCGCCGTGCGCTTCATCTACTCCAAGATCAGCGGCAACGTCGGCCTCGACGACATCGTCGTCAACTGCGGTGCCTCCAGCAGCCTCATCGTCCCGGGCTATGACGCCCTCAACGTCGGCAACGTCACCGGCTACACCGTCACCGGCCTGCCCGCCGCCAACAGCTACAGCTACCGCGTGGTTGCCGTCTGCTCCAACGGCCGCTCGCAGGCCTCCAACAGCGTCACCTACATCCCCTCGGCCGGTGTCGAAGACATCATCGCCGACGGCGAAGACGCCGACAGCATAACCGTCAACGGCCTCACCGTCAACGTCACCACCGCCGCCGGACGTGTCGACGTCTACGATATGTCGGGCCGCCACATCGCCTCGGTGCGTCCCACAGGCGGCACGGCGGTCGTCACCATGCCCCGCACGGGCCTCTACCTCGTGCGCGGTGCGCAGACAAGCAAGGTAGTGGTAAAGTGACCCATCCGCGACGATGACCGGCACCACTGACAGCGAAATGACCCTGCGGCAGCTGCAACAGACTGTCGACCGGTGGATTACCACCATCGGTGTGCGCTACTTCGACCCAATGACCAACACGGCCATCCTGGCCGAGGAAACGGGCGAAGTGGCACGCGTGATGGCCCGTCTCTACGGCGAGCAGAGCGCCAAGCCCGGCGAGAAGCTCGACCTCGCCGACGAGCTGGCCGATGTGCTGTGGGTGGTGGCCGCTATCGCCAACCAGACCGGCACCGACCTCACCGAGGCCCTGCGCCGCAACATCGACAAGAAAACCCGCCGCGACGCCACCCGCCACAAGCAGAACCCGCGCCTGTCCGACTGACCCCGGACAGCCGTCCCGCAAAGGGCCGGGGCGTAAACATAAAGCAAGCGTCGCGCGTTATCCTCTTAGCCGCTGCCGACAGCCCCAACGGCACCCGCCGCCCGCAGCGTAGCACCGTTATCGGTCGAGCTCGACCGATAACACCGTTACCCCGGCCCGCGCCCTCGGCTCCTGCAACAGGCCGTGGAAATTGACATCAACATAAAACACCCTTAAATAAAATACACAATTATGAGCGAAAACAAGTATGTCGATTTAGTAAACGAATCGAAGGTTACCGCCAACGACGCCGAAGTGAATGCCGCAGTGGAGAAAATCCTGGCAGAGCACTACGCCGAGAACAACACTGCCGCCGTGCACAAATTCCTGCTTGGCGCAATCGACCTCACCACACTTAAGAGCACCGACTCGCCCGCAAGCGTTGCCGACTTTACCCAGAAGGTCAACGAGTTTGAAGAGAAATATCCCGATCTGCCCAGCGTGGCCGCCATCTGCGTTTATCCCAACTTTGCACAGGTTGTACGTACCGTCCTCGACGTCAGCGACGTTGACGTATGCTGCGTAAGCGGCTGCTTCCCCTCGTCGCAGTCGTTCATCGAGGTCAAGGTGGCCGAGGTTGCACTTGCTGTCGAAGGCGGCGCCGACGAAATCGACATCGTCCTCAATATGGGCAACTTCCTCGACGGTGACTACCAGGAGGTTGTTGACGAAATCACCGAGCTCAAACACTCGTGCCGCGACGCCCGCATGAAGGTCATCCTCGAGACCGGCGCCCTCCGCACCGCCGAGAACATCCGCAACGCCTCCATCCTCAGCGTATATAGCGGCGCCGACTTCATCAAGACCAGCACCGGCAAGGAATATCCCGGCGCAAGCCTCTTCGCCGCTTACGTTATGTGCCAGGTTATCAAAGAGTACTATGAGAAGACCGGCCGCAAGGTTGGCTTCAAGTGCGCCGGCGGCGTACGCACAGTAGAGGAAGCCGTTCAGTATTACACCATCGTCAAGGAAGTACTGGGCCAGGAGTGGCTCGACAAGGACCTCTTCCGCATCGGTGCTTCGAGCCTGGCCAACGCCATGCTCAGCAGCATCCTTGGCGAAACTATCAAGTTCTTTTAATGCAGGTATACGTAATTTTTGACGGTCAGCAGCACGGCCCGTTCGAGCTGGACGAGCTGCGCCGTCTGCCCGTCACGCCCCATACACCGATATGGTACGCCGGACTCCCCGACTGGATAGCAGCCGGGGAGGCTCCGGCTACGCGCGTTCTTTTCGAGACCCCGCACGCCTCCGCGCCGTACCCCGACCCGTCGCAGACAGCCCCCGTCGACGACCTCCCCGAGCCGCCTTACCCCATCGAGGGAGAGGAGCAATCGGCACAGGGCCAGCCCGCATCGGGCCAGCAGCCTTACAGCCAACAGTATGGCCAACAGCCTTACGGCTATCCGGGCCAGCAGCCTTACGGTTATCCGGGACAGCAGCCTTACGGCCAGCCGGGTCAGGGCCAATACCGCCGTACCCCGAACAGCTATATGGCCCTGGCAATCCTGATGACGATTTTCTGCTGCCTGCCCTTCGGCATCGTTGCCTGCATCAAGAGCGCCAACGTCAGCGACCGCCTCGCCGCGGGCGACTACGAGGGTGCCGAGCGCAACTCCCGGTCGGCCCTCACGTGGGTCTGGGTTTCGCTTTTGGGCGGTGTGGCCTTCTATATCGGCCTGTTCATTCTCGGCATGATGATGGGCGCCGCCGCCTCTGTTTAAGCGCCGTTTGCCGGACTCGACACCGACGCGGCACAAAGGCTGACCTAAAGATTTGCGACGACCTATGAACGCCAACAGCAAACGACTGCTCGTGGCCGCGGCAATCGCTGCGGCCGCCGCCGTCTTTGCCTGCGTGCTGTTCTTCTTCGACCCGATGACGAGCGCCTTCTACCCCCGCTGCCCGTCAAAGCTGCTCACCGGCTATGACTGCCCCGGCTGCGGCACCACGCGCGCCCTGCACGCCCTTGTGCACCTCGATTTCGGCGCCGCCCTGCGCTACAACGCCGCCCTCTTCGTCCTGGGGCCGTTGCTGTTGCTGTACGCCGCTGCGGTGTTCACGGCGCCGGACTCGGCTCTGCAACGGTTTCTGCGGCGTCCCGTCCTGGCCTGGAGCATCGTCGCCTTCATAATCCTCTGGACCGTCCTGCGCAACATCGTCGTGCCCCTCTGACTGGGCTTTTGGCATAATTTGTGCGACGTTTTCGGTAATTTAGGCCCTCGGCTGTGTTAAATTAAAAAAAAAGGATTAAATTTGCACTTTGATAGACAACAATGCCCGAGGTGCGCCCGCAGGTCCACAGCGATTTCAAGGCCCTCGAAGACGTTAACGCGCACATCTGACGCGCTTAACGCCGGACAACGGGCACAGTGTCATACCGACAGGACCCGGACGCAAGAACGGGGCATATCAACCGAATTTAGTACAACAATCCACCTAACGAGATAATAAGTTAATGCGAGTAAAGATTCATCACGAAGGCGCAAATATTCTGGTGGTGCTGCTTCTGGCGGTGCTGGTGATAAATGTGCCCCTGTGGCTCTGGGTGCGCCCTCTGATATGGCCCATCGTGAGCACCACGGTCTTTGGCGTGACGTATATGCTCGTCGTTAACTTTTTCCGCTCGCCCCGGCGCATCTACACCGGCGATCCCACCCATGCCGTGGTATCGTCGGCCGACGGCAAGGTCGTCGCCCTCGAAGAAGTCTACGAGCCCGAGGTGCTCAAATGCCGCTGCATACAGCTGTCGGTGTTTATGAGCATCCTCAACGTGCACGCCAACTGGTTCCCCGTCGACGGCGAGGTCACCTTTGTCAAGCACCACGCGGGCCGCTTCATGGCTGCCTATCTGCCCAAGTCGAGCACCGAAAACGAGCGCAGCACCGTCGTCATCCGCACCCCCGAAGGCCAGCAGATACTTATGCGCCAGGTTGCCGGAGCGATGGCCCGCCGCATCGTCACCTACGCCCACCCTGGCGTGGAGGCACGCATCGAAGACCACATGGGCTTCATTAAATTCGGCTCGCGCGTAGACCTGTACCTCCCCCTCGGCACCGAGATCAACGTCGCCCTCGACGACAAGACCGTCGGCGGCATCACCACCGTCGGCCGTCTGCGCCCCGACCTCGACCCCGCCCTTGCCGGCAAACAGGGATGAGAGGGCACTGCCCGCGCGGCGGTACAGCCTCCTCGCGGGTGCATAACCAAAGGCCCCAGGGTGCATAACCAAGGGTGCAAAACTAAGAGTAATATGAGCAACAACAAGATTGTAGCATCAATTCCCAACACCATAACCTGCCTGTCGCTCGTCTGCGGCAGCGTGGCTATCATCATGTCGTTCAGGTGCATGGAGCAGATTGGCTCGCTGGCCGGATGGCAGTGGGCCTGTATCTTTATGGGCTTCTCGGCAGTGTTCGACTTCCTCGACGGCGCCGCCGCCCGCGCACTCAAGGCATACAGCAAAATCGGCGCCGAGCTCGACTCGCTGTCCGACCTGGTGGCCTTCGGCGTGGCCCCCGCAATGATGATGTTCAACCTCATGCAGTACCACACCGTTGCCGTGGGGCAGCCCGGGCTGCAGTGGCTGAGCTACGCGGCCCTGCTGGTGCCCGTGTTCGGCGCCCTGCGTCTGGCGCGCTTCAACGTCGAGGATGTGGGCACCACCACCTTCCGCGGCCTGCCCATCCCTTCGGGGTGCATCTTCCTCATCGGTGTGGCCGGCTGGATTGCCACCTACGGCTATCCCGGCAGTATTGTTGTGACATTGCTGATAGTGCTGACGTCGCTGGCGCTGGTGGGAAAATTCAAAATGTTCTCGCTGAAGTTCAAGAGCTTCGGCCTGCAGGAGAACTTCCGCCGCTACGTGCTGCTGGTTTGCGCCGTGGCATTCCTCTTTATCTACGGGCTGAGCGGATTGGCCTGGACTATCGTTTTCTACCTGCTGCTGTCGGTACTGTCGTCACGACAGGTCTGACACGCAAAAGGCCGGCCCGGCAAGGGACGGCACACGACGCAGGTTAACACACAAAAGGATTAACATGTCAATTCTTACCGGGATATTTTTTCTGATGATTTTCGCCGTACTCTTTTTTTTGGCGTTTGTCATCGGCATTTTTTTGAGAATAAAGCGCAAGGTCACCGGCATCTTCACCGGCAACAGCCGCGGCACCGACCCGCGCGGCAGCGACCCGCGCGACGGCGGCCCGCAGCCCCGCCCCGCCCGCCAGGGAAAGAAAATCGACCCCACGGTGGGCGAGTACGTCGAGTTTGAGGAGGTCCAGGTGTACGAATCCACCGAGCCCGACGGCAAAAAACAGGTAAAGTTTGAGGCCGAAGAGCAGATTACCGATGTAGAATGGGAGGAAGTGCGATGAAAGACCTCTTTGACTTCTTCGACCGCCTGGCCGCCAACAACAACCGCCCCTGGTTTGTCGAGCACAAAGCCGAGTACGACGAGCTGCGTGCCGCCTGGATTCAGGGCCTCGGCCGCGTTATAGCAGCCCTCTCCGACGAGTGGCCCGAGGTGCGCTGGCTCGACCCCGCCCGCGCCACCTACCGCATCTACCGCGATGTACGCTTCTCCAACGACAAGACACCCTACAAGACCCACATCGGCTCGTCCATCGCCCCTCCGGCACTCCTGAAGAGCCATATCGGACTCTATATCCAGGCCGGACACATCAAGGACGACACCGGCATCTACGGCGGAATGTGGTGCCCCGAGGCCGCCGAGCTGCGCAAGATACGCAAAGCCATCGTCGACAACAGCGAAGAGTGGCTCGACATCGTCAACAGCCCCGCCATGCTGCGCACCTACGGCCACCGCTGGTTCGGCGAAGCCCTCAAGACCGCCCCCAAAGGCTACGACCGCGACCACCCACTCATCGAGTACCTGCGCCTCAAAGACATCGGCAAGTTCACCATCCTCAACCGCGGCCTCTTCGCCGACCCCGCCTGGCCCGACCGCGTCGCCGACCTCTCCCGCCCCCTCATCTCCCTCTGCAAATTCCTCATCTACACCCTCTACGAAGAAGACACCTAACCCCACAAAAAAAGCGAACCGGCCTACCGATTCGCTTTTTTCGTGAGTGTATTTAACGTGAGTTCGATATAAGGAATCAGAACAAAGTAAGCTGATTGTCGAAAACGTATTCCAAAGAAATAGATGGTTTCTTAGGAAAGAAACAGTAAGCCGCAATAGCACTCAGGGCATTGGTAATAAAGTTTGTGAACGACCTGTGCCTTGAGTGTTCTATTTGTGCGATATTCTTCAGCTCGTCATTGACAGACTCTACAAGAGCGCGTTTTCGCAGCATGATCTTGTCAGCGACAGACATAAGTGAATTTCTCATATTGCTCTTGACTTTTGTCACAAGCTGTATTCCGTTCATGAACAGGAACTCAAAGAGTTGTTTGCCTATATATCCCTTGTCACCGCAGAGTTTTCCTTTGACATTCCCGATGAATGACTCCGAGTACAATGGCTCGCGGTCATCGACATTGCCGGGTGTGAACATGAAGCTCAGAATCTCGCCGCGATCATTTATTATCAGGTGCAGCTTGAAACCGAAGAACCATCCCATTGAACATTTGCCACGTTCCGCCAATCCCTTGAATGTCTTATGTATTGGAATCCGCTGGTGCTTGCAGACTCTGAGCGGAGTGGAATCAACATAGGCAACTCCGGTGCACGTTCCCAACAGAACTTCCTTGATGAACATAGTCAAATGCAGAACCACTGATTTCTGTAATTCCACGAAACGGTTATATGATACGGTTTGCGGAAACAGGTGTCGCATATGCTTGCACACATACTGCGTATAAAAGTGTTTGAGGCATCTGAATCCCTTGCTGTGGAATAGTATGAGGATTGTAATCACCTCGGCTTCCGAGAGTTTGCAGGACTTGTTCCGATGCTTTTTACCGTCAGCTATCTGATGTTTCTTCAGCTCTGATGAAAAATACTTGCAAAAGTCGTCTGCGATACAGAAAATTTCCGTAATTTTGTCTTCGGTAATCATGATATAAATTCTTGTAAATCTTGTAATTAGTCACTATAAATTTACGGATTTTATCTGAGATTACCAAGAAAATCAGCCACTTAGTTTGATGCTAAATGGCTGATTGTTTTATTATTGTAACTGTAAATCCTTATATCGAACTCACGTTATTTATAACCTATCGAACTTCCGGAAAGGATTCGAGGAGCTTATTGATTTCAGCTTTAAGGCGCGGAATGTGGTTTATGACAATGGCCCACAGAATGTCGGGTTTCAAAGAGTCATAAGCGTGAATGACATAATTGCGGGTGTCGACAATCTTGCGTGCCGAAGAGATGCAGATGTCCGGGTCCGCCTTTAAGATGCGGTTCATCGCTTCTCCGAGTATTTCGATGTTTCGTTCCACAAATTTCCGATATACAACATCTGTCTCGAAAACCTCATATTGTCTGCCAAAGCGATCGGCGGCCATCTCTATCTCGGAGATGGCCTGTTGCATGTCTACGAGGAATTTTTTTACTCGCTCATCCATAGATTAATTGCTTTGTATCGTCAAGTTCTTTGCGGAATACAGGATTCCTCACGCTGTCATCACAAACAAGGTCAATACGGCGACCGAGGAGTTTTTCAAGCTCGGCTATAAAGTCGAAAAATATATCAGCCCAGTCGAGACCCTCGCGCCTGATAGATTCTGCATCAAAATCCACCGAGAAGTCCACGTCGCTGTCGTCGTTGAAGCGGGGGGTGAGGATGGAGCCGAACACCCACAGCTTTGCCACCTTGTACTTTTTGCACAGGGCGATAATCTTGTCGATGTTCATCTCAATCAGTTTCATCGTGGCAAATATAATCATTAATAACGACATAACAAAAAAGCGAACCGAAATCTCGATTCGCCTTTGGTGGAGTATAGCGGACTCGAACCGCTTACCTCAACACTGCCAGTGTTGCGCTCTACCAGATGAGCTAATACCCCTTGATAGTCCGACGCTGATGGGTCGGATCTGCCGGTTGTTTGTCTGCGTCGTTGCAGAACCGGCGGGCCTGAGGGCCTTTTTGCTTTGCAAAGGTAAGCTGTTTGCGGGAAATGGCAAAGAATGAGGTGAAATATAAACATTTTTTAACCGAATGAGGCGGGGAGTGTTGCGTGGTGTTAAAAACGGGAGCAATTTGAGGGAGGAATGAGGGGAAACCGGAGAGGAGGAAGGAGGGCCGTTGGGGGCTGAGTAGGGCAAGGGTGGTGGGCCGAGTGGGGCAGGAGCGGGGGCTGGGGTGGTGGTTGGGCGGGGTGGGGTGTTGGTGGGGTGGGGAAATTGTCGTAACTTTACGGGGTAAATTTTGGATGGGCTGTATGCGGTTTGGCGCGGTATGGCTCGGTTTGTAATTTATGTGTAATTTATTGGTGTAGCCAATCTTTTGATATACGTAAAATTTTTTGCTATGTGTAAGCGTTTTTTTGTGTCGCTGGTGGCGGCGATGGCAATTTTGCCGGGCCTGTATGCAAATGGGCAGTGTAATGCGCCGGGTAATTCGGCCGGCGGCTGTAAGGCTGAGGCCGGTTGCTGTAAGGCTGAGGCCGGTTGCTGTAAGGCTGAGGCCGGTTGCTGTAAGGCTGTGGGATGCCAGGAGGCGGTTGTTGTGGGGGCGGCGCAGGTGGACAGGTATCTGCCGCTGCTGAAGGGGAAGCGCGTGGCGCTGTTCTCTAATCATACCGGTATGGTGGGCGATAAGCACACGCTGGATATTATGCTGGAGAATGGTGTGAACGTTGTGTGCATTTTCTCGCCGGAGCATGGGTTCCGCGGAACGGCGGATGCCGGCGAGCATGTGTCGTCGGGCACTGATCCTGTTACGGGCATTCGCATCGCCAGTCTTTATGACGGCAAAAAACGCGGTCCGTCCAAAGAGACGATGGACGGCATTGACGTCGTTGTCACTGACATCCAGGATGTTGGTCTGCGCTACTATACTTACTACTGCACGATGATTGACCTGATGAACGCCGCTGCCGCCAATGGCAAGGAGTTTATGGTGCTCGACCGTCCCAACCCCAACGGCATGTATGTCGACGGTCCCATTCTGGACATGACCTATCAGAGCGGTGTGGGGCGTCTGCCCATCCCCGTCGTGCACGGCATGACGCTGGGCGAGCTGGCGCAGATGGCCAACGGCGAGGGCTGGCTGAAGGATGGCGCGAAGGTGCCGCTGACGGTAATTCCGGTTGACGGCTACACCCACCAGACCCGCTACACACTGCCCGTCGCCCCGTCGCCCAATCTGCGCGACATGAAGGCGATATACCTCTATCCCGCCACCTGTTACTTCGAGGCCACTCCCGTCAGCCTCGGCCGCGGCACCGACATGCCGTTCCTCTGCTACGGCCATCCCGATATGACGTGCCGCGACTTTGAGTTCACCCCCCGCAGCGTCCCCGGCGCCAAGAACCCGCCGCAGCTTGACAAGCTGTGCCACGGCGTCGACCTGCGCAATGTCAGCGACGAGGACGCCATCGCCCAGGGCGTGACAATGAAGTATATCATAGACGCTTACAACGACCCCGGCATCAGCAGGGAGGGTTTTTTCCGCAGCTTCTTCGAGAAGCTCATCGGCCGCGGCGACATCCGCAAGATGATTGAGGAGGGCCGCAGCGCCGACGAAATCAAGGCCACCTGGGCCGATGACGTGGCCCGCTTCAGCAAGCAGCGCAAGCCCTATCTGCTCTATGCCGAGTGAGCGTGTTAATATCAGAAAAACGTAAACAGTAAAAAATAAACATCCGTGACTCCTGTAATTGTCATTATCACTATTGTGGCGTATTTTGCGCTGCTGTTCGGAATAAGCTGGTTTGCCTCGCGCGGCAGCGACAATTCCACCTTCTTCACCGGCAACCGGCAGGCCCACTGGGGCATCGTTGCCTTTGCCATGATCGGCGCCGCCATCTCGGGCGTCACCTTTATCTCAGTGCCGGGCATGGTAGCCGACAAAGGCTACTCGTACCTGCAGATGGTGCTGGGCTTCATCGTGGGCTACTTCACCATCGCCTACGTGCTTGTGCCGATGTTCTACAAGCGCAACCTCATCAGCATCTACGGCTACCTCGAGGGCCGCTTCGGCCGCAATACCTACCGCACGGGCGCCTGGTTCTTCTTCCTCAGCAAGATGCTGGGCGCGTCGGTGCGCTTCTTCGTGGTATGCGCCGTGCTGCAGCTGCTGGTGTTCGGGCCGCTTCACATCCCCTTCGAGTTCAACGTCATCGTCACCATCGCCCTCATCTGGCTCTACACCGTCCAGGGTGGAGTGAAGACACTGATATGGACCGACACCCTCAAAAGCTTCTGCCTGATAATGTCGGTGATACTGTGCATCTACTTTATCGCGCAGAACCTCGGCTACGGCGTCGGCGACACCATCAAGGCCGTTGCCGCACACTCGACGGCACGGATGTTCTACTTCGACGACCCCATGGCGGGCACCTACTTCTGGAAGCAGTTCCTCGCCGGCGTGTTCATGTCGATAGCCACGACGGGCCTCGACCAGGACATGATGCAGCGCAACCTCGCCTGCAAGGACTCGCGTGAGAGCCAGAAGAACATGATAGTCTCCGGCGTGATGCAGTTCTTTGTCGTGGCCCTGTTCCTCATCCTCGGCACCCTGCTGGTGATGTTTATCGAGAACAACAACATTGGCATGCCCTCCAAGAGCGACGAGCTCTTCGGCCTCGTCGCCACCCATCCCGCCATCCCCGTCGCCGTGGGCATCCTGTTTGTCCTGGGCCTTATCTCGGCCGCCTACAGCGCCGCCGGTTCCGCGCTGACCTCGCTGACGACCTCGTTCACCGTCGACATCCTCGGCGCGCACAAAAAGCAGGACGACAAGCGGCTCACCCGCACGCGCAAGATGGTGCACATCGGCATGTCGGCCATAATGGGCCTGGTGATCATCGTTTTCTACTACCTCAGCGAAGAGGACGCCATCAGCGCCGTCTACACCCTTGCCTCGTACACCTACGGACCCATCCTGGGCCTGTTTGTCTTCGGCATGTTCGGCAAGCGCCCTGTCCACGACCGCCTCGTGCCCGTTGTGTGCATCCTTGCCCCGGCGCTGAGCTGGGTCATCCAGTGGGCACTCAAGACCTACCTGGGCTACACCACCAGCTTCGAGCTGCTGATAATCAACGCCCTGCTCACCATCGCCGGCCTGTTTGCCCTTACCATTGGGGCAAAGGCCAAGACAGCCGAGTAAAGGGCGACCGGCCCAATTAGACTAATCGCAAATACCCAACCGACTTATGCCAAGCAGTTTGTACGCACGTTATGTGTGGTTAATCGACACTATTAAGCGCCGCGGACGCATCACGCGCGGCGAGCTGGACCGTCTGTGGCGGCTCAGCCCCCACGGCACCGGCAATGCGCTGTGCCGCCGTACTCTGTACAATTACCGCGCGGCCATACAGGAGATTTTCGGCATAGATATCCAGTGCGACCCCGCCACGTACGAGTATTATATCGCCGAGGAGGACCACCACAACACGTCGGTGACCGACTGGCTGCTGAACAGCGGCGCCGTCAGCGATGCGCTGGCCTCGGCGCGCGACATCTCGGGCCGCATCTTCCTCGAAGACATCCCCAGCGCGCGCGAGTTCCTGGGCACCGTCATCGACGCCATCCGCCAGGGGCGCCGCATCAGCTTCGACTACCGCAACTACAGCCGCAGCCGTCCCACCACCGGCATCACCTACGAGCCGTATTTCCTCAAGATTTTCCGCCAGCGCTGGTACGTCGTGGGCCGCAACGTGCGCGACAACAAAATCAAGACCTACGCTCTCGACCGTATGTCGTCGGTCACCCATCGCGAGGAGACCTTCGAGATGCCCGCCGACATCGACCCCGAGGAATATTTCCGCGACTCGTTCGGCATCGTTGTCAACCACAGCGCGCCCAAGCGCATCACCATCCGCACCGACCACCGCAACGCCAACTACTTGCGCGACCTGCCGCTGCACCACTCGCAGGAAGAGGTGGTGCACGACGGTTTTTCGCTGTTCTACTACACCATGCGCATCAGCGACGACCTTGTCGCCGAGCTGCTCTCGTACGGCCCCCGCATCACCGTCCTTGGTCCGCCCGAGCTTCGCACGGCCATGGCCACCGCCATGCGCCAGGCCCTCGAAGGCTATGCCGACGTCCCGCGCACACGATAACATCATCAACCCGCTGCATATAAACCGCTTATGGGCAATAACGACACACATAACGCCACCGGCCGCGTCTTCTGGATAGACGCCGTGCGCGCCTTCGCCATGCTTGCGATAGTGTGGAGCCATGCCGCCGGCGCCGTGTCGGACTGCAACGTCACGCCGGCCCTGGGGATGTACCTTGGCAGCGCCTCGCTCTTCTTCATGACCAGCGGCGCGTTGATTTTTCCCGTGCGGCCATCCGCCGGGACCTTCCTGCGCCGGCGCCTTGCCTCGTACCTGCCTCAGTGGGTGGTGTTTACCGTGGCATACGTGGCGCTGATGAGCATCACCGGCATCCCAGCCATCGACGACTACCGCTTTACCAACCTGCTTAAATTCGCGCCCCTGCTGTCGCCGTGGGAGGGCGGCTGGTTCCTGTACTCGCTGACGGGCCTCTACCTCTTCGCCCCCGTACTGTCGCCGTGGCTCGCCACCGCCTCGCGGCGCGGCCTGCAGTGCTTTGTGGCGCTGTGGCTTGTCGCCGGCTTCCTGCCCGTGATAGGCGGTGTGGCCGACATTGTCCCCGGCGAGTCGCTTGTGGCACCCTTTGCCGGATTTGCGGGTTACATGGTGGCGGGCTATTACCTCAGCCGCCGGCCGCTGTCGCAGCGCACGGCCCGGCAGCGCGCCCTCTTTATTATACTATGGGGAGCAGTGGCCTTTGTCCTCGGCGGCGCAGTGTACGCCAACGCCGCCCAATGGGGGTACGAGCGGGTGCTGTACCACGACCTCACCTTTGCGACGATGGCCGCGAATATGCTTATTTTCGGACTTTTTACGCTAATCGACACGGCGCCTGCGTGGCTACGGACAGCAGTGACGTGGTTCTCGCGTCACAGCCTCACAATCTACCTGTGGCATCTGCTGATAATCCGTTACGTCCTTGTGCCGTCTGAGGTTTCCCCCGCGCTGATTTTCCCGCTGACCCTCGTCGCCGTCCTCCCCCTGTCGGCCCTCACCGACAAGGCCTTTGCTCCGCTCAACAGGCGCCTTCGCGGCGCATAGCGCGCGTTGTTAATACTCCGAGAACAGGCGGGGCTTGATGACTATGCCGGCGCGGATGGTGGAGTGGAATTTGTTGTATTCGAGGAGACCTTCGCCGTAGCCGTTGTAGTACTGTACAAAAAAGTACTGGTTGTCGTTTTTGCGCATACGCCAGTAAAACTCGACGGTGGTGTTGTAGTTCAGACGCCATCCGCGGCGCTTGACAAGCACCACCGAGCCGCCGAAGCGCCGGTTGTTGCTGAAGGTCTGCAGGCCAACCTGGTATATGCCCGAGTAGTCGAGGATGTCGCGGTTGTTCTCGCCGTCGACAATCGGTATCCACACCTTGCCGTGCACCACCATGTTGGGGTCAATCATAATGTTGGCGCCGAGCGACACCTTGTTCCACGAGCGCGAGGCGTCGCCGTCGCGGCCGTTGCTTTCGTGCTCGATGGCGAGAATCACCTGTCCGATAAAGCGGTTTTTGACAAACAGCGGCTTTGCCAGACCAATACCGGGGTTGAAGTTGAGGTCGGTCATCGGCATCGAGTTCTGGAGGACGTTCCAGAACACCTTCTGCGTGTAGAAAAGGTAGAGGTAAGTGTTCCAGGGCAGAGTGGAGCGGGTGAGGCGCTGCGAAATCGAAATCTGGAATTTGACGTTGGAGTTTTCGCGCGTGGGGCGCTGGCCGACGGTGGTGCCGAAGATGAAGTAGTTGTCCTTGTATAGCCCGAAGTAGGGCCGCTTGTCAAAGTCGCGGCGCATCGAGTCGGCGTTGATGTACTCGCGCTCGGGCAGCGTCATAATCTGCGCCTTGGCCCGGGAGGGCGCACAAAGGGCCGGTCCCAGCATACACATGGAGATAAGAATGCGGGCTGAATGTCGCCGCAGGGATGTAAGGATGGTCGGTGCAGACATAGGACTGGTTCTACGGATGCAAAGGTATGAAAAAGCAACAGGAAATAAAAAACGGCGTTTCCGGCGTTGTTGGTCAAAAGGACAAAGAATTGGTCTAAAGTTCCAAAAACAACTCGTTTTTTTGGTCAAAAATTATATTTTTGCACCGCCATAACAAACATAATGCCCCCTCGCGGGTTATTTAAACAGCGGCACCGGCGCCAAAACGGCGATACCGGTGCCCGGACCGGCGCCCCCTTCCTACGGCGCCTGACCGTCCGCCGGCGCGACGGGCACGACAAGCATTTCAACTAACATTTACGATAAAACACGATTTTTCCAATGATGTCAAAAGGCATAACAGCTTTTGCGGCCGCCGTGGCCCTGGCCTTTGCGGCATCGGCGCAGGAGTATAGCCTGGCCGACGGCATAGCCGCCACCCCGGGAGGCGTATATTCCCTCGACAGCTGCCGGGCTCTTGCCCTGCGCAACAACAAGCAGCTGATGATGGCCCGGCAAAAGGCCGCCGGCTCCGAATACCAGAAAAAAGAGGCCTTTGCCGCCTATTTGCCCGGCATAGACTTTACCGGCGGATATACGTACAACCAGAAGAACATCAACCTGTTGGGCAAAGGCGACTACCTGCAGCCCATAAACCAGAGCTCGCTGGCCGGCATCGCCCAGAAGTTTCCCCATCTGGGGCAGGCCATCCAGGGCGCGATGATGAACCCCGAGACGGCGCCGCTGGTGGGCGAGGCCATGGACCTTGCCAACAGCTTTGTCGACCTCACCAACAATACCCTCCGCAAGTCGACCAGCTTTGACATCCACAACGTCTTTTTCGGCGCCATCACCCTGACGCAGCCCATCTACATGGGCGGCAAAATCGCCGCTATGAACAAGCTTGCGCAGGCCGGCATCGATGCCAACCGCAGCCTTGCCGCCGCCGAGGCCGAGAACGTTGTCTGTGCCGTCGACGCCGCCTACTGGCTTGTTGTGTCGCTCAAGGCCAAGCAGGAGCTGGCTCAGAGCTTCGTCAACATGCTCGACACGCTCGACCACGACGTCGGCCTGATGGTGGAGCAGGGTCTTGCCACACGTGCCCAGAAACTCGAGGTGGACGTCAAGCTCAACCAGGCCCGCGTCGACCTGACAAAGGTGGAGAACGGCCTGGTGCTGTCGCGCATGGCCCTGGCGCAGGTGTGCGGCCTGCCGGTGAACTCGGACATGCACCCCGCCGACGAGCCTGACGGATTTATGCTCGAGCGCGCGCAGTATGCCGACTCCACCTTCGCCGTCACCCCGGATGTCCTCAACAACGCCTACAACAGCCGTCCCGACCTGATGGCCCTTGACGCCGCCATCCGTGCCGCCGATGCCGAAAAGCGCGTGGCCATGTCGTCGATGCTGCCCAAAGTGGCCCTTGTGGGCGCCTACAGCTTCTCCAATCCCAATGCCTTTGACGGCTTCCGCAACCGCTTCGGCGGTGCCTTCTCGGTGGGCGCGATGGTGTCCATCCCCATCTGGCACTGGGGCGGCAACTACAACAAATACAAAGCCGCCGAGAGCAACGAGACGGTGATGCGCCTGCGCATGGCCGACTCGCACGACCTTGTCGACCTGCAAATCAACCAGGCGGCGTTCAAGGCCCATGAGAGCCTCAAGACCTACAGCGCCACCCGCGCCAACCTGGAGAGCGCCAACGAGAACCTGCGCTGCGCCAACGTGGGCTTCCGCGAGGGCGTGATGACATCGACCGACGTCACCACCGCCCAGACCGCCTGGCTGCAGGCCAACAGCTCGAACATCGATGCCATGATCGAGTGCCGCCTGTGCGACGTGTACCTCAACAAGGTCACCGGACGCCTCCCGCAGGTGGTCCCCGCTATCAACAGCGAGGACAGCACCGCCGAATACCGCATGAACAGCAACGGCATCTGGCAGAAAAAGACCAAATGACAACATAAATCATAAATCAATCAGATAATAACACATAAAAAATATTTGCCATGCAAGCAGACGACAATAAAACCACAAAAGGGACGGAGAAAGGGGCCGCAACGCCCTACGCCGACGAAAAGAAAGCCTCGCGCCACATAATGATCACGATGGCCGTGGTGATTTTGGCCGTGGCCGTTGTGGCCGTCATCGGTTTCCTGTGCCTCAACCGTCCCGAGGAGTATGTCGAGGGCCAGGTGGAGGGCACCACCGTACGTGTCTCGGGCAAGATGGCCGGCCGCGTGGCCGAGATATATGTGCATGAGGGCGACACCGTCCACGCCGGCGACACGCTGGTGCACATCCACAGCGCCATCGCCGACGCCCAGCTGGCTTCGGCCGAGGCCATGCAGGAGGTCGCCGAGGCCCAGAACCGCAAGGTTGACGCCGGCACGCGCAAGCAGATTATCGCCAGTGCCGCCGACCTGGTAAAGCAGGCCCAGGCCGCCGCCGACATCACAAAGAAGACCTACGAGCGCATGGAGAACCTGTACAAGTCGGGCGTCATCAGCGAACAGCGCCGCGACGAGGCCAAGGCCGCCTACGACGCCGCCCGCGCCCAGCTGTCGATGGCCCGGCAGCAACATTCGCTTGCCGTATCGGGCGCGCAGAACGAGGACAAGGCGGCCGCCCAGGCCCTTGTCAAGGCCGCATCGGGCCCCGTGGCACAGGCCAAGGCGGTTACCGAGGACTCGTACCTCATAGCGCCCTGCGACGGCACCATCGATGAGTGCTACTCCGAGGTGGGCGAGCTGGTAGCGATGGGCGCGCCCATCTTCAGTATCCTCCGCGACAACCGCTGGGTAACCTTCAACGTGCGCGAGGAGCTGCTGCCCGACTTCGAGCAGGGCAAAAAAGTCAAGGTAATGATTCCCGGCCTCAAGGACAAAGAGATAGAGGTGCAGGTGTACTACGTGCGCGACATGGGCTCGTACGCCACCTGGCGCGCCACCAAGAGCACCGGCCAGTATGACAGCCGCACCTTCCAGATCAAAGCCCGCCCCGTCACCGACAAGGACGCCGAGGGCCTTCGCCCCGGCATGAGCGCCATACACAAAAAATAAAGACGGCGCCGACGGTTGCCGCCGGCTGAAGCCGGCCCACAGAACCGGGAGGACCTTAACAGGCACGATTTATACGTCTTATACGTCTTATACGTCTTATACGTCTTATACGATTTATACGTCTAATAAATAGCAATTGCAAGTTGTTTAAAAAATCGTTCATATTAGGCTGCAGACAGCTGTGCACAAGGCGGATTTTCCTTTTCGCCATGATTGTCGTGCCCCTGCTGATGTGCGTCTTCTTCATCTCGCTGCTGCAGGAGGGACTGCCCGTGCGTGTGCCTACGGCGGTGGTGGACCTTGACCGGTCGGAGATGTCGCGCGCGCTGATACGCAACCTCAAGGCGCAGCAACTTGTCGACGTCACCACCGAGGTCGAGAGCTACGACAAGGCCATGGACGCCATGCGGCGCACCGAGGTCTACGGCTTCTACGTCATCCCCGCCAACTTCCAGCGTGACGCCATCGCCGGCGAGGTGCCCACGCTCAACTACTACTCCAACATGGCCTACTTTGTGCCCGGCACGTTCAGCTATAAGGGCTACAAGAGCGTGGCGGTGGTCTCCGCCGCCGCCCTGGTGAAGGACAAGGCCGAGTCGGCCGGTGTGCCGGGGCGCACGGTCAACGCGCTGGTGCAGCCCGTGGCAATTGACATCAACCCCATCAACAACCCGTGGCCCAACTACTCGCTGTATATGACGCCGTCGTTTGTGGCCGGGACGCTCGAGCTGATGATTGTGCTGATAACCATTATGACCATCACCTACGAAATCAAGGAGCACACCGCACACCGCTGGCTCGACACCGCCGGCGGCAGTATGGTGATAGCCCTCACGGGCAAGCTGCTGCCGCAGACGCTGATATGGCTGGTGGTGGGATGGTGCTGCCAGGCGCTGATGTACAGCTGGGGCGGGTTTATCCTGCACTGCCCGCTGTGGCAGGTGCTGCTGCTGATGGCCCTCTACGTGGTGGCCTGCCAGGGTGTCGGCGTGTTCATCGCCGGACTCATCCCCAACCCGCGTTTTGCCCTGTCGGCGGGCGCCCTGCTGATGATGCTGGCCTTCTCGGTCAGCGGCATCTCGTTCCCCGTCGAAAAAATGTACGGTGCCATCGGCATCTTCGCCTACATCTACCCCATGCGGTGGTTCTTCCTGGCCCACGTCAGCCAGGCGCTTAACGGCCTGCCGCTGTACTACTCGCGTGTGGCTATAATGGTGTTGGCACTGATGCCGCTGCTGGGTCTGATAGTGGTGCCACGCCTCAAAAAGGCCATGCAGAAGTGTGTCTATGTTCCGTAAATTAGAGCCTGCCGTTATGAAGTTGTTGAAAGGAATACGAAACTGGCTACTGTGGTGCGGACGCGTCTTCGCCCGCGAATGGAACACTGTGCTCCACGACCAGGGCGTGCTGGTATTCTTTGTCATCCTGCCGATAATATATCCCGTAATCTATACTCTGATATATAACCCCGAGGTGCTGCGCGACATCGACATCATCGTCGTCGACCAGGACCGCACGGCCCGCTCGCGCCAACTTGTGCGCGACGCCTCGGCCGCACCGGCCATCCGCGTCTACGACTACGCCGCTGACATGCCCGAGGCCCGTCGGTGGATGGCTGAGGGCAAGGCCTACGGCATCCTCTACATCCCCAAGGACTTCGGCAAGGAGGTGGGACGTTTCGGCCAGGCCCACGCCACCTTCTACTGCGAGATGAGCCTGCTGCTGCGCTACCGCGACTTTATGTCGGCCCTCTCGGACGTCCAGCTGAAGGAGATAGCCGAGATAACGCAGGAGCGTAAGGATATGCTCGGCGTAGCCGGCACCAGTCTTGGCGGCCTTCCCATCGAGAACCAGGCGCACATGGTGGGCGACACCGAGCAGGGCTTTGCCTCGTTCCTGATGCCGGGAATTATCGTGCTCATCCTGCAGCAGGCCATGCTGTTGGGAATCTGTATGCTGGGCGGAGCCTCGCACGAGCGGCGCCGCGTCAACGGCGGCTACGACCCGACGATGGTGGCCGGAGCGCCCCTCAGCGCCACGGTGTGGGGCCGCACGCTGTGCTACTTCACTTTCTTCCTGCCCTTTACAATCTGGATTTTGCACTGGGTGCCCGAGATTTTCAGCCTGCCGCACGTAGGCGAGCCCTCGCAGTACCTGCTCTTTATCGTGCCCATGCTGCTGGCCACGGGATTTCTGGGTCAGACAATCACCTATTTTGTCACCGACCGCGAGAGCTCGTTTGTCGTCCTGGTGGTGTCGTCGGTATTGTTCCTGTTCCTGACCGGCCTCACCTGGCCGCGCTACGCCAGCCCGGGTATCTGGAAAGTCGTCGGCGACTTTGTCCCCGGCGCGTGGGGCGTGCAGGGCTTTATCAGTATCAGCAGCACCGGCGGCGACATCAGCTCGAACGCCACGCAGCTGTGGTGGATGTGGGGCCTGACGCTCTTCTACTTCGTCACCAGTATGTGCGTGCTGCGTCTGGTGGCCCACAAGGCGCGCCGCCTCTACGGCGGTGTCAGCACAGAGCGGCCGTCGCGGTGAAGAGGACGGCGTAGAACAGCATCAGACAGGCCGTCATGCCCAACAGCGGGTTGAGGCGCGCGCCCTCGCGGTGAGCCAGGGCGTATGAGAGGATTGCGCTCAGCACCAGGTACAGGCACGGAAAAACCATCAGCCAGTGGGGTGTGAACCCGAGCCACACCGTCAGCACAAGCATATAGGCCGCTACGGCGTTGATGTCGTAGAGGCGCACTCCCCATTGCCGGCCTATCAACACCAGCAGGGTGTGCTTGCCTACGGCACGGTCGTCGTCGTAGTCGCGGTAGTTGTTCACCACCAGCACGTTGGCGCCCATTAGTCCCAGGGCCACCGAGCCCATGAGCACCGTGGAGGTGAAGGAGCCGCACATCAGGAAATATGTGAGGTTGACGGGGATGATGCCGAAGAAAAAGACGACGGCCACCTCGCCCAGGCCGTGATGGCTGAGGGGGTAGGGACCGGTGCTGTATGCCAGGACGCCCAGAGCGATGGCCACGCCGGCCAAAATCAGCCACCAGGGGCCCCACAGCAACAGGCTCAGGCCAACACAGCAGGCCAGGCCGAGGGTGACGAAGGTGGCGGCCTTCATCGCCCCGGGGGTGAGGTCGCCTTCGGTGACGCCGCGGCGCGGGCCCTCGCGGCCTTTGCGGTCAAGACCGCCCTTGAAGTCGTAGTATTCGTTGGCGAAATTCGAGGCTATCTGCGCCAGGACGGCGAAGAGCAGGCAGAGCACGGCCACGGCGGGCTTGAACTTGCCGTCAAGCAGCGCGTAGCCGCACGCGCCTATCACGCCCGCCACCGACACCGGCAGCGTGCGCAGACGCATGGCCTCGACCCAACAGGCCAGTTTGCTCATATCGACAGTTTGCGCAGGGTGGCCAGCAGCTCGGGATTGATGGGCTTGTCGTTTTTGATGGCCTTGGTGAAAGGTACGTAGGTTATCTCGTCGTTCTTGATGCCGATCATCACGTTGCGCTGGTCGTCAAGGATGGCGTCGATGGCTGCCGAGCCCATGCGCGAGGCCAGGATGCGGTCTTTAGCCGTGGGCGAGCCGCCGCGCTGCAGGTGCCCGAGGATGGACACGCGCACGTCGTAGCCGGGATATTCGTTTTTGACACGCTGGGCCAGTCCCATGGCGCCACCCGTCACGGGGCTCTCGGCCACGAGCACGATGGAAGAGCTCTTGCTCTTGCGGAAACCGTTCTGGATCAGGTCGGCAAGCTGGTCTACCTGAGTCGAAATCTCGGGGATGATGGCGGCTTCGGCACCGGCGGCGATGGCGCCGTTGAGGGCCAGGAAACCGGCGTCGCGGCCCATGACCTCGATGAAGAACAGGCGCTCGTGGCTGGTGGCGGTGTCGCGGATTTTGTCGGCGCACTCCATAATGGTGTTCAGCGCCGTGTCGTAGCCGATGGTGGCATCGGTGCCGTACAGGTCGTTGTCGATGGTGCCGGGCAGGCCGATCATCGGGAAGTCGAACTCGTTGGCAAAGATGCGCGCGCCGGTGAGCGAGCCGTCGCCGCCGATGACGACGATGGCGTCGATGCCGTGGCTGCGTGCCACGTCGTAGGCCAGCTGGCGGCCTTCGGGGGTCTGGAACTCCTTGCAGCGCGCCGTCTTGAGGATGGTGCCGCCGCGCTGGATGATGTTGGAGACGTTCTCGGTGTGGAAGTCAACGATTTCGTTGGTGATGAGGCCGCGGTAGCCGCGGTAAATGCCCTTGACCTTGAGACCGTTGAAAATTGCGGCGCGGGTGACCGAGCGGATGGCGGCGTTCATTCCCGGCGCATCGCCTCCCGAGGTAAGGATGCCGATGGTCTTGATTTCTGACATAATATAAAAAGTTATGTAATTCAGATCTTTCCCCGGTGCACGGGTTATACAATCTGAGGTTTACGGGGTTATGGGTATATAATTTGCGGGTGAAAGTATGTGTTTATGCGTTGGGTTTACAGCGATTTCGGGGGGAAACAGAGCTACGGGCGTACAATATAAACAACGGGTGCCGTTAAAAGGTCGCCGTCTGTTGCAAAGGTACATCTAAATTTCGGTAGAGACCAATCCCCAAAGTGAAAAACAGGTTAAAAGAGTGCCGAAGATGGCAAAAACGGCCCAAATTATAGAAATATTTCGCTAATCTGATAAGTTATGTTGTGAAAATCGCTTGCCGACACGGTAAATTTAGTTAACTTTGCACCAAACTAACCCTCAACAGCGGCCCGTCGCCACGGCAGGTGCCCTCCAAAGCGTCCCGCCGCCCCCGGCAGGCCGCCCCGATGTCTTTGCAAAACAATCAATTTACAATAAACAAATCACTCAATCTCATCTACATCTTATGTGGTTATTTAAATCATCCATAGGACGCAAGTTTGTGATGGCTGTCACAGGCATTTGCCTTGTCCTATTCGTCACCTTTCATGTGTTGATGAATTCGGTTGCGCTGATCTGGCCCACCGCCTACAACCAGGTGTGTGAGTTCCTGGGCGCCAACTGGTATGCGCTTATCGCCTCGGCAGGCCTTGCTCTGCTGTTCATCATCCACATCATCTATGCAGTATGGCTGACAGTGCAGAACCGCGCAGCCCGCGGCGCCGACCGTTACGCCGTCACCGCCCGTCCCGCCCAGGTTGAATGGGCATCGAAGAACATGCTTGTTCTCGGTATCGTCATCCTGGCCTTCCTGGCCGTGCACCTGGTAAACTTCTGGGCCAAGATGCAGCTTCCCGAGATGCTGCACTGCGACCTCGACTGCCTGACCAAGATCAACGGCGCCCCCGCCAACCCCGCAATGGGCACGCTGTTCATCCAGATGGCCTTCTCGCAGGTTTACGTCCCCATCGTTTATATCATCGGCTTCATCGCCCTGTGGTTCCACATGACCCACGGCTTCTGGTCGATGTTCCACAGTGTGGGCTGGGACAACAGCAACTGGCTTCCCCGCCTGAAGTGCATCGCCAACTGGTGGACCACCATCGTCGTCGCCCTCTTCGTCGCCCAGGCCGTGGTATTCACCGTGCTCGCCCACAAGAACTACTACACCACCAACCAGCAGCTGCAGGAGCAGTATGCCGAGTTCTGGGAAGACCAGGCCGAGGCCGCATATAACGAATTCAACGACGGCCTTGTCAAGGTCACCGCTCCCATCCAGAAAGAGGCTCAGGCCCTCACCCCCTCTGTTGAAAGCCAGGCCAAGATGGCCGACCTGCAGCAGAAGTACTTAGATGCTGTTGCCGACTACTTCAAGGCCAACGGCGAAGCCTTTGTAAAAAAGAGCGAGACCATCTCCAAAGCCTTTGAGGCTCAGTGCCCCGACGTTGCTCCCTCGAAAGAGCTTGTCCAGCTCGAGCAGTTCAGCGAAAGCGTAAAGGCCGAGCTCGCACGTGCCAAATCGCCCATGGGCAACTACGCCGGCGCGGCTCAACATTAATTAACCAACTCACGAAGAATACCAATACAATGGCAGACACAGATAACCTCAAGGGTATGATCGACTCTACCCCCATCATGCATGAATTTGCTGACATAGAATCGTCGAAACTTCCTGAGTACCAGGTTGACTCGAAGATTCCCGAGGGCCCCGTAGCCGAGAAGTGGACCAACTACAAGGCCCACCAGAAACTTGTCAACCCCGCCAACAAGCGCCACCTCGACATTATCGTCGTCGGCACGGGTCTGGCCGGCGCCAGCGCCGCCTCAACCCTTGGCGAGATGGGCTTCAACGTCAAGAACTTCTGCATCCAGGACTCGCCCCGCCGCGCCCACTCCATCGCAGCCCAGGGCGGCATCAACGCAGCCAAGAACTACCAGAACGACGGTGACTCGATCTACCGCCTGTTCTACGACACCGTAAAGGGCGGCGACTTCCGCTCGCGCGAGGCCAACGTTTACCGCCTGGCCGAGGTGTCGAACAACATCATCGACCAGTGCGTGGCACAGGGCGTTCCCTTTGCCCGCGAATACGGAGGCCTGCTGGCCAACCGCTCGTTTGGCGGCGCCCAGGTCAGCCGTACATTCTACGCTAAGGGCCAGACCGGCCAGCAGCTGCTGCTCGGCGCCTACGCCAGCCTCAACCGCCAGATACAGAAGGGCACCGTCAAGAGCTACACCCGTCGCGAAATGATGGATGTGGTGATTGTCGACGGCCGTGCCCGCGGCATCATCGTGCGCAACCTCATCACCGGTGAAATCGAGCGCTACTCGGCCCACGCCGTCGTGCTTGCCACCGGCGGTTACGGCCGCGCCTTCTTCCTGTCCACCAACGCCATGGGCTGCAACGGCTCAGCCGCCATCCAGGCCTTCAAGAAGGGCGCCTACCTGGCCAACATGGCCTTCACACAGATCCACCCCACCTGTATCCCCGTACACGGCGAGGACCAGTCCAAGCTGACCCTTATGTCGGAGAGCCTCCGCAACGACGGACGCATCTGGGTGCCCAAGAAGAAAGAGGACGCCGAGGCCATCCGCGCCGGCAAGAAGAAACCCACCGATATCCCCGACGAGGACCGCGACTTCTACCTGGAGCGCCGCTACCCCGCCTTCGGTAACCTCTGCCCCCGCGACATCGCTAGCCGCGCCGCCAAGGAGCGCTGCGATGCCGGCTACGGCGTAGGCACCGGCAACGCCGTTTACCTCGACTTCAAGTACGCCATCGAGCGCCTCGGCGAGGACGTCGTGCGCGACCGCTACGGCAACCTCTTCGATATGTACGAGATGATCTCTAACGACAACCCGTACAAGACCCCCATGATGATCTTCCCCGCCAGCCACTACACCATGGGCGGCATCTGGGTCGACTACGAGCTGCAGACCTCGATCAAGGGTCTCTTCGCCATCGGCGAGTGCAACTTCTCGGACCACGGCGCAAACCGCCTCGGCGCTTCGGCTCTGATGCAGGGTCTGGCCGACGGTTACTTCGTACTGCCCTACACCATGCAGAACTACCTCAGCGACCAGATCAAGGTTGCCTGCCCCTCGACCGACTCGCCCGAGTTTGACAAGGCCGAGAAGGACGTGCGCGACCGCATCGCCCGCCTGATGGCAATCAAGGGCACCAAGAGCCCCGACCAGATACACAAGAAACTGGGCCACATCATGTGGAACCTCGTGGGCATGGGCCGCACTCTCCAGGGCCTCGTGGAGGCTATCAAGGAAATCGAGGAGGTTCGCAAGGAGTTCTACAGCGACCTGCGCATCGTAGGCCAGGCCGACGACCTCAACGGCGAGCTTGAAAAGGCCCTCCGCCTCGAAGACTTCCTGGTAATCGCAAAGATGATGGCTATCGACGCCCTCAACCGCAACGAAAGCTGCGGCGCACACTTCCGCGAGGAGTACCAGACCGCCGACGGCGAGGCCAAGCGCAACGACGAAGAGTACATGTACGTATCGTGCTGGAAGTACACCGGCGACGACGCCAAGCCCATCCTCATCAAGGAGCCCCTCAAGTACGAGGCTATCAAGGTGCAGACCCGTAACTACAAGTCGTAATTGTCCCATCTCTTAATTTTACCACTGAAAATGGAAAAACTCATCAGCGTAAATCTGAAAATCTGGCGTCAACGTGGTCCTAAAGAGAAAGGACAGTTCGTCACCTACCACCTCGATAACGTCTCCACCGACTCGAGCTTCCTCGAGGCTCTGGATATGCTCAACCAGCAGCTGGTCGAACAGGGCCAGGAGCCTGTAGTGTTCGACTCGGACTGCCGCGAGGGCATCTGCGGCATGTGCTCGCTCTACATCAACGGACACCCCCACGGCTTCGTGCAGGGCATCACCACCTGCCAGCTGCACATGCGCAAGTTCAACGACGGCGATACCATCACCGTCGAGCCCTGGCGCTCGGCCGCCTTCCCCGTCGTGCGCGACCTCATGGTCGACCGCAACGCCTTTGACAAGATCCAGCAGGCCGGCGGCTACGTGTCGATGAACTGCGGCGGCGCCCCCGACGCCAACGCAATGCCCATCGCCAAGGCTGTCGCCGACGAGGCCATGGACAGCGCAACCTGCATCGGCTGCGGCGCCTGCGTGGCAGCCTGCAAAAACGGCTCGGCAATGCTCTTTGTCTCGGCCAAGGTCAGCCAGTTCGCTCTGCTGCCCCAGGGCCAGGTTGAGCGCAAGCGTCGCGCCCGCG
>SFLG01000084.1 GCA_004553485.1 Bacteroidales bacterium | reverse complement strand
ACGTCAGCGACGGGCACGTTGTTGACGATCAGGCCGTCGTATTCCACGGCGCCGATGTTCTCGTCGAGTCTCTTGCTCATTAGTTTTTACCTCCCTTGCTGGTCTTGGTGGAATTGTAGATGCCGACGATGGCGTCCACCTTGGCCTTGTCGTCGGTCTCGCTGCCTTCCTCGCCGCCGTTAGGAGCAGCACCGACGTCGCCAGCGCCAGAGTCGGCATTGTCGGCCGCGCTGTCCTTCAGGTGCTTGATCCCGAGGGCTGCCTGCTTTTTCATAGCCTGAAAAGCGAGCTGCTCAGCGGTGCAGGGGTTTTCGCCATACTTGGCGTCATGGACGAGCTGCGCGTCGCCCACGCTGGCCTCGATGCTCTCGATGGCCTGAAGGCGCTCGCGCTCCTGCGTGATTGCCTCCGTTCTTGCAGTTGCCGCGGCCTGCTGCTCAATCTGAGTTACGAGGTCAGGGTACTGCGCTCTCATTTCTTCGAGGGTCATGGGTTTGTTTCCTCCTTCGTTTTTGATGGCCGGGGTCTCCGGCTTATTTCCAGCCGCAGCAGCGGCGTGGATGCTGTTGTTGACCGGGATCGCCCCGGGGATGTGTCTGAAGTTGCTGACGTCGTGCCTGATGCCAGCCACGAGGAGCACCTTCTTGTCTGCGCTCAGGGCGGCAGACGGGCCCGCGTCGTCGAGCAGGGTGTTGGCGAAGCCGTTGTCGACCGCCTCCTGACCGACCATCCATGTCTCGCGGGTCATCATGCTGCGGAGCTGGTCGACCTCGATGCCGGTCTTGGCGTGGTAGATCTCCGCGATGGCCCGCTCGCTGGCGTCGAAGTCCTTCTGGAGCTTCTTCAGGTCTTGCAGGTTGTAGTAGTCCCACAGGAGCCCGCTGACGCCGTGGATCATGACCATGCTGCCGGGGTAGACCTGCACCTCGTCGCCGGCGCACATGATGACGCTGGCCGCGCTGGCAGCGATGCCCTCCACGATGACGGTCTTGGTGCCGCTCAGGCCCTTGATCGCGTTGTGGATGGCGATGCCGGTGTAGAGGTCGCCGCCGCAGCTATTGATCTTGATGGTGATGTTGCTCTTGTCCTTCACGGCAGCCAGATCCTCGAGGAAGCCCTCGGGGGTGATGTAGAGGCCGGGCTCAGGCTCGCCCGTCCACCAGTCGATCGGCTGGCTGCTCATGACGTCGCCGTAGAGCAGGATCTCGCCCGTGTCGTCGCCGGTGCTGGCGATGTTCCAGAACTTCTGGAGCTTGCCGCCAGTAGGAGGCGCAGGAGTGCTTTGATGATTTCGTTCCGCAGCGCAGCCACCACGCCGGGCTCGGTTGCGCCTGATGCGCCGCCGGTGCCGGAGGAGCTGCTGCCCTGAAGGGGCGCGTTTGCTTCGGCGAGCTTGGCGTTTTCGCGTGCGAGCTGGTCGACGTTGGCGTCCCACTGGCCGCCGTTGAGCCGGATCGTGCTCTGCTCGCGGGTGCTGAAGCCTTCGCCGACTGCGAGGATCTCGGCCGTGATCTCCTTGACTGGATCGAGCTGGCCCTGAGATGGGCCGATCCATTCGGCGCCGAGATAGGCGGCGCGGATCGCCGGATCCGTGAAAAAGCCCGGGGCGTCAATGCGGCCACGGGCGACGGCCTCGGCCATCCAGATCTCGTAGATCGGGGCGCAGAAGTCAGCGACAAACCACTCGCGGCGCATTTTGAAGGCTTTCCACGCCTCCAGCAGGGCCGCACGGCTGGCGCTGTACGAGCTGTTGAAGGACTTCAGCAGCAGGTCGGCCGGGATCTCGAGCGCAGCGCCCACCTGTTCACAGATGGCTCGCAGGAACGAGTCGAAGCCGCTGGCCGGCCGCTTCGGGTCGGCAAATACGACGTCCTCGCCGGGCTCCATGATGTTGATCTGGCCCGGGCCCATCTCGTACTCATTGGGATCGCGGCTCACCTCTGGCAGGCTGCTCCCCACTTCGTTGAATGGGTTGTCGGACGCCCCGGCCTCCGTTTTCACGAAGGCAGTGAAAAAGCTCTCGACGATCGCGGCTGTCAGCTCGCTCTCGGTGTACCTGCGAAGCTGAAGCAGCGGCTCGATCACCTGCGCCAGATAGCTGACGCCTCTGTACTGGTCAGGCCGCTCCGAGTCCATGACCTGCAAGATGTTCGGGAGGCCGGTGCGGTCTCCGTATGCCTTGACGCGCGTCCACTTGGTCGACGCCGTGCCGAGCTCGAGGGGGTAGGTGCTGCGGATGTGGTATGCCTCGATCATGCCGTTGGGGTTGACCTCGACGCCGTCGTAGATGGTGTTGCCGTTGGCTGCCTTGCCGGTAGTCGCCAGCAGTGGGGTCATGATGCCGGCGGCTGTCGGGGTTGCCACTCGGTCAGCCTCGACGAGGTGGATCCTGAGCGAGTAGGGCATGGTCGGCGTGGGGTCGTACTGCTTGATGACGGCGAACACGTCGCCGCTCACCAGCCACGAAGCGAGCGCGAGCTGCTGCATGGCGTAGAAGTTGTTCACGCCGGTGGCGTCGCAGGCTGCCTTGCGGTTGGCCCACAGGGCGAACTCCCGCTCCGTCTTTGCCTGCCACAGGTCAGCCGCCTCCTGATCCATGCCGAGGGCCTCACGGTCGATCCGGCTCTGGAGCTTCAGGCCGACGCCGATGACGTTGGTGCGGTTGGTCTTGATGGCTGAGGTGGCGATCGGGGCCGCCATATAGAGCATACGGGCACGCTGTCGGAGAGTCGCGTTGTTGGCGTCGATGTCCTCCTTCGGGCTGCCGCTCATAGCCCTGAAGCCCTTGGTCGCTTTCTTCTGCCAGCTCGCGCCGGCGTCGCCGTAGCCCTTATTGACGGGGCGAGGCTGCTGCCTTCCGCTCTGCGGTCGGCTGTTGCGTTTCTTCTTGCTGATGTTGCTCACCTCCTTTCAGAAGATGGCAAGGGGCCGAGAGTAAAGGAGCGAAAACTCCCGGCCCGATGCCTATGAAAAAAGCCCCGGGTGGGGCTTTTTTCCGATGTTACCAGTCGCGGGGGACGACCCCCACGGCCTTGCGGGGCTTTTGCCCGTTCAGGGCTCCCTCGAGGTTAGCGATGTCCTTCTCGAGCTGTTTGATGGCGTCCCTGATCTGGCTCAGGTCGGTGTTGTACCTTGCCAGATTGCGGGAGCCGATGCCGTAGCTCTGGACGCCCCCGTCCAGCATCTCGGCTTCTCGCTTCAGGTAGAGCTCGAGCCGGTTCCTTTTGGCTGTGAGCTCTGCCTCGATTGTTGCGCGTGTTTTCATGTGGTGTCCTCCTTACCAGTCGTCGAAGGCGTTGGCCGCCTTGCTGCGCTTTGTCTTGGGTCGGGCCTGCTGGCGCTGCTGCGCCGGCTTCTCCTCGAGGCCCTTGAGCCGTCTCTCGACGGCGTCCATGTCGGGGTTGATGATCTTCACGCCGGCCATCGCATAGTCGCGGCAGTCGAGCGCCTCGTTGCGGTTGTGGCCGGGCAGTTTCTCCCACGCCCAGCGGTCGCCGCGGCTGGTGTGTTTGAGCACCAGCTTCTCAGAGAGCAGGCCGTTGAAATAGTTGAGATCATAGCCGGCGTCGGGGTTGCGGTTGAAGTGGCAATACCTCGGCCCGGGTTCCTGCACCTTGAGGCTCGCCATGATGGACGCCTTGCCGGCGTCGACGCCGAGGGTGTAGAGCCAGCAGGTGATCTTCTTGTTGTCGCGGATCGGCACCTTCGAGGGCGGTGAGACGAAGGGGATCCCGTCGCCGCCCTTGCCCTTGATAGCAAAGACGCGCTTGTGGATGCGGGCCCGGCAGGCTTCGTACACCTCTTGGGTGAAGTGGCCGCCGGAGTCGACGCAGGTGATGGAGATCCGCAGGCCCCGGCCGTTCTTGAAGGTGTAGACGTGGTCGATCACGTCGTCGAGGCGCTGCCAGACCTCCGGGGTGTCTGGTCGGCCCATGATGTAGCCCTTGACGATGCCCCACGTCTCGCCGTAGTGGCCGTGGCCGACTACTTCGTACTCGAGACGGTTGTCCTGCGTATCGACGCCGCAGGTCAGTACCAGCACGCCGTCAGGCAGCTCCACAGGGGTGCCGTCCGGCCGCGTGCCGTAGTCCTCGCGCCGGGCGAGCATGGTGTCCTCGTCCTCGAGGTCGCCGCGATCCTCCCATAGCTGGCCGAGCAGGGTGTTGTAGACGACCTTGAGCCGCTGCGGGTCGTTCTGCGCGTCGAGGAACTTGAGGACGATCTTCTGCCACGGCGTCCACGGGGAGCTGAAGGCGTTCAGCCAGAAGGAGCGCACGCCCTTGGCATAGGCGTCGGGGTTTTCTGCGATCCACTTGGCCGGCTGCCGGCGCATGGTCTCCTCGGGGATCAGGCAGCCGCAGCCCGGGCAGGCCCACGAGATGCCGCCCTTCAGTTTCCACGTCTTTTTCCCGCGGATCCGTGTGGCCTCGGGCTCGAATTTGATGTCGTCGAAAACGATCTCGTGATACTCGCCGCACTCCGGGCAGCGGTGGCACCAGCGCTCCTGTGTGCCTTGGTAGAAGCTGGTCTCGATGTTGCTGTTGCCCTTGATGGTCGGGGTCGAGACCTCGACGGCCTTCGCGTTGTAGAAGGTCGCCTGACGTGCTTCAGCCAGTGCCCACGGGTCGCCCTCTGTGCCGGCACTGATGGCCCAGCGGTCACGCTCGTCGCCGATGATGTACCGGGCGGGCGTGGAGGCCAGCGCCGAGGCGCTGTTGGAGCCGGTCAGGGTGAGCATACCGCCGGGGAAGGACTTCTGGAGGATGGTGTTGCCGCTGTCCTTCGCCTTGACGTCGTGGACTTTGGCCTTCAGCGGCTTGCTGTCGCGGATCATGGGAGCCACGCGCAGCCGGCTGAACTTCCTCGCGTCGTCGATCGTTGGGTGGACGTAGAGGATGCTGCCGGGGTCTTGGTCGATAATGTAGCCGATGATGTTCAGCTCGAGCTCAGACTTGCCGACCTGCGAAGCTGCCACCATTACGATCTTGTGTACCTTGGGATCCGTGAAGGCTTTCATCGGCTCCTCGAGGTACGGGGTGCGCTTGGTGCGCCACGGCCCGGCCTCGGCCGAGCTTTCGGGTGAGAGGCGGCGGTGCTTGTCAGCCCACTCGTCCACGGTCAGGCTCTCGGGCGGTGCGAAGCGTTTGACCGCGCCCGAGATGGCGGCGTTCAGCTTGGCGGCGGCTTTTTTAGTCGTCCGCGTCATCGGAGAGGTCGCTCCAGCCTTCCCGATCCCTTACCCGCCGCGCATATTCCTCGGGATCGTATTTGTAGGCGGCCAGCTCCTCGAGGATCTTGTAGACCTCGGCCCGGATGATCTCGGACGCCTCGGCTGCTGTCTGAGCTGCCACGACGTCGACGGCCAGACGACCGGGCAGGGCTATGAGCATTGACCTGATATTGTAGACGAGGTCGGTCATGACGGCCTCGACGTCCTCGCTGCGGTGCATGGTGCCCTCGAGCTCCTTGAGCTGGAGAGCGGCCATGTCGGCCTTGCTGCGCTTCAGGTCTGCCTCAGCCTCCAGCCGGCGGGCTTCGATCTCGCTGTCCTTCTTGGACGGCTCGCGGCCGTTGGCTTTGTCGCTGAGGTATCGGATGTACTTCTGGATCGTTGGCAGCAGGTCGTAGCGGTTGGCGTGCCCGTCCTTTGTGGCGGTGATGATGCCCTCCTTGGCGAGCTGCTGCACGCGGCGAGGATCCACGCCGAAGATGGCCGCGATGGTCTTGCTGTCGACGAGCTTCGTGTTGGGGTTGTTCGGCATGGCTCTCCTCCTTTCTCCGTGCCATCATTTTCGTGAGCTCACGAAAATGGTCAGGGCCGCGAAACGAAACGGCCCGAAAAAAATTTTTCCAGTCTGCGCGTTTTTTGGGCTCGCCAGCACCGCAGGCCGATCGGTCGCGTCACAGTACCTTCGGCGCGTCTGGATGTCGTGTGCGGCGCTCTGACGGCCTCTGTGGCGCGTTTTCTTGGCTGGCCGTCCGTCGGGTCGGCTGCGTCGCTTCGCTCGTCCTGTGGGCCGCTGTGTGGCCCTGCGGCGGCCGTTGGTGTGGCCCTACTTGCCGAGGGCCCGGTCGAGGTTGTGCTGGAGTCGCTTGGCCGTCTCCTCTTGGAGTCTGGTCATGATCTTCTCGCTGGTCTTGTCGCTGGTTATCATCTGCGGCACCGAGATGGTGGTGAACTTCTGAATGTCGGTGCGGGTGCGGCTCATTCGCTGGAAGGGAATGTAGCCCACGCCGTCGGCCTTGGTGTTGCCGGTGCCCATGAGGATATTGTGCGAGCGCTCGGAGTATGGCCCCCCGGGCGTGCGCGTGTTCTTGTAGCGGCCGATGACTTTCTTCTGGCCCTTGACGACCTGCATCTTCAGCGTGTAGCTCTTGCCCGCTGGTGGGGTCTTGGGCGTCATGCCGAAGTGGACAGGGGTCAGCAGCCGGCCGGAGTAGGTGATCGTCATCTCCTCGATGGTCTCGCCTCTGACCTGTATGCTGCCGGCCATCTTCTTTGGCTTGGCTCCCTTGCCGCTGGAGGGCGTGATCTCTGACTTCTTGATGTTGTAGACCTGCGTCACCTCCTGAGCGATCCAGCCCGGGGCGCGGCTCTTGACGTCTCTGACCGTGGCCTTCACGGCCTTGCGGCCCTTCTCGTCGATCTCTTGGACTTGGTCGAGGAGCTTCTGAAGGTTCTCGACGCGCATGGTGATGGATCCCTTTGCCACTGGCTCACCTCCTTCAGGGCATAGAAAAGCCGCCGGGCGTGTGTACGCTCGACGGCTCGGTTGCCTTGCGGCTTCTCTTTGGTTGTTGGCTGACTGGCCTTTGGACGTTGGCCGCGTGTGCGGCTTTCGTCCGTCGGTCTTTCGTATGATACAGAATAACACGGGGTCGGTGTGACTTTCAATGTCATTCGCTCCGTTTTAGTGTCATTTGCTGTCATTCACTTCGGCCTCGATCTCGGCGAGGCTCAGGAGGGCCCGGCCGTGGACTCGGTACATCCTCCTTTGGTAGGCGTCCGCTTTGTCCGCAAAGTCGGGGCGGTTGCCATACAGCGCGAAGGTGACGTCCGGCCACTCGGCCCGGTCGAGATACTTGAGCTGGATGGTCAGGCGCTCGTCGGGGTCGTCCATGAGCTCAGTCATGGCTTCGATGGCCCGGCGCTCGGCTTTCTCCTCGGCCTCCTTCTGCCGGATTTTCGCCTCGAGCTCCATCTTCTTCTCGACGGCAGCGGCGACGGGGTTGGAGACGCCGCCCTGCGGCCGTGGCATACCAGACAGATCGGGCCCGGACGGGCTGCCGATTGTGGCCTCCATGCGGTCGAGGCGCTCGCGCTGGTTGTCGATGTCCCTGAGCAGGGCCGTGTACCTGTGCAGCCGTTCCTTGATCCTTTTGGTTTTGGGTTGATCGTTCATTTCTTCAGGGCGTCACTCCTGCTCACCTCCTTCGTCGTCGGGCTCGAAGATCTCGGCGATGGCCTCCCGCGGGAGCTCCTTGCCTTGACGGACGCAGCGGACGTT
>SFLG01000083.1 GCA_004553485.1 Bacteroidales bacterium | reverse complement strand
GTTCAGTCGTTATGGAACCCCATAACTCCTTCACCTTAACGACGAATCTACTCAAAAGTTGTCCGCCCTGCGTTAACATAAATCAGGGGAACGGGCTCTAAACCTTTACCACTGAAAAACCAACACGGCGAAAGCCAATTTTACAACATTTACCAACTTTTATCTAAACCTTATCAATCTTATGATTACTAAAACTGAGAACGGAGCGAGTGTAAACAACGAAATCCTCACCACCACGGTCAGCGACCAGGCTGCCCCCGGACTGCTGCGCAACGCCATCGACGAGCGCATAGTGAAAATTCGCCCCATGGCAACGCCCATCGACCAGCTGTCGCGCTGTGCCGGTGCCCGCAGCTGCGGCTCGATGAAGGTCGACTACTACGCCGTCGACGTCAAGGCCGTCAGCGCCCTCACCACCAAGGGTATAACCGATGACGAGTTCGAGGTCGACGAGGCCGCAAACCAGGTCACCATCCACGTCGTCACCGACGCCAACGGCATCTTCTCGCCCACCGAGACCGTCCTCATGCCCGATGTTCCCGCCGACGGCATAGCCGGTCACGAGCCTTTGATGCTCTAGGTGGGTTACGACGCCGACATCCCCGCCCTCCCCTGCGGCAGCCTCGGCACCGGCATCCGCCTTGTGCGCATGGGCCGCGCCGCCACCGAGCTTGACGTGCAGACGGCGCAGTTTGAGTCGCTGCCCCGCAAGCGCACCAATTTTTGCCAAATCTTCAAAATGCAGGTCGAACAGTCCACGCTGCAGAAACTTGCCAACAAGGAGGTGGGCTGGACCTTCTCCGACCAGGAGGAGGTGGCCATCATCGACATGCGCCAGGGCATGGAGAAGAACTTCCTGTTCGGTCGTCAGGCCAAAATCACCGACCCCGCCAAGCACGAGGAAATCTACCTCACCGGCGGCATCTGGAACCAGACCGACAACACCTTCAGCTACAACCCCGCCACCCTCGACGGCGGCAAGCTGATCGAGCTGTGCCGCGCGGCCTTCACCGGCACCGGCGGCAACACGCGCAAAATCCTGCTCGGCGGCTCGGGCCTTATCGAGGCCCTCAGCAAAATCCAGTACGACAAGAATGTCGAGGCCGGCAAGACCTTTGTCAAGTGGGGCATCGAGTTCAAGGAGATACGCTCCAACTTTGGCTCGCTCTACGTCATCCACAGCGAGATTTTTGACCAGTGCGGCCACGAGGACGACGGCTTTGTGCTCGACCCCGACTGCCTCACCAAGTACTGCCACGTGCCCTTCCACACCGAGACCCTCGACCTGCGCCGCAGCGGCCAGCGCAACACCGACGCCATCGTCGTCACCGAGGCCTCGTGCATGGTTCTCCGTCACCCCAACGCCCACATGCGCGTGGTGGCAAAGGCCTGAACGTGTAAAAAGTTGCCATAAGCGATGAGACTAACTCACGACAACATGATGTCCCATTGGCGCAGCGCCCGCGGACTGGACCCCGAACGCAGCGACAGCTCGGTCGAGGTCTTCGAGGGCGCCGGCGTCACTGGGCGTCTGGCAACCGAGATGCGGCAGTGGTACCTGCATCTGCTCGACACGGCACCCCTGCGCTATCTCGTGCTCACCGACATCGCCTCGCGGCTGCAGCTCTGCAGCGAAGGCGGCCCGTTCTGGAAGTACACCTTGCCGCGCGAGACACGCCGCGTGACAGAGCTGACACTCAAGGGCCCGGGGCGTCCCGTCCCCGTCACCGACGGTGCCGACGGCACCTGGGCCGGCATACCGGGCAACCCGTATGTGCGCGGCAACTCCCTCGGCCCACGGGCCTACCGCAGCGGCGACACACTCACCATCGTCTCTGACACACAGCCCGTTCCGCTGAGCGTAATGGCCGTCCTGGACAGCGGCGACGAGGAGTACGTCTTTGACGAGAGCGCCCTCAGCCTCATCCCCGGACGCATCTCGGAGGGCCCGCTCGATCCTTTGCAAAATTTTTAGAGTGAGGCAGACCGGGATATCTCTGATAACTCTGATGCCTCTGATAAGCTACAGGCCTATATACCTATAAACCTTAAGTTGAGCTTGCTTAAATAAAAACCCAACCATGTCAATGATTTTGCTGAACGCGGCCCGCGAGGCCTGGAACCGCGGGTACGCCATGCGGGCCCGGCGCGAGCGCTTCAAGCGCTTCACCTACGGCGACCAGTGGGGCGACACCGTGCGCACCGCCGACGGCCGTTACGTGAGCGAGGGGCGCCTGATTGAGGACCAGGGGCGGCAGCCGCTGACCAACAACCTGATACGCCGCCTCGTAAAAACCATCGTGGGCCGTTACCGCACCCTCTGCACCGACAAGGGACGCTACGATCTGTCGGACACCGTCACCGCCGTCAACGAGCTGCCCGAGCTGGACAGCCGCCTGCTCGAGGAATTTCTGATCTCGGGCGTCGCTGTCCAGCGCGTGGCCCCGGACATCCGCCCGTCGGGAGCCGCCGTATGGGTCGACAACGTCAGCCCGCGCGCCTTCTTCACCGGCGAGTTTGCCGACCCGCGCGGCAACGATGTCGAGCTGGTGGGTATGCTGCACGACATGAGCCCGGCGCAGCTGATGGCCCGCTTCGGCGGCGACAGCCCGGCCCGACGGCAGAAAGTCGCCGCCATCTACAGCCACGACGACATCGCCACGCAGGGCCTGACGGCGACGGACACACAGGCCGCCGACTTCCTCAGCCCCGCCGTCGCCGGCAAATGCCGCGTCATCGAGCTGTGGACCCTCGACGCCGTCGCCGGCGACACGTCGGCCTTTCGCTGGCAGTGCCGCTGGCTGGCCCCCACGGGTGACGTGCTGGCGCAGTACGCCTCGCCCTGGGCGCACGGCCGCCATCCGTTCATCTTCCGCTTCTACCCGTACACTGACGGCGAGGTGCATCCCTTTGTCGAGGATGTCATCGACCAGCAGAAGTACATCAACCGCCTGATAATGCTCATCGACCGTATGATGGGCGCCTCGGCCAAGGGCGTGCTGCTGTTTCCGCTTGACCAGAAGACGCGCGATGTCACGTGGCGCGAGATATGCCAGCGGTGGAGTGCCGCCGACGGCGTGATCCCCATCACCGGCAAGGGCGCGATGCTGCCCCAGCAGCTCTCCGGCAACGGCGCCGACGCCGGCGCGCACCGGCTGCTCGAGCTGGAGCTGAAGCTCTTCGAGGACGTCTCGGGAGTGAGCGACGCCATGCTCGGCCGCGCCACCTCGGGCAATGGCGGCGCGGGGCTGTACGAGAGCCAGATCCAGAACTCGACGGCCGCCCTGGCCGACATCTTCGACACTTTCAACGCCTTCACCGCCCGCCGCGACGTGCTGGCGGCATCGCTGAAGGCGCCGTCTCCATCAAAATTCAAACCTTCAAACCAATCCAAGCTATGAATGACAACGCAATAATGAAAGAACGCGACGCCGACTTTGTGCGCCGTGCCCGCCGGGTGCTCGAGGCCGAGCGCCAGCGCGGGGTGGAGCCGTCGGCGCGCCGCCTGGCCGTGCTCACCGTTTACAGCGGCGCCGACAGCTTTCACATCAGCTATGTGAGAGCGCTTAACGAGATTTACCGTATGCTGCGCGAGGGACGCTCCGTCAGCACCGAATGGGCCCAGCCGCGCCAGCTGCGCATCGCGCACCTTGCCTCACGCGTAGCCTCGGCAATGGCCGCCGACGGCTCGCTGTCGGTGCCCCAGGCCCTTATGCAGGTGTTCAGGGAGGGCAATGCGCCCCGCTTCTACATCGGCATCCCCTACGCCATAACCCTGCTGCGCCGCAACGGCCTGGCATCCCCGCGCAAGCGCAGCGCCGGTGTCACCGAAAACGCCGCCGAAGCCGTATGACCGTCAATGTAGACATCCGTCGCGTAATCGATGCCATCTATGCCATCGACGGCGTGCGCGGCATCCTTGCCGACCGCCGTATTATCATCGGCGAGGAGCTGGAGGCGGCCCTGCGGCGCCTGGTGCCGCAGGCGGCGGCAGTGCTGGCGTCGCGCTCGGCAGCGCTCTCCTACAGGGGCTGCGCGGGCGACATCCTCACCTTCGAGGTCACAGGTGACGGCGTCACGGACGAGGCCCTCGAGACGGCACTGACGTGGACACTGCTGGCGATGTGCCGCCCCGACAGTGACGGCGCGGGCTCGGGCTCCTCGGGCTCGGGGCTACCGACACAGGCCGACGGCGTGCTCGGCTCGCTCGACGACCTCGACGGCTCGGTCGCCGACTGCCCCGCCCGCCGCGACTCGCACTGGCTCTCCTGACCGTCTTACTCACATACCATTGAACGACACGGGCCCCGGAATAGTATTCCGGGGCCCGCGCTATGTTATGCTTAGTATCAGTGTATCAGTATTTTGGTGGAACGGTTGCCCTGGCGGCGGATATAGACGCCGGCGCCGGCGGTGGCGGGACGCACGGGCATGCCCTGAAGGTTGTAGTAGCGTACCGGGGCGGTATTGTCGGCGTCGGCGACGATGTCGGTCACGCCGGCATCATCGGCGGGGATGGCGGTGTACACGCCGTTGGCCGACTGCACGCGGAAGGTGCCGTTGGTCTGCACGGGCTCGCTGGTGTAGACGGTCAGCTGGGTAAACTGCGCGGGGAAGTTGGCGATTTCGTTGATGTCGAAAAAGTCCTTGATGGGCAGCAAATATACGTTATCCTTATCGGCCACGGGAGCGTCGACCGTGATGTGGGTTGCCTTGCCGCCTTTGGGCGAGACGCTCAGGCGCAAGCTGGTGAGCTTGCAGCTGCCGGGATTGACGACGACGCGCAGCGAGTCGGGAAAGGCGCGCATATCCGAGTTGAAGCGGATAGTAGCGCTGGGGAGGCGCGACGAGGTGACGGTGTAGGTGACGTCAAAAGCCGAGGGGTTGCCGTCGACGGGAGTGATGCTGTTAACCTTGACGTTGTTGCCGCTGGTTGTCCACTCAGCGATTTTGGCGGGGTCGGCGGCGGGGATGTAGCGGTGGTCGGGGATGTCGACGGTGACGGGGAGTGTCAGGGTGATGTCGCCGATGGTGCCGATGATGTTGGTCTTGCCGTTGGCCACGCCGTGGATTTTGCCTTTTTCGTCGACGGTGGCGATGGCGGCGTCTTCGCTCGACCAGCTGAGGGCGACGTTGTCGATGGGCATCTCAAGACCGTCGATCTCGGTGATGACCTCGGCGGTGTAGTCGCGGTACGAGTCGACGAGGACCTCGCTGAGGCGCAGGTGGGGTGTGCCGGTGGCCACTGTCACCACGCACGTGGCGGAGATGCCGCCGGGGAGGGTGGCGGTGAGGGCATGTGTGCCGCTGCCGTCGGCAAAGAGGGTGGCGCCTTCGTTGCGGATCTGGCCCAGGGCCTCGGGGGCCGACAGGGTGTAGCCGGTGACGGCGGCGTCGACGAGGACGCCGTATTTGTTATAGCCGTAGATGACGGGCTGGTAGAAGCCGTAGACGGGGAGGTCGACAACCTGGCGCTCGAAGGCGATGGAGGCGATTTCGTTGTCGTCGGGGGAGGTGGCGACGTTCCAGATGGAGTTGGTGACGGCGCGTTCGTTGCCGTCGGAGGGGTGGTTGACGAAGCCGTGGGCGGAGGTGTAGAGCTCGGTGGAGCCGCCGCCGTCAAGGTTGATGGCGTCGGTGCAGCCTGCGGCCTTCATCAAGTCGGCAAGCTCCATGTACATCATGCCGCCGCTGATTGAGCTGCGGCCGTCGACGATCATCATCACCACCTTCTTGCCGCCGTCGCCGTAGCCGATAACGGTGCGGGGGTGCAGGGCCGACGACATGTTGTCCCAGTTGGCGGTGTTGAGGGTGACGCCATTTTCGAGAATTTTGCAGTTACCGTCAACAACCTGTGTTATGTCGAGGCCGCTGAGGGCGCTGTTGGCGTTGAGATTGATCAGGTCGCCGACCTTGAGGTTCATGATTTTGGTGTTGGCCGAGCCGTGGCCGGAGAGGATGAAGCCTGTGGCGGGGATGGTGGAGTTGCCGGACGATTTGGGCTCGGAGACAACGCGCAGGGTGGCGCGGCCGGCATAGCCGACGGTGCCCGACTCAACCTCCACGGCCACTTCGGCGCACCACTCGTTGGTGCCGGTGGTGGTGCCGAAGTATTTGTTGAAGAGCTGGGTCTGGTTGGTGCCCACCGAGCCGTTGATGCCGGTGTATGTGGCCAGTGTGCCGTCGGGGAAGGAGACGGTACCGCTGAAGCCGGAGTGGAGGCCGGGCTTTTTGTCCTTGGTGACGTAGAAGGCGGTGTATTTGCCGACATTGTCGGCGCGGTAGACGATGCCGTCGCCCACGCAGCTGCCTACAGGGGCAAGGTTGGCGAAGAAGTTGGCGTTGATGCCGGCGAAGTAGCGCGCGCCGGCCTTGTCGTTGCGGAGGGCCTGGCGCGACATCACCTCGCAGCCCGTGGTCATGCCCTTGCCCTTGACGACGCGCACGTCGTTGTAGGGGTTGGACAGGTCGGTGGTGGTGTAGAAGATGTTAAGGGGACGCTTGCCCTGGCTGAGCACCACGCTGGTGCGTGTGGTACCCGGGCCGATGGTGGCGTGGTAGGTGGTGTCGACATGATAATTGGTGCCCTGAATGTTCCAGGTTGTCCCTTTTGCCCAAAGCGGCAAGGCAGCAATGACAGACAGTGTGGCCAGTAAAAGTTTTTTCATGGGATATCCTTTGTTGCCGGGCGGTTTCGGCCCGTTTGTTAAAGCAATTAGATTTGTGTTAGGCAAATTTAGTCAAAGAATTGCACTCACACAAAATTTTGTAGCAAAAATTGACCGAAGGGTGTATTTGCACACAACTTTCTGGGGCTTGGGCGAATACTTTAGCCTACAGGCAGTAAGCTGAATCAGAAATTCACCTTGTCGGGCATCTGAAACGATGTCACTTACTGCAGAGCAGAAAAAGCTAATTCTCATCTCTTTTCTCTACGATGGCAGGCGGCGGTACTCCGGAGCACCGCCGCGCCGCCAGAAGGTACCCATTCGGGATGCTATGTAAGACGGACTGCCCCCGCGGCCCGTCTTTACTGTGCCCGGGCCCGGCCCGGGCCGGCGCCGGCCCGGCGCCCACGCCTGCCCCGGCCCGGCGAAAGGGGGCAGGCAACACTGTTATCGGTCGAGCTCGACCGATAACGGTGACGGCACAAACGGCCGGCACAAACGGCCGCCCCCGGCAACGGGCGCCGGCACAAACGGCCCTCCGGGGCAACGGGCGCCGGGGCAACGGGCCCATGTATACACCAAGAGTGCCGCCCGGAGGGGCGGCACTCTTGGTGCGGGGCGGCGGTGAGGCCGCTACGGCGGGGGCAGGAGGGGGTTACTTGTCGTCCT
>SFLG01000014.1 GCA_004553485.1 Bacteroidales bacterium | reverse complement strand
TCAGTCGTTATGGAACCCCATAACTCCTTCACCTTAACGACGAATCTACTCAAAAGTTGTCCGCCCTGCGTTAACATAAATTGGGGAACGGGCTCTAAATCAGCACTCGGCAACGAGGTCCTTGATGACGGCCAGCATGGTGGGCTGGGCGTTCTCGGCGGCCTTTGTTACCTCTTCGTGGCTGGGAACTTCGGTGATGTCCTTGCCGCCGAGGTCGGTGATGACGCTGACGCCGAAGACGCGCATGTCCATGTGGCGTGCAACGATCACCTCGGGCACGGTGCTCATGCCTACGGCGTCGCCGCCGATGACGCGGAAGTACTCATACTCGGCGGGAGTCTCGAATGTGGGGCCGGTGGTGCCTACATATACGCCGTGCATGATGCGGATGCCTTTGCGGGCGGCGATGGCGTCAGCCTTGGCGATGAGCTCTTTGCTGTAGGGCTCGGTCATGGCGGGGAAGCGCGGGCCGAGTTCCTCGTAGTTGTGGCCGCGCAGGGGGTTCTCGGGGAAGAGGTTGATCTGGTCGGTGATGATCATTACGTCACCTACCTTGAACTCCTTGTTCATGCCGCCGGCGGCGTTGCTGACAAAGAGGGTGTCGATGCCCAGGGCGTGCATGACGCGTACGGGGAAGGTCACCGACTTCATGTCGTAGCCCTCGTAGTAGTGGAAGCGGCCCTGCATGGCAAGGACGCGGCGTCCGTTGAGGGTGCCGAAGATGAGGTTGCCGCTGTGGCCGGCGACGGTGGAGACGGGCATATTGGGGATCTCTTTGTAGGGGATGACCTCTTTGTCGGTGATGTGGTCGACGAGGTTGCCCAGGCCCGAGCCCAGGATGATACCGATGGTGGGAAGTTCGCCATTTACGCGGCCGCGCAGAAAGTCGGCGGTCTGGTTGATTTTTTCAAGCATTTGTATTTGTCTTTTTGTTAGTTATTTTTTGTTTGTTAGTCGTTTCAGCAGGAGTGAGGGGCTACCCTGACGCTGTTGGGATAACGCCGCAGCGCCGGTAAATGTTTTGTGGCAGGGCGGCCGGCTTGGGGGAGTTTAAGGAGTTTAAGGACTTTAGGGCCTTTTGGGACTTTAGGGCTCACCCGTGGCGGTTGCCCATGATGGATTTCTGGGTCAGGAGCTTGTTGAGGGTGTTGTTAAATTCCTTGCAGGCCATGGCGGTGCTTCGGGCGCGTACCTCGGCGCTGGGGTTGACGGTCTGCTGCCGGTTTATGAACTCTATGCGTATGGGCAGGTAGTACAGATAGGGCTTCAGCTCGTGGGGGAAGTAGGGGCAGTTGCGCATGCGCACGGCGTCCTTCTCGGTGGTGACAATCATGCGCCGGTCGCCGTTCATCGTGTTGAATCGGTCGGTGAGCACCTCCATGTCCTTGCGCGTGTAGGCGTGGTGGTCGGGATAGATGTTGATGCGCACCTTTGCGGCAAAGCTTTTGAGCTGCCTGATGAAGGGCTTGGGGTTGCCTATGCCGCAGACGGCGAGCAGGCGGTCGTCCTCGGTGAGCTCGGACAGCTTGGGGGCCTTGGGCGCCAGCTCGGGATAGACGGGCTTGAGGCGCTCGTAGCGCAGGCGCGAGAAAAAGCGGTGCTGGGCGGGGATGAGGTTGAGGTTGGAGTCGAAGACGCCGTAGTCGATGGGCTTGATGTTGGACGGGCACTTGGTGACGATGACGATGTCGGCGCGCAGGATGTTGTGCACCGACTCGCGAAGGCGGCCGTAGGGGAGCATGCTGTCCTCAAAGGCGGGACGCTCGTACTCGGTGAGCAGGATGGAGATGCGCGGCTTGACGTAGCGGTGCTGGAAGGCGTCGTCGAGCACTATCACTTCCAGCTTGGGGTCTATCTCGAGCATCTGTTTGATGCCGTTGACGCGTTTCTCGCACACGGCCACCATCACCTCGCCGCCAAACTTGTGGTACATCATGTACGACTCGTCGCCGATGTCGCGCGGGGTGGTGTTTTCGGTGGCGAGGACAAAGCCTTTTGTCGCCCTCTTGTATCCGTGGCTGAGCACGCCCACGCGCCGGTTCTGACGCAGCAGGTTGACGATGTACTCGACGTGGGGTGTCTTGCCTGTGCCTCCGACGGCGAGGTTGCCCACCACCACTACCGGCACGTCGAACTCGTGCTGGGGGAGTACTCCCCAGTCGAACATCTTGTTGCGTATGCCGGTAATCGCTCCGTAGACGACGGAGAGAGGTTTCAGCATAAGTTTGGCAAGGTCAGAACCGGACATGTTTTATGTTTTGTTGGGCTTTAGGTGTTTGCTTAAGTTATCTGGGTATAGGGCCGGGCGGGGCGCCGGCGGTTAACGCAGTGTCACGGGCATCATGCGCGCCTGGACTGGGCTCGAGCCGGTGAGGCTGCGCAACAGGGTGTAGCACTGTGCGGCTTCGGCCGGGGCGAGGCCTGCGACGGGAGCGGGGATGAGGGCCTTCACCTTGTCGGCGACGGGCGAGCCCGATGTCATGCCTTCAAGCAGAAGCTGCTCGAAGGGCGAGAGCGTCAGGCGGGGGTAGGTGGCGATGTCGGTGTTCTTGAGATTGGTCTTCTTGGCCATGGCGTCGATGGCGCTCTGCAGGCTGCCCAGCTCGTCGACAAGGCCGATGCGCAGAGCCGTGCGGCCGTCCCACACTCGTCCCTCGGCTATCTCCAGCACGCGGCTCAGAGGTATGTCGCGGCCGGCGGCGACGCGGCGGGTGAACAGGTCGTAGCCTTGGTCGACGCTGCTCTGCAGGGCGTTCAGCTGGTAGGGGGTGAGGGGGTTGGTGATGTTGCCGAAGTCGGCGTTGGCGTTGGTCTGCACGGTGGCGACGTTGATGCCGATTTTGTCAGACAGCAGGTTGTGGATGTTGGGGATCATGCCGAAGATGCCGATCGAGCCGGTGATGGTGTTGGGGTCGGCGTAGATGCGGTCGGCGCCGCACGAGATGTAGTAACCGCCGGAGGCCGCGTAGTCGGCCATCGACACGTACAGAGGTTTGTCTTTGCTCTTGAGGTACTGTAGGGCCTCCCAAATCTGCTCGGAGGCGAAGGCGCTGCCGCCGCCCGAGTTGACGCGGAGCACCACGCCGGCAACGTCGTCGTCATCGGCGAGGTCGATAATTTCGGGCACCATCGTCGAGCCCACTATGCCGCCTTCGCCGTTATCGACGATGTCGCCGGTGGCATAGAGAACGGCGATGTGCTTGCCGCTCTTTTTGTATCCCGCAACGGGGTCGAAGCCCGTCATCCTGGTCTTCATGTATTCGTCGGGGGTGATGGCGGGCAGGTCGTCGTCCTCGTCGGCGTCGACAAGCTTGCACAGACGGTCCTCGAACTGGCGGCGGTATTCGAGCTTGTTCACCACCTTGTTCTCGCTGAGCCATTCGGCGGGGGCGGTGGAGATGATGGAGTCGGCCCACATGTTCACGGTGGCGTCGCTGACGCTACGCGCGTCGGCCATGTACGACGACATGTTGTTCCATATCGAGTCGAGGTAGACGCGGGTCTGGAGCACCGAAGCCTCGGAGGGCTCGTTCATGATAAAGGGCTCGACGGCGCTCTTGAAGGTGCCCACCTTGACAATCTGCATCTCCATGCCAAGCTTGTCGAGGGCGTTCTTGAAGAAGGGGATCTGGGCTGCCAGACCGCGGACGTCGACGGCGCCGACGGGGTTGAGCGAGATATTGTCGGCGACGCAGGCCACGTAGTAGTCGCCCTGGGTGTACGAGTCGCTGTAGGCCTCGATCCATTTGCCCGACTTCTTGAACTCCTGCAGAGCCCCGATGAGCTCCTCGCGCAGGGCGTAGCCCATGTCGGCGCCGCTGCAGTCGAGGTATATGCCTTTGATTTTCTTGTCTTTGGCAGCCTCACGGATGGCGGCGATGATTGTCTCTAAGCTCTGGGCTTTCTCGGCATCCTCGAGCATCAGCTCGGACACGCTGGGGACGCTTACGCGGTCATTGATGACGCCCGACAGGTTGATGCGCAGGATGGATGCGTCGGCCGAGGAGCCCGAGCCGGCACCGACACCTACGACGAAGACCATCATAAACACAAAGAACAGCACGCCGGTCACGATTATCGAAACCCATATCGCGGTCAGCGAACCCAGGAAAGCTGCTAAATATCTTTTAAACATATCGTTTTAACTTTTTACAACAAAAGCCAAGAGCCGGCCGTCTATCGCGCAAAAACCGTTTATCGCGCACAAAAAACCGTTTATCGCGCAAAAACGAGCCCATTATCGCTCTTAGAGCACAAAATTAACAATTTGTACCGACACGCCAAAAAATTAACAAAAAAAAGTAACAAAGTTTCACCTTGCATGGCCTTTCCCGGCAAAAAAAGAGGCTAAGCCGCACTCAGGCAAGCGGCGGCGAGCTCGCCGCCGAACAGTGACGCAGCAAAACAATGATGGCCGGGCGTTGACAGCCGGGCGTTGACGGCCAAACGATGAAGTCTGGGCGATGAAGGCCGGGCAGAGGACCGAACTGCGATGGTCGTGGGGTGGTGGTGGCGGCGGGGCGGGGATCAGAAGGTGAAGTGGAGGGCGATGCGGATGCCGGAGTGGTCGATTTTGTAGCCGGGGCGGCGGTGGGTGAGGCGCCAGACGTAGTCGACGCGCAGGCATTTGAAGATGTTCTCGATGCCGACACTTGCTTCGAGGTAGGGGGTGCGTCGCAGGTCGGCGCGGTTGGTGTCGGGCGAGGGGAAGGCGAGGGCGCCGCGGCTGTCGCTTTGGTTGAGGGCCGGGTTGTTGCGGTCGGACAGCGTGCCCCAGTAGCCGCTGAAGCTGAAGCACTCGCGCAGCTTGAGCTTCTTGACAAGGGGTATGTAGTTGAGGATGGCACCGTTGGCGTAGTAGGTCAGGAACAGCTGGCCGTACGAGTCGGTGACAAACTCCATCGGGTTGAGCAGCGCGAACGACTCGGGCTGGATGGTGTACGACAGGTTGACGTTGGGGGTGAAGAGCTGGCTGAAGGGTGTGTTGCGGCTCCAGACGTGTCCTCCCGAGGCCAGGATGTCGAGGTAGCCCCAGGCCGAGAACCAGAAGCGCTTCTGCACGCTCAGCTCGGTGCGGCTGACATGCCACCGGCTCCAGCTTTTGCCACCGGGGGCATAGCGGTGGATGAGGGTGACGACGGGGGCGTCCATGTTGATGGGGAGGCGGTACGAGCGTGTCTGGTAGAATTTCTCATCGGGGGCATAGCGCAGCTTTATCTCGCCAAAGCTTTCGTTGAAGTTGTCGAGCCAATTGTCGGCGCCGTCGGGCGAGTAGAGGCGGAAGTGCGTCATACGGCTGCTCTCCTGCCGCTCGTTGGCAAGGCGCGCCTCCACCGAGAAGTTGTTGGGGAGCTCGAGCACATACGACAGGGCGTTGTAGCGCCGGTAGGTGATGTAGTCGTTGTCGAGGCGTTTCCAGGCCAGGAAGATGTTGTCCTGACTGGTGAACAGGTAGTTCTGGCCCAGCTGGTCGATGTCGTACTGGCTTTTCACCATCAGCGAGTGGCGCGGGAACTCGTTGGCGTGGGAGCGTTTGGGGGGGAAGGAGTACTCGAGCTCGACATTGTACTTCCATCTGTGGTCGCGGAAACCGTGGGCGACGTAAAAGCGGGTGAAGAAGTGCTTGCTGAAGTTGGCCATCGTCATTCCGCCCGCGCGCAGGCGCAGACCTTCGAGGGTGTTGTAGCTGACGAAGGTGTTGAGGGGGCCGATGTCAAACTTCGAGTTCTTGCCCGTGGCGACATATCCCGCCGCCAGGACTTTGATGGCTTTTTCGCCCCAGTAGAAAAGTTTGACCTTGCGCATACGCTGCATCAGCGTGCCCACGCGCGCCTCGTTGCGGGTGATGGGGATGAGGCGCTCGCGTTGCCAGAAGACTGTGTCGCGGTCCTCGGCCTCCTTCAGCACCAGCTGGCGCTCCATGCTGCCGAAGATCGAGTCGGCGTTCGCGGGACGCTCGAACGTATGGTTGGCCAGGGCGACGTTGCGGCGGACATACAGGCCCGGGGTGCCGGGGAGCACCTGCACCTCCATCGTCAGGTCGTCGCGCATCTTCAGCCTCGTGCCGTCGGGGGCGCGGGCAAACTCCTGGTCGATGTACAGCGATTGTATGAAGTTGAGGTTGATTTCGCTCGGGACGTGCATGGTGACGCGCTTGATGAACATCGCCGTGTCGCCCGGCACGACGTACATATTGCCCACAAAGCCGAAAGCCTGCTTGTTGTGCGGGTAAAAGCTGAGTGCCAGCACCTTCTCGTTGTCGACGACGGCCGAGTCGGTGATATAGAACTTGTAGAAGTCGGCCGCCAGGGGCGACAGCGGGCTGACGAAGCGGTTCTGCAGCAGGTTGATATCCTTGTCGTACAGGTTGGTCTCGCGTAGGATGTCGGTGATGAAGCGGCGCATACTCTCCTTGTCGGTGATCTCGTCTACGCCGACGCTGCTGAGGCCCGTGACAAGCTCTTTGGTGCTCTCGGGGTCAAGGCGATGGTGCACCTGCGAGCGGCTCTCCTTCACCGAGATGGGCAGGATGGGCTTGCCCGATGTCTCCGACGTGTCGACGTGCTCGGCCAGGAACGGGAAGTGGCGCGCGATAAAGTTGCCGTCCTCGGCCTTGTAGTCGTTGATGGCCAGGGTGACGCGCTCGTACCGCTCGTAGTTGTACCACGGCTTGCGGTACGGGTCGTTGGCATGGCGCAGGCGGCGTATCATCTGCATGAGGTCGACCGCCGGATTGTTCTTCTTGGAGTATTTCTGCTTTGTTATCACCACCTCGCCCAGCGTTTCGGCCTTGGGGGCCAGGCGTATCTCGTACATGTTGATGCGGTTGCGGTGTATGGGCTTCGACTTGCGGGCATAGCCCTGGCTCGACGCCGTCAGCCACCGTGCCGAGTCGGGGACGGTGAGCTCGAAGATGCCGTTTTTGTCGGTGAGGGTGCCCGCGCCCTTCGCGGCGGTAACCGAGGCGAAGGGGATGCCCTCGTCGGTGACCGAGTCGCGCACGATGCCGCGCACGAGGTAACGGTCGTATCTCTTCACCGGCTCCTGTTGGGCGGACAACGACAGCGTCGCCATCACGAGGACGGCGAGGACGGCTATCCGGCCCATTAGGCGCGTGCGGTATGTCGGCGCTGTTTTTGTCAATTGCAAAAGCTTTTCTAAATTTGTGATGTCTTTGTCCGTGATGTGTTTTACAAGTCAGCCAAAGCAACGCATATATAAAACGATAATCGCAAATTATGGGTTTAGAGATCGAACGAAAATTTCTGGTGGCCGACGACGGCTACAAGGCTGCGAGCGACCGCCAGCGGCATATCGCCCAATACTACCTCAGCGCCGACCCGGCGCGCACGGTGCGTGTGCGCATCGCCGACGGCCGGGCGTGGCTTACCGTCAAGGGCCTCACCGAGGGCTGCACGCGCGGCGAGTGGGAATATGAGATACCGGTTGCCGACGCCCGCGCCATGAGCGCCCTGGCTGTGGGCCGCACGGTGGAGAAGACGCGCTGGATAGTGTCGGCAGGCAATGGCTTGCGCTGGGAGGTGGACGAGTTCGCCGGCGAGCTGGCCGGACTTGTCGTGGCCGAGATAGAACTGCCGGCCGAGGACACGCCCTTTGACCGTCCCCCCTTTATCGGCCGCGAGGTGACGGGCGACGCCGCCTATTACAACTCAAGCCTCGCCCTCGGCAAGGGGGACCTCCCGCCGTTCGAGTAGACAGACGTTCTCGACGTGCTGCGTGTGGGGGAACATGTCGACGGGCTGCACGCGTGTGACGCGGTAGTGGTTGTTGAGCAGGGCGATGTCGCGCGCCTGTGTGGCGGGGTTGCAGCTCACGTATACTATGCGCTGAGGGGCGGCACGCTGTATGACGCCCACGACGTCGGTGTGCATGCCCGCGCGGGGCGGGTCGACAATCATCACCTCGGGACGTCCGTGCTCGGCGACAAACTCGTCGGTGAGGATATCCTTCATGTCGCCGGCAAAGAACAGTGTGTTGTCGATGCCGTTGTCGGCCGAGTTGATACGGGCGTCGTCGATGGCTTCGGGGACATATTCGATGCCTATCACGCGGCGGGCGTCGCGGCTGACAAAGTTGGCGATGGTGCCGGTGCCGGTGTAGAGGTCGTACACCAGCTCGTTGCCCGTGAGGGCGGCGAACTCGCGCGCGGTCTTGTATAATGTGTATGCGCCGAGCGAGTTTGTCTGGTAGAACGACTTGGGGCCGACGCGGAAACGCAGACCTTCCATCTCCTCGACGATATAGGGACGGCCGCTGTGCAGTATCACCTCCTGGTCGCCAATGGTGTCGTTGACCTTGAGGTTGACGACATACTGCAGCGATGTCAGCTCGGGGAAGGCGGTGCGGATGGCGTCGAGCAACGCCTTGATGGCCTGCTGATTGTTCTCGCCGACGACGATTACGGCCATCGACTCGCCTGTGCTGAGCGTGCGCACCATCATCGTGCGGATGAAGCCCTCATTGGCGCGCAGGTCGTAGAAGGGCAGTCCCTCGCGCTTGCAGTAGTCGCGCACAAAGAGGCGCAGACGGTTTGACAGGTCCGACGCCAGGCAGCAGTCCTCGATGTCGAGCACCTTGTCAAAGGCCCCCGGGATGTGGAAGCCGGCGGCGTCGCGGTCGGGAAATTCCTCGCCCGAGTTGAGCTGCTCAAAGGTGAGCCAGCATTTGTTGGAGAAGGTGTACTCCATCTTGTTGCGGTACTGCCACTGCAGGGGCGAGCCGAGGGTCATCGGCACCTCGGGGTGTTCGACCTTGCCTATGCGGTCGAGGGCGTCCACCACCTGCTGCCGCTTACATTCGAGCTGGAACGGGTAGGGGAGGTGCTGCCAGCGACATCCGCCGCACACGCCGAAGTGCCGGCAGCGCGGCTCGACGCGGATGGGCGACGGCTTTGCCAGCCGCACGATGCGACCCTGGGCAAACGATTTCTTTTTCTTTTCGAGCTGAACATCGGCGATGTCGCCGGGTGCGCCGTAGGGGACAAACACCACCAGCTGGCCGTTGTCAGTCTCAAGGCGTCCCAAGGCATTGCCCTCTGCCGCCACATCAGTTATCTCAAGCCCCTCCACCAGGGGCATCGGCTTGCGTTTTCGTGACACTGTATATCCTGTTTATTCAGTTGCGTATAATCAGTTGCTTGTTAAAGCGCATTACAGTCACCAATAACATATAAATAACATATAAAGTATCCTGTAAAGCGTTTAACCGTGCAAAATTACAAAATCCGCCCCTGATAGCCAAACCCGTCAGCACAGCCTGATGCAAAAAGCAAACCGAAAGGCGGCGGTTGTGCGGCCTTTCGGTTTGGATGGGAGAGTAGGGAGGGACTTGGCGCGCCGTGTTTGTCGCGCGGTTGTCGGTGTTGGCGGGGGTCAGGGCTGGCGGGGGCCGGAGATGAGCTCGAAGCGGTCGACGTAGATTTCGGTGACGGTGTGCTTGAGGGTGTTGCGGTCCTCCCAGGTGCGGGTGCGCAGCTTGCCTTCGACGAGGAGCCGCGAGCCTTTGCGGACGTATTTCTCGGCGATTTCGGCGTTGCGGTCCCACATTACCAGGCGGTGCCACTCGGTGCGCTCGGCGATTTCGGTGCCGTCGGTGCGGCGTCGCGGAGGCTCGGAGGTGGCCAGCGAGAATTCGGCGACGGGGCGTCCCTCGACGTAGCGTATCTGCGGGTCGGCTCCGACGTTGCCCATTAGTATTACCTTGTTCATCGGTAGTGGCTTATGACGGTGAAGTGATTGCTTATGATGGTGAAGTGGTGACTTAAGACGGTGAAGCGGTGTCGTCGTGGTATTCGACGAGGCCCGGCATCGAGTATTTGGTGACTTTGGCGATTTTGGCGCCGAAGTCGGCGGCGACGTCGCGCAGGATGCCCTCGAAGTTGACGCAGGTGCTGCCAACGAAGCTGATGGGGTTTTCGGCGTAGTCGTACTGGCTGATGTTGCGTCGGAAGAAGAGCATGAGCGAGTTGTAGGCCAGCTCGTGCACGTAGGGGTTGTCGATGCGGTCTTTGAGGAAGAAGGCGTACTTGGCGATGTTGCGCGAGGGCAGGGTGTTGGAGTACACCTCTTCCAGCAGCGAGTTTGCCGTCACCTGGTAGGTGTCGTAAAACTCGTCGATGATCTCGCGCGGGGCCAGCTCTTTGAGTACGTCGGAGAGGAACTGCTTGCCCATGTGGGCGTTAGACCCTTCGTCGCCGAGGATGAAGCCGAGGGGTCGCACGTTCTTTACCACCTCGTTGCCGTCGTACAGGCAGGTGTTTGAGCCGGTGCCCAGGATGCTCACCAGCCCCGGCTCGCGCACCAGCAGCCCGCGGGCGGCGCCGAGCAAGTCGCTCTGCACGGTGCAGGGCGTCTTGAACTGCGCCACCAGCGACGACTCCATGATTTTGCACTTGTCGGCGGTGCCGCAGCCGGCGCCGTAGAAGTAGACATGGCTCCAGCGGCGGCGGAAAAAGGCTTCGGGCAGCTCGAGGCGTATCGAGTGCGAGATTTCGCGCCGGGTCTGGAAATATGGGTTCAGGCCCGTGGTGAAGGCGTGCTCTACGATGCGGTTGCCGTCGCAGAGCGTCCATTCGGTGCGGGTACTTGAGCTTTCGCCGATAATGAGCATAGCGGTGGGGTTTGTGCCGGGTAGGGGTTTCTGCCGGTGAGGATTGTCTTAAGTAGCTTTAAAAATTAATCGATATAAAGCAGTTGGGATCATGAACGCTAAAACTTGTTTTATCTATTCATTAATTTTTCACAACTACTTATCGGTTTACTGAAACCTTGAACGATAGGTCGCCCACGGTGACGACGTAGATGCCGGGAGCGACGGTCTTTGCGTTGTTGCCGCGGAAGGCGCGCACGACGCGGCCGTCGGTGGCGTAGACGCGGACGATGTCGCTGTCCTTGGCGCCGGTGACGGTGATGACGCCGTCGGCGGCGGTAACCTGCGGGGTGGCGGTGTCGGCTACGACATCATCGATGCCGGCGTCCTCGTAGTTGCGGACGGCGAGGTTGTCGAGGTAGAACGAGCCCTTGAGCGTGGCGGGGTCCTTGACCTGTACCAGGCGCAGGCCGGCGAAGGTGAAGGGCGCGTACTCGGCCTGCAGCTCGCTCAGCACAAGCTCCTTGTACTGCCAGCCGATGAAGTCGAGGTCGCACAGCTTGTAGTACTTGACCGAGGCTCCCGAGCGGAGGCCGATCTGCAGCTCGTGGTTGTTGAAGTCGCCGTAGACGTACATGCCGATCTTGTCGTCGGGGTTGAATTGGAAGTTCTCGGTGTTGCCGGTGTAGTTCCAGACGATTACGCCGTCGTGGCTGCTGCCGAAGTTGTACGAGAAGATGCCCGAAGACAGGCCGGCCATCTTTTTCGAGGTGGACTTGGCGGCGCGGGGTGTGGTGCTGCCGATGCCGGTGGTCTCCTCGACGTCGTAGGCGAATTCGGGGGTGTTCTCAAAGTCGAGCTTGAGCTCCATCTCAGGCTCGGGCAGCTTGGTGGCGTCGATTGCCTTGAACTTGAAGGTCAGGGGCTCGGACAGGGGCAGGTCCTCGCTGTCGCGGGCGTCGGCGGTAAGGGTGGCGGTGTATTCCTCGCCCTCGACGAGGTCGGTCGAGAGGACGTAGGTGGCGTTGCCCATGTTGTTGGTGACGGTGTTGGCCGACATATTGCGCGAGGCAAGGCCCACCTTGTCGCCCTTGGAGTCGGTGATGCTGAAGGCGTTGAAGGCCAGCGAGCGGTTGATGCGGTTGTCGAAGCGTATCTCTACCGTCGGCCTTGCGTAGTGCACCGTTCCGCCGTCGGCGGGAGAGTGGCCGGTGACGATGCAGCGCTCGCGCGGCATGGTGGTGAAGCTGAAGCTGAAGGGCTGCTGCAGCATGTTGTTCTCGTAGCGGCTGTTGGTGGTGCAGGCCTGGGTGCTGACGTTGACGGTGTAGAAGGTTGACTTGGTCAGCGATAGGTCGGGGGTGTAGGTAGCCTTGCGGAAGCTGTTGGAGTATGTCCAGTAGCCGGCGACGTCGGGGGTGATGCTGAAGGCTTTCTCCCAGGCCTCGGTGTTGATGGCGGTGTTGAAGGTGAACTCGAGCGACGACGAGCACGAAACCTGCTCACCCTCGGCGACATTGGGTGACCAGGTGAGGATCTCGAGCGGGTACTCGCACTTGTCGGTAAGGGGTATGTCGTTGTATGTCACCTCGTTGGCGGTGACGGTAACATCCTTGGTGTAGGGGTAGTAGCGCGGGTCGTCGACATAGAGGCGGTAGTTGCCGGGATCGACGTTGCGGAAGACGAACACGCCGTTGTAGAGGTTGTCGGTGGTGCGCACCTGCACGGTGTTGCCCTGCATGTCCTGAAGGAGGACGCGGCAGTTGCGGACGGGCATCAGCTTGTCGCGGCGCATCTGGCTGAACTTGGTGCTGGGCGAGTCGTGCTCGCGCAGGTTGTTGTCGTCATAGATCACGCCGGCGACGTTGCCGGTGGAGAAGGTCTCGGTCTCGGCAAACTCCATTATCGCGCGCACAAAGTGCCATGCCTCGAGCCACAGGTAGTCGTCGTTCATCAGGCGGTATGCCTCGGGACGGTGCTCGTGCATCGAGCCCTCGCTGAGCAGGCCCACGGTGTAGAGGTACCTCAGCACGCCCAGGCCGGCGTCGCCCCATCCCATGGGACGGTAGAAGGTGATGTCGCCGGCGACGTACTCGGTCTCGCGGCTCCACATGGGCAGACGGTTGCTGATGAGGTTTTTGAAGAGAATTTTGGACAGGGTGATGTTCTCGGGGTAGCGCGGCGTGCCGGCCACCTGCTCGCGGTAGAGCATGATGGGATAGTTGACGCTTTCGCCGGCGTTGGAGTGGATCGAGAAGAACAGGTCGCAGTTGAGGCTGTTGCACTCCGACGAGATGTCGTAGAGGCCGCGGTCGTCGTCGGTGGTGTTCTTGATACGGCTCAGGAAGGGCTTGGCGCCCAGCGAGTCGAGGATGTGGTACATGTGGAGGCCCTTGTAGAGGTTCGACTTCGACTCCCAGTATCCCATCGTGTCGCGCGAGGCAAAGGGATAGATGACGATGTTGCGGTCGTCCGAGTCGTAACCGCCGTGTCCGGGGTTGATGTAAATGCGCAGGTCGCTCATCTTTTTGGCCTGCGTGTTCAGCGAGGTTGCGGCGGCGGCAGCGGCCAGCAGGCATATTGCTATGTTTCTGAGTTTCATGGCTGGCGTGGTTTAACGGGTGAATGTAACTGAGCGGATGCCTTTGTCGGCGATGCTGAAAATAATGAGGCCGTCGGTGGCGGTGACATCCTCGGCGATGACGTCGGGGCCGGTCACCACCTGGGTGAGGGCGTTGTCAAGGTCGTATGTCACCAGCTGGCTGCTGAGGATGGTGTAGCCGTCGTCGTGGCTGAGGATGTAGGCTATCACCGAGTTGCCGGCCCAAACGGGGCGCGAGCCTATCTCGGCGATGCGTGTGGCGCCGGTGCCGTCGGTGTTGCAGACAAAGACGCCCTGGAAGGGTACGGCAAAGACGATGCGCTTGCCGTCGGGGCTGAGCTGCGCGTACTGGTAGGAGTATGCGTCGGCAACGGGGTTGATTTCGGTGGTTTTGCCGTTGACGCAGACTTTGATGGTCTTGTAGTCGTCGATGGCGTAGTCGGTGGCAACGGGCACGGCAAGCCGGGGCGTGCGCTGCATGGCGGCGACGGTGCGTCGGGGCTGGTTGCCGGCCACGGTGGCCTGGCGGACGTCGCTGCAGGCCATACCGTCCACGCGTCCGTAGGTGCGGTAGGTGATGTGGCGCGAGTCGGCACTGAAACGGGGCTGCGAGTAGTTGCCCTCGGTCTCGTCGAGGACGTTTATCTTGCCGCTGTCAAGGTTGACGGCGCTGAGGGCGAGGGTGCCGGGAGCGCTGTAGAGCAGTGTCTTGCCGTCGGGGCTGAGCACGGGGCGCGATGCGCCGTCGGGCACCACCGCCATGCGGGAGACCGTCCCGAAGGTCAGCGCCTGCGCGGCTGTCACGGCAGCCAGGAAGGCTAACGATAGGATTGTTTTTTTCATTATGGTTGTGATTTGGTTATTATTTGTTATTATCTTGTGAGATGGAGGTGGAAGAAAAGCCCAAAGCCTCTTTTTACTTGATGATTACTTTGGTGGTTTTGCTGCCCTGGCGGCGCAGGTAGATGCCGGGGGCGGGGTGCGAGCCCATCTCGATGCCCTGCAGGTTGTAGAGGCGTACGGGGCCCTCGGCGGACAGGTCGGCGGTGATGTCGGTGACGCCGGCGTCAAACTCGCTGTGCAGGCCGCCTATGCCGCGGATGTCGATGTGGTAGGTGCCTTTGCCGTCGCCCACGCCGAACTGTGCCGAATTGAAGGTGACGGGGTAGAAGGCGGCGTCGCTGATGTCGCCGAACTCGGTGAGGTCGATGTCGACGTTGTTGTCCTCGTTGGCGTTAAGGGTGATGGCCTTGGCTATCGACACGGGGCGCTCGGCGTTGGCGGGCTGGAGGCGCAGGGTGACGCGGTTGATTTTTGCTGTGCCGGGGTTGATGACGATGCGGAACTTCTCGGGCAGGCTGTACAGGTCCTCGTCGCGGGTGAGGGTGAACGAGACGGAACGGGTGCCGCTGACGGTGTAGTCGACGCCGAAGCCGCACGACTGCGAGCCCTCGGCGGGAGTGAGGACGATGGTGCTGGAGGTGATGCCCGAACCGGTGCATTTCCACTCGGCGGGGTTGAGCGCGCCTTTCGACAGCGGCATCAGCTCGCGGTCGGCAATCTGTACCTTGACGGTGGTCTTGTCGGAGAAGGTGCCCACGCTGGCGGTTAGCTCGGTCTCGCCCTCCTTGATGCCGGCGAGGATGCCGTCGGCACCGATTGAGGCGATGGTGTTGTCGCCGATGGTGTAGTCGACGTTGGCGGGGTCGTAGGTGTATGTCTTGCCGTCCACTTCGGTGGTCACGTCCATGGGTATGCGGCGCTTGTGGTTGATGATTACCACGGGTTTGATACGCAGGGTGGCCTCGCCGCCCATAATCTCAATGGGAGCGGTGATGCTGATGTTGCCGAGGGTGGCGGTGAGGGTGCTCTTAACCTTCTCGCCGCTGGCGGTGAAGAGGTCGCCGTCGCATGTTCCGGCCTCGGCGGGACAGCTGAGGGTGAAGCCGGTGATGTTGTCGCTGACGACGGCGCCGTACTTGTTGTAGGCGATGATGCGGGGACGGTACGACGAGTAGACGGGCGCCTTGAGGTTGCAGTCGTAGAAGGCGATGCGGGTGATGTTGTTGTCGGTGGGAGCGGTGGACACGGCGAAGAGGCCGTTGGCGACGGCGCGCGGGGTGCCCTCGGTGGTGCGGTTGACGATGGCGCCCTCAAGGAAGAACTCGGCCGAGCCGCCGGCGTCGAAGTTGGTCATGTTGACGCAGCCGAAGAGCTTGGCGATGTCGCAGATGACGCTGGCGGGACAGCCGGCCGAGGCGCCGTAGAACGGGTCGGTGGCCTTGTCGGCGACAAGCATATACAGCGTTTTGCCGTCGGCGTCGGTGCCCATGCAGGTGCGCGAGTAAACCTGCGAGTTGTAGGTCTCCGAGGTGGCGTATGTGGTGAGCGCGCCGTTGACCATAATTTGGGCGTTGCCGCCGACGAGGTTCTCAAGCTCCACGGCCTTTCCCGACGGGTCGTAGTAAGTGGTGAGCACCGTCACCTTGTCGCCGATGGCGAGTTTGTCGAGCAGGGCGGCGCAGCCGTCACGGCCTACCAGGGCCATGTCGTAGCTGCCCAGGGTGCCGTCGCCGACATTCTGCTTTATCTGCATCACGGTAAAGGTCATGTCGCGGCCGTTGCTCCACTCCTGGCCCTCGTCGAGCTTGAAGTAGACCTCGGTGGCCGCGCCATTTACCTCGCGGAAACGCTGTTTGCCGGTGTTGTCCTCGTACTGGTCGACGCAAAGGAAGGCGCGCGATGTGCCGTAGAACGAGTTGAACATGCCCAGCTCGTTGGCGCGGACGGTTCGGTTGACGTTGATGATCTCGGTGCTGCCGAACTTGTCGTTGCGGGCAAAGCCTTTCCACGTCCAGTTGTTCGAGCTGACGGCCTTCTTGTCCGGGGCGGGCGTGAAGCCCACGATGCCGGTGTGCTTGTAGCCGCCGTTCCACTGGTCCGAGTACATGTTCAGGTTAGAGACCGTCTTGCCGTTGACGACGTTGCCGTTGTAGGTGTAGCCGGTGATGAAGTCGGAGAAGGGCAGCTGGGGCGCCACGCACCAGAAGTTGGCGTTTGTGCCGGCCAGTATGCGGTGCCCCTCCTTGTCCTGGCGCGCGGCGGCCTTCACCAGCGACTCGGTGCTGTAGAGGCGGTTGTTGGCCTGGGTGGTGACCATGCGGTTGTAGGGGTTGGTGATGTCGACACGCAACATGTTGACGTTCAGCGGGTACTCGGGCAAACGCATGCGCGTGTAGCGGATGCCCGGGCCAAGGTCGCGGTCAAGCAGGATGTTTACCGTGCAGTTTTTGCCGTTGGTTGTCAGTGTTATTGGTTCGTCGGCTGTCGCTGCCTGGAACGACAGGACGAGTGCTGCCATAAGGATAAACTTTTTCATATCCGATGGTTAAGGTTTTCATGGTTCCCCGCAGCCCCGAAAATGTTGTTTGTTGTGATGATGGGTTGTTCGGCCAAGGGGATAAGTATACAATCTTTACAAAGGTATGACTAAATTTGTGTATAACTGCAATAATTTTCGTTAAATTTGACGATGGGGTGCCCAAAAATTGACGTAGCGGGGTGGGGATGCATAAAATATGTTTTTAAATATTAAAAAATGCATAATGAAAATTTTTTGTCCCTATATTAATTGTACCTTACCGAAATTAACGTTACCTTTGTGCATAAGTATATGGGTGTAAACGCATCGAAAATCCGGCCGGTCGGGCCAAGCCCGCCTCCGGTTTTGCGGCCTGCCCGCCACCTTAAATTTGTATCAGAAACTGCCACCGCGGCCGCCACAGGCGCGGCACGGGTCTAAATATCCGGCACTTAGAAAATAACATGAAGACATTTTCCTTTCTTGCAGCATCCCTTCTCCTGTCCTGCGCCATCACGGCACAGGCAACGACAGTGACGACAGGCAAGGGTGTCAATCCTCGTCTGGCCACCGTTTTCGAGTCAATCCTGCCCGGCACAACCCAACTGGGCAAGATTGTCGTTGAGTCGGTAAAAATCAACGACAAGGCAAAGAAGATTACCGTCAACTGCAACTCGGCCGCGACCAACATCCCCCTTACCGATGCGACGCTGGCACAGCTGAAAGACGGCATCAAGACGACGCTCGGGGCCAAGTACTCGGGCTACAAAGTCACCCTCAATGCCGTAAGCTACAACAAAGGCGAGGTGACGGCGGTGTGCAACTTTGACGACCTGGTGCTCTTCTCGCCCAAGAAGGTCTTCCGTCCCACCGAAAAGAACCGCTTCGTCACCGACCTGGGCGCCCAGAAGGCTCCCGACGGCCTCGACGGCAGCAACATCGCCCTGTGGCAGAGCCACGGCTGGTACTTCGAGCCCAAGCTCAACCGCTGGGAGTGGCAGCGCGCACGCGTGCATCAGACCGTCGAGGACCTGTACACCCAGTCGTACGTGATGCCCTACCTGATGCCCATGCTGCAGAACGCCGGCGCCTACGTGATGAGCCCGCGCGAGCGTGACATCAACACCACCGAGATAATCGTCGACAACGACGGCGGCGAGGCCAAGGGTGTCTACACCGAGACCGGCAAGTGGTCGAAAGGCGACAAGGCCGGCTTCGCCTACACCGCGAAGACCATCCGCGACACCGACAACCCCTTCAAGGCCGGAACGGCCCGCACGGCCAAGACCGCCGACAAGCTCAAAAACGCTCCCGTGGCTTCGTGGAGCGCCGAGTTCCCCAAAGCCGGCGAATATGCCGTCTACGTCTCTTACCAGAGTCTCCCCAACAGCGCCCCCGACGCCCTCTACCGCGTCAATTCCAAGGAGGGCACACGCGAGTTCCGCATCAACCAGAACATGGGCGGAGGCACGTGGATTTACCTGGGCCACTTCGACTTTGACAAAGGCCGTCAGGACAAACCCGTTGTAGAGCTGGTGGGCCAGTCGTCGCACCACGGCAAGGTCGTCAGCGCCGACGCCGTAAAAATCGGCGGCGGCATGGGCAACATCGCCCGCAAGGTCAAGGAGGGCGAGCCCGGCATAGACTACCAGTACATGACCAGCAACTATCCCCGCTTCACCGAGGGCGCCCGCTACTTCCTGCAGTGGGCCGGCGCTCCCGACAGCGTCTACACCCCCACCGGCAATGTCAACGACTACACCGACGACTACCGCTGCCGCGGCCTGTGGGTGAACTGGCTGGCCGGAGGCTCGTCGGCGCTGCCCGAGCGCGAGGGCCTCAACATCCCCGTCGACCTGTCCTTCGCCTTCCACTCGGACGCCGGCACCACCCTCAACGACTCCATCATCGGCACCCTGGGCATCTACTGCACGGCCGGCGATGACGCCAAATTCGCCAACGGCTCGTCGCGTGCCGCCAGCCGCGACTTCACCGACCTGGTGCTGACAAACATCGTCAATGACGTGCGCGCCAAGCACGAGCCAAAGTGGACCCGCCGCGGAATGTGGGACAAGTCGTACTTCGAGGCCCGCGTCCCCGAGGTGCCCGCGATGTTGCTCGAGCTGCTGAGCCATCAGAATTTCGCCGACATGAAGTACGGCCTCGACCCCGAGTTCCGCTTCACCGTCTCGCGCGCTATATATAAAGGTATGCTGCAGTTCCTCGCCCACCGCGACGGGCGCGAGTACGTGGTGACCCCCCTGGCGCCGCAGAACTTCGCCATCACCGCCTCCGGCAGCAACCGGTACCGCCTCAGCTGGGAGGCCACTCCCGACCCCCTCGAGGAGACTGCCGTATCGAAGTATTACCTCGTCGAGGAGCGCATCGGCGACGGCGGCTTCCGCCAGATTGCCCGCGTGGAGAAACCCGAATACACCGTCACCGTCAAGGACGGCGACATACACTCGTACCGCATCATCGCCGGCAACAGCGGCGGCGTGTCCTTCCCCGGCGAGGTGCTGGCGCTGTGCCACAAGCCCGGCCGTCCCGTGGTGAACATCGTCAACGGCTTTACCCGCATCAGCGGACCCGACTGGTTCGACTCGGGCGAGATTGCCGGCTACTACACCTCGCGTGACGGCGGCGTGCCCGACGTCAACGACATCAACTTCATCGGCGAGCAGTTCGAGTTCCGCCGCGACATCCCCTGGATGGACGATGACGCCGCCGGCTTCGGAGCCTCGCGCGCCAACTACGAGAAAGAGGTCATCGCCGGCAACACCCGCGACTTTGTCTACACCCACGGCCAGGCCATCGCCGATGCCGGCTACGGCTTTGTCTCGACCAGCGTCGGCGCCTACATGAACGCCCCCGTCGCCGACGTCGAGCCCATGCTTACAGACCTCATCCTGGGCAAGCAGAAAGAAATCAAGAAGGGCACCGGCACCTACGGCACCGTCTACAAGACCTTCCCGTCGGCTCTCCAGAACAGGATCGCCGCATACACCGCCAAGGGCGGCAACATCTTTGTCAGCGGCGCCTTTGTCGCCACCGACCTGTGGGACAACCCCAACAGCTCGAAGGAGACCGCCGAGGCCGACCAGAAGTTTGCCACCGAGGTGCTGGGCTACCACTGGCGCGTAGGCCAGGCCAGCGTCACCGGCGAGGCCTTTGAGGTGCCCAGCCGTTACAAAGCCTTCACCGGCGGCAACTACACCTTCAGCAACAAGTACAACAGCGAGGTCTACGCTGTCGAGAGCCCCGACTCGTTCTACGCTCCCGATGCCAAGAAGGGTGCCACAATCATGCGCTACGGCGAGAACAACCTCATCGCCGGCACCTGCTACGCCCCCGGCGGCTACCGCACGGTGGTGATAGGCTTCCCCTTCGAGACCATCAACGGCCGCGACTCGCGCAGCTCCCTCATGCAGCAGATCCTCACCTTCCTGAGCGAGAAAGACAAGTAAAACCAAAACCTGACGCCCACGGCAAAGGCACACCGCCCGGCCCCTCCGGCGTCAGGACAAAATCAATCCTACTTCAGCCTGAAATAATATTAATCAATCTATAAAAATTTACAATATGAAAACTGCTATCGACTGCTTCCTCCCTTACGTCTCGCCCGAACAGGTGAAGGCCACGGTGGAAAGCCTGAAACAGAGTCCCCTTGTATCCAAAATCTTCCTGCTTGCCACCGACGCGCAGGCTCCCGCCGTCGAAGGCTGCGAGGTAATTGCCATCGACGCCCTCAACTCGTCGGCCACCATGAAGAAAATCGCCGCTGCCGCCAGCGCCGAATACACTCTTCTCTACACCAAATACAATAACCTGGTCATGGGCTACTTCGCCCTCGACCGCTTTGTCCGCCTCGCCAACGACTCGCAGGCCGGCATGATGTATGCCGACTCGTATACCGTCGTCGAAGGCAAAAAGACCAACTCGCCCGTCATCGACTACCAGTTCGGCTCGCTCCGCGACGACTTCAACTTCGGCTCGGTGCTCTTCTTCAACACCGCCGACCTCAAGAAGGCCGCCGCCGGCATCGACGTCGAGTACAACGCCGCCGGCCTCTACGACCTGCGCCTGCGCCTGAGCCGCATCGCCCCCATCGTCCACATCAACGAGTACCTCTACAGCGACGTCACCCTCGACAACCGCAAGAGCGGCGAAAAGATCTTTGACTACGTCGACCCCAAGAACCGCGGCGTACAGATCGAGATGGAGAAGGCCTGCACCGCCCACCTCAAGGAAATCGGCGGCTACCTGGCTCCCAAGTTCGACGAAATCGACTTCAACAAGGGCGACTTCGAGTACGAGGCATCGGTAATCATCCCCGTGCGCAACCGCATCCGCACCATCCGCGACGCCATCCGCAGCGTCCTGGCCCAGAAGACCGACTTCCCCTTCAACCTCATCATTATCGACAACCTCAGCACCGACGGCACCACCGAGGCCATCGATGAGTTCAAGGACGATCCCCGCGTGATACACATCGTGCCCGAGCGTGACGACTTGGGTATCGGCGGCTGCTGGAACGCCGGCGTCAACCACCCCAAGTGCGGCAAATTTGCCGTGCAGCTCGACTCGGACGACGTTTACTCGGACGAGAACACCCTGGCAAAGATGGTGAAGGCCTTCTACGACCAGAAGTGCGCAATGGTTGTCGGCACCTACGAGCTCACCGACATCGACAAGAACCCCATTCCCCCCGGCGTAATCGACCACAAGGAGTGGACCCCCGACAACGGCCGCAACAACGCCCTGCGCATCAACGGCCTGGGTGCTCCCCGCGCTTTCTACACCCCCATGCTGCGTGAGATACACGTGCCCAACACCTCGTACGGCGAGGACTACGCCCTCGGTCTGGCCTTCTCGCGCCACCACCAGATTGGCCGCGTTTACGACGTGGTTTACCTTTGCCGTCGCTGGGAGGACAACTCGGACGCCTCGCTCGACGTCGTCAAGATGAACAACAACAACCTGTACAAAGACCGCATCCGCACCTGGGAGCTCCAGGCCCGTGTGGCCATGAACAAGGCAGGCAAGTAAGCAGAAATAACCGACAGCCGACACGGACACCCCTGACGACGGGGCCCGTGCCGGCGGTCACGCTCTATGATACTTCGGATTTCCGCCCGTCGCCGCCACTGCACGGCCCGTCTGACGACGGAACTGCCGGGCCTGCCATCACAGCCGGCACGGCACGGACAGCCCGGCAATCCGAGGGTTTTGAGTTATTAAGAAAAGTTTTAGGATAAATACCGGATGAAACATATCACATCTGCCGAGGCCGACCGCCTCATCAGCGAGCAGCTTGCCGAGTGGCCCATGGCCAAGGGCAACTTCGAGGCCCTGGGCGGCGTACGCGTCAAAGACCTCGACGTCGACGGCATGCACATCAAGGTGCAGTTCAACCCCGCGCGCATAGTGTCGTCGTCGGCAAAAGTCGACGCCAAGAGCCTCAAGGAGCGCAAGTGCTTCCTCTGCGGCGCCAACCGTCCCGACGTTCAGCGCGGGATAGAGTGGGGCCCCGACGGCAAGTACATCGTGCTCATCAACCCGTTCCCCATCTTCCCCCGTCACCTCACCATCCCCGACCAGAGCCACACCGACCAGCTCATCCTGGGCCGCATCGAGGACATGATGGACCTGGCCGAGGAACTGGACGAGTACACCGTATTCTATAACGGCCCCAAGTGCGGCGCCTCCGCCCCCGACCACATGCACTTCCAGGCCGGCAACTCCGACTTCCTCACCATCGCCGAGGCCCTCGAGAACGCCGAGCTGAAGACCCTGGTGCAGGAGGACGATTACGCCGTGCTGTCGATGGTGGACACTCTGCCCCTGAAGGTCTTCGTCATCGACGCCAGCGACCACAAGGCCGGCGCCGAGCTCTTTGCCCGCCTCTACAAGGCCATCCCCGTCCCCGAGGGCGAGAAGGAGCCGATGATGAACCTGCTGTGCTACGCCACCCCCGCCGGTGTGCGCCTCGTCGTCATTCCCCGCAAGCGCCATCGTCCCTCGTTCTACGGCATGCCCGAGGACGGCCCGGACAAGATGCTGCTCAGCCCCGCGTCGGTGGACATGGGCGGTGTGTTCATCACACCCCTCGAAAAAGACTTCAACGCCGTCGACGCCGACCTTATCCGCAAAATCTTTGACGAGCTGTGTCTCAGCACAGACGAGATTAACGCCATCGCCGAAAAAGTGTGACCACAATAGAGAGACTTTGTATTATGGAACCAACCATCTCAGTCGGCATACTGTCGGCAGCCTCGATTGATATAGACCTCCTCGGCGACTACCACGTTGCCGGGACGGCCGTGCGCGGCCCGCAGACGGTGTCGGTGACCCCCGACGGCCGCATATCCTGGTCGGGTCAGGTGTTTGACGGCGAGCTGCTGTTCACCCCGGCATCCTCCGACGAGGTCTTTGAAATCAAAGACGTCGTCATCGGTGTCAACTTCCACTGGGAGCGCCGCGAAAACCAGCGCTTCTCCGGCTCGGCAAAGTTCATCGTCGAGGACGGCAAACTCACCATCATCAACATCCTGCCCGTCGAGGACTACCTGCTCAGCGTAATCTCGTCCGAGATGAGCGCCCACGCCTCGCTCGAGCTGCTCAAGGCCCACGCCGTCATCTCGCGCTCGTGGCTGCTGGCGCAGATCGACAAGAACCGCAAAATCCAGGCCGCTGGCGAGAAATACAACGCCTGCACCGAGAGCGCCGACGAGCGCATAAAATGGTACGACCGCGAGGACCACGTCAACTTTGACGTCTGCGCCGACGACCACTGTCAGCGCTACCAGGGCGTCACCCGCCAGTCCACCCCCAAGGTGGCACAGGCCATCAACGCCACCCGCGGCCAGGTGCTGATGTCGGACGGCGAGCTCTGCGACGCACGCTTCAGCAAATGCTGCGGCGGCGTGTTCGAGGAGTTCGAGAACTGCTGGGAGCCGCGCCACTACAAATATCTGCGCGCACGCCTTGACAACGTCGACGAGGAGACCTTCCCCGACCTGTGCGCCGAGGACAACGCCCGCGCATGGATCGAGGGCCGTCCCGACGCCTTCTGCAACACCGCCGACAAGGACATCCTCAGCCAGGTGCTCAACAACTACGACCAGGAGACCACCGACTTCTACCGCTGGACCGTCACCTACGGCCGCGACGAGCTGGCAAAGCTCGTGCGCGAGCGCTCGGGCATCGACTTCGGCGACATCATCGACCTGCAGCCCGTCGAGCGCGGCACCTCGGGCCGTCTGGTGCGCCTGCGCATCTGCGGCACCAAGCGCACCATGGTAATCGGCAAGGAGCTGGAGATACGCCGCACCCTGTCGCCCAGTCACCTCTACAGCTCGGCCTTCACCGTCGAACGCCTCAACCCCGACGAGAACGGCGTCCCCGAGACCATCGTCCTGCGCGGAGCCGGCTGGGGCCATGGCGTAGGCCTGTGCCAGATCGGCGCCGCCGTCATGGGCGCCCGCGGCTACGACTACGAGCAAATCCTCAGCCACTACTTCCCCGGAGCCGACCTGCAGAAACAATACTGACGCAGGGCCTCCGATAAAGAAATCAAACCAACATCAAATTTCATCCTTCCCAATCAACAGCAATGAAAAAGGCAACGTCACGTAATCCCTGGACCTGGATTCCGACTCTTTATTTCGCTCAGGGTATTCCGTTCATTTTTATCAATATGGTCACGATGGTGCTCTTCACCCAGCTGGGCATGAGCGAGACCGACGCGGCACTCTACACCGGCTGGCTGTACCTGCCCTGGGTAATCAAGCCCTTCTGGGGACCTATCGTCGACATCTTCAAGACAAAACGCTGGTGGACAGTAACCATGCAGCTGTGCGTGGCCATCGGTCTGGGCGCCATCGCCTTCACCCTGCCCATCAATGACGACGCCACCATCAAGATGGCAATCGAAAGCAAGCAGTTCGTCGGCACCGACGTGTTTATGGTATGCCTGTTCTTCTACTTCATCACGGCCTTCTGCTCGGCAACACACGACATCGCCTCGGACGGCTTCTATATGCTGGCCCTCGACACCAACCAGCAGAGCATGTTCGTCGGTATCCGCTCGACCTTCTACCGCTGCGCCAGCGTCTTTGGCCAGGGTGGTCTGGTGATGATTGCCGGCACACTGGCATCCAGCTACGGCAAGGCCGCCGGATGGCAGCTGACGGTAGCCGCCTGCTCGGTATTCTTTGCAGTGGTGTTCCTTTGGCACGCCTTCATCATGCCGTACCCCAAGGCCGACCGTCCCGTCGGCGGTGACACCGGCAGTAAGGGCCTCGGCGACATCGCGCGCGAGTTCGCCGGCTCGTTTGGCACCTTCTTCAAAAAGAAACACGTGATACTTGCCATGCTGTTCATGCTTCTCTACCGTCTGCCCGAGGCACAGGTTGTCAAGCTCTGCCAGCCCTTCCTCCTCGCCGCACGCGACCAGGGCGGTCTGGGGCTGACCCAGGTCGAGGTAGGCTTTGCCTACGGCACCCTCGCCATCATCGGCCTCACCATCGGCGGTATCATCGGCGGTATCTGCGCCGCAAACGGCGGTCTGCGCAAATGGATATGGCCCATGGCCCTGGCCACCTCGCTCAACTGCGTGGCCTACATCGTCCTCTCGCAGGTGCAGCCCGACTACGCCACTATGGCCGGCAAAATCATCACCTGGAGCTGCATCGTCCTCGAGCAGTTTGCCTACGGCTTCGGCTTCACCGCCTTCATGCTGTTTATGATGTACTTTGCCGAGGGTCAGTACAAGACCTCGCACTATGCCATCTGCACAGCCTTCATGGCCCTGGGCATGATGCTCCCCGGCATGGCTGCCGGCTGGATTAAAGAGCACCTGCTGCAGAACTCGTACGCCTACTTCTTTATGTGGGTACTCGCCTGCAACCTGGCAACCTGGTTCGTTACCTTCCTGGTACGTCCCCACATCGACCCCGCCTACGGTGCCAAAGAGAAAAAGTAAAAACCACGAAAACAGACATCTATGAATAAGATATTTGCAGTGGCTGTTGCCACAGTGATGGCGATGGGTGCGTCGGCACAGACTGCACACGTGTGCACCGACTGCTGCCACAGCCCGAAATCATCCCGGACCGTCAAACCCGGCATCGAGGTGCTGCGTGACCGCGGCTTCGAGGGTCTCAAGGGCAAACGCGTGGGCCTCATCACCAACCCCACCGGCATCGACCACAACCTCAAGAGCACCATCGACATCCTTGCCGAGGCTCCCGATGTCGAGCTGGTGGCACTCTACGCTCCCGAGCACGGCGTGCGCGGCGACGTCCACGCCGGCAAATACGTCGAAAGCTTCACCGACACCGCCACCGGCATCAAGGTCTACTCCATCTATGGCAAAAACCGCAAGCCGTCGCCCGAGATGCTCAAGGACATCGACGTGCTCGTCTATGACATCCAGGACATAGGCTGCCGCTCGTACACCTTCATCTCGTCGATGGGCAAGGCCATGTCGGCCTGTGCCGAGCAGGGCAAGGAGTTTATGGTGCTTGACCGCCCCAACCCCGTCGGCGGCAACAAGGTCGAGGGCAACCTCACCGAGGACGACTGCGTGTCGTTCGTCAGCCAGTTCCCCATACCCTATCTCTACGGCCTCACCCCCGGCGAGCTGGCCAACTACCTCAACGACGAGGGTCTGCTCGACGGCGGCAAGAAGGTCAACCTCACCGTAGTGCCCATGGAGGGCTGGACCCGCGACATGGACTATGCCGGCACCGGGCTGCCCTGGGTGCTTCCCTCGCCCCAGATCCCCAACCCCGAGGGCGCGCTGTTCTACCCCGTCAGCGGCATCCTCGGCGAGCTGTACTATATGTCTATCGGCGTGGGCTACACCATGCCCTTCAGACTGTTCTGCGCCGAGTGGATCGATGCCGGCAAGTTTGCCGAGCGCATGAACGCCCTCAACCTCCCCGGCCTGAAATTCCGTCCCATCCACATCAAACCCTTCTACAACGTGGGCCCGGGCGAGGACCTGACCGGCAAAAATCTGCAGGGTGTCGAGGTCTACATCACCGACAAGGACGCTGCCCCGCTGTCGCTGACCCAGTTCTATGTCATGCAGGAGCTGGCCGACATGTACCCCGACAAGGCCGTCTTCAAAGAGGGCAACGCCGACTCGGCACGCTTCAATATGTTCGACAAAGTTGCCGGTAGCAAGCAAATCCGCGAGCGCTTCAGCAAAAACCACAAAGTGGCCGACATCATCGACTACTGGAACAAGGACGCCGACGCCTTCAAGGCCAAGAGCGCCAAATACCACCTGTATAAATAACTCCTGATAGCAGGTTTGCTTGCAAACTTGCTATCTGGAAGTCTATAAGTTTATAGGTTTATGGGTGTATACGTCGTATAAGACATATACGACTTATAAGACAGATACGGCTTACCCCCTCAGCCTCAGCCCTGCAATACTTTAATTTACCAATAACATTTCTCCTATTACCTGAATGTCTTTCACTGCCTTCCAAGACAAAATCAGCGCCATCGTCCCCAAAGAGAGGCGGTACACCGACGCCCTTCGGTGTCTGGCCTGGGGAACAGATGCCAGTTTCTATCGCATTACGCCCAAGATGGTGATACGCTCGGACAACAGCGCCGAGGTGTCGCAGATTCTGGCTCTTGCTAACGAGCAGAGGGTGCCCGTCACTTTCCGCGCCGCCGGCACGAGCCTCTCGGGCCAGTCGATAACCGACTCGGTGCTCCTTGTCGCGGGAAAGAACTGGGAAGGATACGAAATAGGAGAGGAAGGCCGCACGATTACCCTCGAGCCGGGCATCATCGGCTCGAGGGTGAGCGAGCTGCTCGCTCCCTACGGGCGGTTCTTCACCCCTGACCCGGCCTCGAAGAACTCGGCCATGGTGGGCGGCATCGTCATCAACAACGCCTCGGGCATGAACTGCGGCACGCACGCCAATAGCGACCGTCAGCTCCTCTCGATGGGCATAATCCTTGCCGACGGCACCCTCGTGGACACCGGCGACGAGTCCAGCCGCGAGACTTTCCGCCGCAGCCATCCACACATCATCGAAGGCATAGAGCGGTTGCGCGACGACATTCGCGCCGACAGCGAGCTTACCGACCGCATCCGCTACAAATATTCGATCAAGAACGTCACCGGCCTCAACCTGCTGCCCTTCGTCATCTTCGACGATCCGTTCGACATCCTCGTCCACAGCCTGGTGGGCTCGGAGGGCACCCTCGGTTTCATGTACAAGGCCACCTTCGCCACCGCCCCGGTGATGCCCTTCAAGGCCAGCGTCATGTTCTACTTCAAAGACATGGCCGAGGCCTGCCGATGCGTCGTCGCCCTCAAGAAACAGGGACTGGCCGACTCGGCCGAGATGCTCGACAAGAAGTCGCTGGCGTCTGTCGGCGACACCACCGGCGAGGGCCTCACCGCCCTGCTGCTCGATACCAAGGCCGAGACGCGTCAGAAACTAGAGGCCAACATGAAGGCCATCACCGACCTGGCCCGTGGCTTCGACCTCTTCAACCCCGATGTCGAGTTCACCGACGACCCCGCCGTCTACGGACCCTGGTGGGCCATACGCTCGGGCATCTTCCCCGCCGTCGGCGGCACACGTCAGCAGGGCACCACCGTCATCATCGAGGACGTCGCCTTCCACATCGATGACCTCCCCGAGTACGGCCACGCCTTCGAGGGCAACTACCACTTCGTCATCGCCCAGCGCTTCGACAGCGAGGCCGACATGGCGCGCTACAAGCGCATGATGAGCGAGGTGGCCAAACTCGTTGTCGACCGCTTCGACGGCTCGCTGAAGGCCGAGCACGGCACGGGCCGCAACATGGCCCCCTTCGTGCGCCACGAGTGGGGCGACAAGGCCTACGGCATGATGAAACGCCTCAAGGAGCTGCTCGACCCCAACGGCATCCTCAACCCCGGCGTCATCTTCAACGACGACCCCGAGTGCTATGTCCGCAACATCAAAGAGATGCCGCAGACCAACGACAAGGTCGACCGCTGCATCGAGTGCGGCTTCTGCGAGGTCAACTGCATGAGCTGCGGCTACAGCCTCAGCGCCCGCCAGCGCATCGTGGCCTGTCGCGAGATGGAGCGCCTGCGCCGCTCGGGCGACGACCCGCAGCGCCTGCGCGAGCTGGAGAAGGCGTTTGCACGCCTCGGCGCCGACACCTGCGCCGGCGACGGCCTCTGCTCGACCTCCTGCCCCATGCGCATCAACACCGCCGACCTCGTGCACGACCTCCGCACCGTCCCCGCCGGCAGCTTCGCCTACAAAACCGGCAAATGGGCCGCCGACAACCTCGGCCTCGTCGCCGGGGCCCTCCGTCCCGTCCTCGCCGCCGCCGACCTTGCCCACGCCGTCCTCGGCGACAAAGCCACCGCCGCCGTCGGCCGCGGCCTCAACAAAATCGGCCTGCCGCTGTGGACGCCCTCGCTGCCGGGCCTCGCTCCGCGCCCCAAGGCAGGGCAGGGGAGTCTGCCCCGCAAGGTGGTGTACTTCCCCTCGTGCATCAACCAGACCATGGGCCCGTCCCGCGAGGGCAAGAACGGCAAGCCACAGCCGCTGATAAACGAGATGACGGCCCTCTGCAACAAGGCCGGCTTCGAGGTCATCTTCCCCGAGGGGATGAAGAACCTGTGCTGCGGCATGATATGGGAGAGCAAGGGCATGCCCGACGTCGCCAACGCCAAGACCGCCGAGCTGGAGAAGGCCCTGCTCAAAGCCAGCGAGAACGGCCGCTACCCCGTGCTGTGCGACCAAAGCCCCTGCCTGCACCGCATGCGCGACCACATCACCAGCATGAAGCTGTACGAGCCCGCCGAGTTCATCACCGAATACCTTGTGCCACACCTCGACTTCCATCCCGTCGACAGGCCCGTGGCCGTGCATGTCACCTGCTCGACACGACTGATGGGTCTGGCCGCCACGATAATCGACCTGGCGCGCCGGTGCTCGACCAACGTCATCGTACCCACCGAGGTGGGCTGCTGCGGCTTTGCCGGCGACAAGGGCTTCACCATGCCCGAGCTCAACAAATGGGGTCTGCGCAAGCTGCGTCCACAGATCGAGTCCGCCGGCGCGACACACGGCTACTCCAACTCGCGCACCTGCGAGATAGGCCTCACCACCAACTCAGGCATACCTTACAAATCAATAGCATATCTGGTCAACGAAGTCACAACGCCCAAGGCGAAGTGACCGTGGCCTGCATACCAAACCGTACAAACTGAAACAACATGGCACAGCACACCAAAGAATATGTCAAGGAAAGCCCCAAGCGCCTGCTCGCCCTCGACATCATGCGCGGCATCACCATCGCGGGAATGATACTGGTGAACAACCCCGGCTCGTGGAGTAACATTTACGCACCGCTTGAGCACGCCGAGTGGCACGGCCTGACACCGACCGACCTGGTGTTCCCCTTCTTTATGTTCATCATGGGTGTCTCCACCTACTTCTCGCTGCGCAAGTACGACTTCCGCCTCAGCGGCGACTGCCTGCGCAAGATACTGGTGCGCACGGTGGTCATCTTCGGCATCGGCATCGCCATCGCCTGGTTCGGCAAATTCCTGCGCGCCCTGCCCGAAAAGAGCGTGTGGGAGGCAGCCTGTAACTTCGACCACATACGCATGCTCGGCGTCATGCCGCGCCTGGCCCTGTGCTACGGCCTTGGCTCGCTCATCGCCCTCATCTCGGGCCGCAAGGCCCTGCCGTGGGTGATATTCGTGATGCTGGCGCTTTACGCCGTCATCCTGCTCGTCGGTCACGGCCTTGAGTTCAGCCGCGACAACATCATCGCGCGCGTCGACCTGGCCGTCCTGGGCGAAAACCACATGTATCACATGACCGTCGACGGCGAGCGCCTTGCCTTCGACCCCGAGGGCCTGCTGAGCACGCTGCCCTCGATAGCGCACATGCTCATCGGCTTCCTCTGCGGCGGAATGATCGTCTCCACCAAAGACAACGGCGAGCGCATCAACAAGCTCTTCATCCTGGGCACCATCCTCACCTTTGCGGGCCTGCTGCTCAGCTACGGCATCCCCGTCAACAAAAAGATATGGAGCCCCACCTTCGTGCTCACCACCTGCGGCATGGCCTCGCTGCTGCTGGGCCTGCTGATATGGATAATCGACATACGCGGCTGGAAAGGGTGGACGCCCTTCTTCCGCGCCTTCGGCATCAACCCGCTGTTCATGTACTGCCTCGGTTCGGTGATGAGCATCATCCTCGGCTGCATCAAGGTGCCCTACGCCGCCAGCGATTCGGGCGTCATCAGCGTCTCCGGCTGGTACTACCGCGCCGTGTGCGTCCTCGTTGCCGGCGGCGACCCCGTCTTTGGCTCGCTCCTCTTCGCCCTCTCTTTTGTGGCGATGATATGGATTCCCGGATATTTCCTGTATAAAAACAAAATTTATATTAAGATATGATACTCATAGCAGATTGTGGTAGCACCAAGACAGACTGGTGCGTAACCGAGAACAAAAAAGTAGTTAAGCAAGTCTTCACCTGCGGCATGAACGCCGTCATGCTCACCGAGGAAGAGATGCGCGCGCGCATCGCCGGCGAGCTGATGCCCGAAATCGCCGACATCAAGGGCAACATCGAGGCCGTGTACTTCTACGGCGCCGGCTGCATCGCCCCCGACGTCTGCGCCAACGTCGCCAACGCCATCCGCGAGAATATCCCCGCACAGGTAATCGAGGTGCACACCGACCTCCTTGCCGCCGCCCGCGCCCTGTGCGGCCACACCCCCGGCATCGCCTGCATCATGGGCACCGGCTCGAACTCGTGCTACTATGACGGCGAGAAAATCTGTGACAACGTGTCGCCCCTGGGCTATATCCTCGGCGACGAGGGCTCGGGCGCTGTCCTGGGCAAAATCCTGCTCGGCGACGTGCTCAAGAACCAGCTTCCCAAGGAGCTGTGCGAGAAGTTCCTCAACCAGTACGAGCTCGACCGCATGACCATCATCAAGCGCGTCTACCGCGAGCCCCAGGCCAACCGCTTCATGGCATCTGTAACGCCCTTCCTGATCCAGAACATCGAGCACCCCGCCGTACACGCCCTGGTACTCAACGCCTTCAAGGCCTTCTTTGTGCGCAACGTCCAGCAGTACGACGGCTACGACCTGCTGCCCGCATGCTTCGTCGGCTCAATTGCCTACTACTACCGCGACATACTCACCGAGGCCGCCGAGGCCTGCGGTTGCAAAGTCGGCACCATCATCAAGAGCCCCATGGAAGGCCTCATCGACTTCCACGCCTGATCTGTAATTACTAATTCAAATATTTAAGTTCATACAGAACTTAAATATTTGAGGTTTATGGGTTAACGGGTTTATGGGTTTATTTATCCCACCAAAGTCCATTCACCCAATAAACACATAAATATATAACCCGTAAGTTGAGATTGCAAAATTTATCTAACTAACCAATCATATACAAAAGAATCATGGCTTTTGTTAAAATCAGCGAGCAGTCCTCGCTTTACAACGATCTTGAAAAGAAATCGGTACACGAGATACTTACCGACATCAACACCGAAGACAAGAAGGTGGCCCTGGCCGTCGAGAAGGCCATCCCCCAGATTGAGAATCTCGTCGAGCAGATTGTTCCCCGCATGAAGCAGGGCGGCCGCATCTTCTACATGGGTGCCGGCACGTCGGGACGTCTCGGCGTCCTCGACGCCAGCGAGATCCCTCCCACATTCGGCATGGACCCCTCGTGGGTGATAGGCCTCATCGCCGGCGGCGACGTCGCCCTGCGCAACCCCGTCGAAAACGCCGAGGACAACACCAACCAGGGTTGGGAAGACCTTAAGAAGTTCAACATCAACGACAAGGACACCGTCATCGGCATCGCCGCCTCCGGCACCACGCCCTACGTCATCGGCGCCATCGAGGAGGCCAAGAAGCACGGCATTCTCACCGCCGCCATCACCTCCAACCCCGACGCCCCCGTCAGCGAAGTCGCCGACATCGCCATCGAGATGGTAGTGGGTCCCGAGTACGTCACCGGCAGCAGCCGCATGAAGTCGGGAACAGGTCAGAAGATGATCTGCAACATGATCACCACCGCCACCATGATCAAGATGGGTCGCGTAAAGGGCAACAAGATGGTTAACATGCAGCTCAGCAACGCCAAGCTGGTCGACCGCGGCACCCGTATGGTGGTTGACGAGCTGGGTCTGTCGTACGACGAGGCCAAGCGCCTGCTGCTCATGCACGGCTCGGTAAAGAAGGCCGTCGACGCCTACCGCGAGGGCAAGTAAAAACCGTACGACCTATGAAGAAGCTAATGAAAATGGCGCTGGCGGCTCTCGCAGTGGTTGCCGCCGGCATGTCGGCCTCGGCACAGATTACCACCGACACCCTGCTGGCACGCCAGAAGGCCCACGGCCACAACGCCCTGTGGGGACAGCGCGCCTCGCTCTTCAACAAGCTCGGCGTAGACTCCACCGACATTGTCATGCTCGGCAACAGCATTACCCATTACAACGAATGGGCCGAGTTGCTCGACAATCCCAAGGTGCGCAACCGCGGCATCAGCGGCGACGTCGTGCAGGGTATCCAGGACCGTCTGGAGAGCGTGGTCGAAGGCCATCCCGCCAAGATTTTCCTGATGATCGGCGTCAACGATGTCAGCCACGACCTCACCGCCGACTCCATCGTCGAGGCCCAGCTGGCGCTTATCGACCGCATCATGCGCGAGACACCTAAGACCAAGCTGTATGTGCAGAGCGTACTGCCCATCAACAACAGCTTTGGCCGCTACAAAAAGCTGAAGGGCAAGGAGCAGGTTGTGCGCGACATCAACATCAAGCTGCGCCCCGAGGTGGAGAAACGCGGCCTGCAGTGGATCGAGCTGTATTCGGCCATGACCGACGAGGAGGGCAACCTGCGCAAGGACCTCACCAACGACGGTCTGCACCTGCTGCCCGAGGCCTACGAAATCTGGATTGAAATTCTGCGCCCCTACATCAACGAGTAGGGTGTGCCGAACCTCTCGGGCAAAAACAACAAACTCGCCCCTGAGTTTGTTGTTTTTGTATATTAAACATTAATTTCCCTGTTCATCCATTATGTTGTATACCAAATTTTGGCCGGCCATGGTGGCTTTGGCTGTTATTATCGGGTGTGGCTACACGGCAAAGGGCAACGGTGCCGACAGCACCGGGCGTGCTCTGACTGCTGACAGCGTTGCGCATGGAGCCGCTGCCAAAAGCCCCGAGACCACCCTGACCGGCGGGGGCGGGAGGCCGCAGTCGGTGGGACTGGTGCTGTCCGGAGGTGGCGCCAAGGGCATTGCGCACGTCGGGTTTATACAGGCGCTCGAAGATAACGACATCCCGATCGACTACATCGCCGGCACGTCGATGGGCGCCATCGTCGGCGGCCTCTACGCCTGCGGCTATACCCCCGACGAGATGATGGACCTGCTGTGCTCGAAGGGCTTCGCATACTGGTCGACGGGAAAAAACGACCCCGACCTGATGTACTACTTCGCCCGCCAGCGTCCCAGCCCGGCCATGGGCAACATCAGCGTCAAACTCAACAAAGAACTGTACACCGCCGCCGACTCGGTGCCCTGGTCGCTGATCAACGCCCTGCCCATGAACTTCGCCTTCATGGACCTGTTCTCGGCCTACACCGCCCAGTGCGGGGGCGACTTCGACCGTCTTTTCGTGCCCTTCCGCTGCGTGGCCTCCAACGTCGCCGCCAACCACAAGGTCGTGCACCGCTCGGGCGACGTCGGCGACTGCATTCGCTCGTCAATGTCCTTCCCTCTGGTGTTCCAGCCCCTCAAGTTCGGCAAAAACTACCTCTATGACGGCGGACTGTTCGACAACTTCCCCGTCAACGTCATGACCGCCGACTTCGCCCCCGACATAATGATCGGCGTCAACGTCGGCTCGAGCGACAAAGGCCCGCGTACATCGATGTACGACCAGATCAACGACATCGCCACCCGCCCGCAGTCCTACACCGTCCCCGACAGCCTGGGCATGAAGGTGCGCATCAACCTTGACCAGTTCGGCCTCCTCGACTTCCCCAAGGCCGAAGAGATCTACCGCATCGGCTATGCCTCGGGTGTCGAGCACGCCGACTCGATAAAGAAGCGCGTCACCTCGCGCATCCCCAAGGCTACGCGCGAGGCGCGGCGCATGGCCTTCAAGGCCCGCACGCCCTTCGTGCACTTCGACTCGGTGGACGTGCGCGGCGGGTCGCCCAACCAGAACAAGTATCTGCGCTACATCTTCGAGCCTGCCAAGGCCGACACCTTCGGCATCGTGCAGGCGCGCCACTCCTTCTACCGCGCCGTGTCGTCGGGGCGCATACAGAACCTGCTGCCGCAGGCCGTCTACAACGACTCCACGGGCCTTTTCCGCCTTAACGTATGGGCCGCTCCCAAAAACGACTTCAACGTCGGCCTGGGCGGCTACATCTCGTCGTCGACCCAGAGCTACATCTTCCTGTCGGCCGCCTACAACACCCTCAGCTTCAACAGCATCGGCGCCTCGCTCAACGGCTGGATAGGCCAGAGCTACATGGCCGGCCAGCTCAACGCCGCCGTCAACCTGCACACCGCCGTGCCGAGTGCCGTGGGCGTGACGGCAGTGGTGTCGCGTCAGCGCTACCTCGAGTCGGACCGCATTTTCTACGACGTGTCGCAGCCCGCCTTCCTCATCGGCCACGAATACTACGGCCGTCTCAGCTACGACTGGGCGGCGGGGGCTATAGGGCGCTTCTCGCTCAGCGCGGGCTTCGGCCATCTGTTCAGCTCGTACTTCCGCCTCGACGAGCGGTACCTTGCCGGCGGAGGGGCCTGCCGCGACCACGCCACGCAGGACCTTGGCCAGCTGCGCCTGGGCTATACCTCGTCCACCCTCGACGAGGAGAACTACCCCACGCAGGGCCACGACTACAACTTTGTGCTGCAGGGCGTGCTGGGCCGCTTCAAATACCGCCCGGGCGAGGAGACGCTGCAGCTGCGCACCGACGGGCCGTCGGCGGTCCCAGGCAGCTTCAACCGCAACCAGAAGTGGCTGCAGCTGCAGAGCCGCACCCGCAACTACTGGAGCCTCAGCCGCAAGTTCGGCCTGGCCCTTGAGAGCGACGTGCTGCTGTCGACGCGCAAGCTCACCGACTGCTACGATGCCGACATCGTCACTGCCCCCTCCTTCGAGCCCACGCCGGCCGCCTACAACCAGTTCAACCGCCACTTCCGCGCCAACTCGTACCTTGCCGCCACGCTGGCGCCCATCTACAAAATCAGCTCGAGCTTCACCGCCCGCCTCACCATGAGCGCCTTTGTGCCCCTGCGCCGTATCATGCCCGGCGGAGGCACGGCCACCGAGGCCGACGACGGCACCATCGTCTACTCGCGCCCCTGGGGCAGCCACTACAGCGGCTGGCTCAACACGGCACGTTTCTACGGCGAGTTCGACGTCTGCTACTCGCTGCCCATCCCCGGTGTCGTAACCGCCTACGTCAACTACGTCAGCAGCGGCACCAAACCCTGGGGTATCGGTCTATCGCTGGGCATTTTCCTCCACGCCCCCAAATTCCTGCAATAAACGGCGGGGGATGATAAAACGGAATGGGCTGACAGGCGGAGTGCCGGTCAGCCCATTCGGGTTATGGGGATGTGTGGTTAGGTGTGGTCAGGTACGGTTAGCGGATGGCTACCTTGCTGACGTTCTTGCCCTGGACGTGGATGTAGAGGCCGTTCTGGGGGTTGTTGACGCGAACGCCCTGCAGGTTGTAGTAAACAGCGGGAGCATTTGCATCGTCGACGGTGATGTCGTTAACGCCGCTGAAGCCGCCGTCGCCCTTGCCGTTGAAGGTGACGTTGATGGGGACGGTGGTGGTTTCATCCATTATCCATCCTACAATGATTACAAACGAAGCGTTGCCTTCTTTGTCGACAGTGCCGTTGAGAACAATGTCTGCGATAATCGCACCATCCAGAAGCTGGAAGCCTTTGACATCGGCGGAGAAGGTTGTAAAGTCGTTCTCGTCAATGGCCATGTTGACTTCGGGGAGGAAGATGTCGCCTACGGTGCCAAGTTCACCGAGGGAAAGGTTGGGAAGCAGGAACGAGCAGGTTGTCTGAGATAACTGGTTAATGTATACAGTCCCGTCGGTACCACCGGGCTCGGTGATTTCACCACTTCCTTCCATTTCAACGACGAGCTTGCCGGCGTAGGGCTTGCCGTCAGGAACGGGTGCGGGATCGGGTTCGGGTGTGGACTCGGGATACACGCACATAACGTCATCGACAGTCAGTTTGTTGCCGATTATCTGGCCGGTCGAGTTAAAGTAGTCGTTGGCAGCGAAGATAATGTTGATTTTTTCGGGAGTGGCTTCTGAGTAGTACTCAAAAACGATTTCGCCCTTTACCCATTCCGAAGTAGTTTCGGTGATAACGGTAGTGCCTTTGGCGATAAGCTCAAAGTCCGCGGACTTTGTAACGGCACCGCCTTTTGCAGTCGTTATGCCCAGAATGTTGCGGTCACGGTCTACCATGGTGCAGGTCTTGGGGCTGCCAATCGGTAATGCTATAATCGATGCGGGAACATTGGCTTGTGAAGTTGTGCCCTTCCAGAGATAAGCGATGGCGTTTGCGGGCTGCGAGTTGTCACCCTCGAACTTGTACATGAAGCTAATCTTTAAGGGTCGGCCGTTGAATGCGTAACCGCCAAAGCTGCCACCGTCGTTGTCCTTATTCATTACCGAGGTGCTCCAGGTAGTGCCTAATGTAGCATATCCGGGGACGGCGACAGATTTAACAACAGAGTTGGCGCTGTTAGTTACCTGTATGGCGCTTGTCGAGTTGTAACCTTCGACTTTTCCACCAACGGCGGTTTTACCGGTGCCGCTGGCGCCGATAACATGAGATATTGTCCAGCCGGTGCAAGTTTCGCCGTAGGTTTTTGTATTATTGTTAGAGGTCCAGGGGGTGCATGGGCCCCAGCCTTCTTCAAAACCGGCGTTGGGGAGCTGCGGCTCCTGTGCCATTACAGGCAGGGCCAGGAGTGCGCTTCCCAGAATTGCGTAAAGTTTTTTCATAATTAATTGTGTTATAGAATTATTCTTGATTGATGAGTCAATGAGTGGTTTACAAACCAGTGCAGGTATCAATATAGATTGGGTAGAGCCGATTTTTGATACCAAAAATCATGGCAAAGGTAGCAAAAAAAGTTTTTTGGCGCAAATCATCGCCCTAATATATTGACAAACAACAGCCTCTTTAACATTTTAACATAAAAGGCCGCGCCCGTGACGGGTGCGGCCTTGTGGTGGTGCGGGGTTGGACGAGCTTACTTGTTCAGCGAGCAGGAGTTGCACTTCTGGGCAATCTGCTTGAAGAAGTCGTTGCCCTTGTCGTCGACGAGGATGAAGGCGGGGAAGTTCTCTACCTCAATCTGGTAGATGGCCTCCATACCCAGCTCGGGATATTCGAGGAGCTTGACGCTCTTGATGCTGTTCTGGGCGAGGACGGCGGCGGGGCCGCCTATCGAGCCGAGGTAGAAGCCGCCGTGCTTGTGGCAGGCGTCGGTAACCTGCTGGCTTCGGTTGCCCTTGGCAATCATCACCATCGAGCCACCGGCAGCCTGGAACTGGTCGACGTAGGGGTCCATGCGGCCTGCCGTAGTGGGGCCGAACGAGCCTGAGGGCGCGCCCTTGGGCGTCTTGGCGGGGCCGGCGTAGTATACGGGGTGGTCCTTGAGGTACTGGGGCATGGGCTCGCCGGCGTCGAGGCGGGCTTTGATTTTGGCGTGGGCGATGTCGCGGGCGACGATGATGGTGCCGTTGAGCGACAGGCGTGTTGCCACGGGATATTTGGTGAGCTCCTTGAGGATGTCGGCCATAGGACGGTTGAGGTCGATGGAGACGGCTTTGCCCTCGGTCTCGTTGCGCATGCTCTCGGGGATGAGCTCGCCGGGGTTGCTGTCGAGTTTCTCGATCCACAGGCCCTCGCGGTTGATCTTGGCCTTGATGTTGCGGTCGGCCGAGCAGCTTACGCCCAGGCCCACAGGGCACGAGGCGCCGTGGCGGGGCAGGCGGATGACACGGATGTCGTGGGCGTAGTATTTGCCGCCGAACTGAGCGCCGAAGCCTATCTCCTCGGTGCACTTCTTAAGCTCTTTCTCCAGCTCGAGGTCGCGGAAGGCCTGGCCGTACTCGTTGCCCTCGGTGGGCAGGTTGTCGTAGTACTTCACCGAGGCCTTTTTGACGGTCTCGAGGTTCTTCTCGGCCGAGGTGCCGCCGATGACGAAGGCGATGTGGTAGGGCGGGCAGGCTGCCGTGCCGAGGGTCTTCATCTTCTCCACCAGGAAGGGGAGGAGGGTCTTGGGGTTGATGAGGGCCTTGGTCTCCTGATAGAGGTAGGTCTTGTTGGCCGAGCCGCCGCCTTTGGCGACGAAGAGGAACTTGTACTCGTCGCCCTCTTCGGCGTGTATGTCAATCTGGGCGGGCAGGTTGCAGCCGGTGTTGACCTCGTCGTACATGTTGAGGGGGGCGTTCTGGCTGTAACGCAGGTTGTCGGTGGTGTAGGTGTCGTAGACGCCCTTGCTGAGCTTTTCGGCGTCATCGCAGCCGGTGTAGACGTTCTGGCCTTTCTCGCCGTGGATGATGGCTGTGCCGGTGTCCTGGCAGAAGGGGAGGACACCCTTGGCGGCTACTTCGGCGTTGCGCAGCATGGTGAGGGCGACAAACTTGTCGTTCTCGCTGGCTTCGGGGTCGTGGAGGATTTTGGCTACCATCTCGTTGTGCTCGCGGCGCAGCATAAAGGCGTTGTCGTGGGTGCACTGGCGGGCAAGGACGGTGAGGGCTTCGGGGTCGATGACCAGAAATTCGTGGCCACCCCAGTTTTCTACCTTCACGTAGTCCGAGGTAAGGTGGTAGTATTCGGTTGTGTCGGGGCCGAGGGGGAACATCGGCTGATAGTGGAACGGTTTGGTTGCCATGTTGTATAAGATATAGGGTTTGTATCGATTTTGTATGTTGCAAATGTACGACAATTTGCCTTGCCGTGCAAAGAAAATTGCCTGCATGCCCCCAAAATTGGCAGAATTAAACTACTTTTGTACTGGCCTCCGGCACTGCGCATGGCGAATATATGCGAATAATGCGTATGTAATTTGTGCCTCAAATTATTTGTCGGGGGAGGATTAGAGCCTACATCTAACATAAAAAATGTCACACATAATATAAATGTCACACATAGAATGGAAACCGGGGACGATGGTCTACCCTGTGCCGGCAGCCCTTGTCAGCTGCGGCAGCATGCCCTCGACGCGCAACCTCATCACGGTGGCGTGGACGGGCACCATCTGCACCAATCCGGCCATGCTGTATATTTCGATCAACCCGTCGCGTCACAGCTACGGCATCATCCGCGACGAGATGCAGTTCACCCTCAACCTCACCACTGCGGCCATGGCCCGTGCCACCGACTGGTGCGGGGTGCGCTCGGGCCGCGACTACGACAAGTGGCGCGAGACGGGTCTGACGCCGGTGCCGGGGGTAAATGTCACCTGCCCCTATGTGGGCGAGTCGCCGCTGGCCATCGAGTGCCGCGTGCAGGACATCGTGCACCTGGGCAGTCACGATATGTTCATCGCCCGCGTGGTGGGTGTGCTTGCCGACGAGCGGTACATCGACCCGGAGACGGGCGCCTTCGACCTTGTCGGCGCCGGGCTGATGGCATACGCCCACGGCGGCTACTACGCCCTTGGCGAGAAGTTGGGGCACTTCGGCTTCTCGGTACGCAAAAAGCCCGCCGCGAAAAAAATTAGTGGAACGGGCTCTAAACCTTAACCCGCCCGCGAGTGTCTTAAAAATAACTTGCAAACAAACTTGAAACGAAAGTTATAATGAAACCGCGCCCGCTCGAACTGCTGGCACCCGCCAAGGATGCCGAAACCGCCATCGTCGCCATCGACTGTGGCGCCGATGCCGTGTACATGGGCGGCCCGCACCACGGCGCCCGTGCCGCGGCGGCAAACCCGGTGGCCGACATAAAGCGTGTGTGCGACTACGCGCACCGGTTCAGGGTAAAGGTCTACGTCACCTTCAACACATTAATATTTGAGGACGAGCTTGACGAGGCCGTCGCCGCCATCGGCGAGCTGTATGCCGCCGGTGTGGACGCGCTGATAGTGCAGGATATGTCGCTGCTGCGTCTGCCCATCCCGCCCATCGCCCTCCATGCCTCCACCCAATGCGACGCCCGCACGCCGGCCCGCGCCCGCTTCCTGCAGGACGTGGGTATGAGCTGTATCGTGTTGCCGCGCGAGGCGTCGCTGGACGAGATACGCGCCTACGCCGACGCCGTTACCGTGCCCCTCGAGGCCTTTGTGCACGGCGCGCTGTGTGTCAGCTACAGCGGCGACTGCCGGGCCAGCCTGGTTAACGGTGGCCGCTCGGCAAACCGCGGCGAGTGCGCCCAGATTTGCCGTCTGCCCTACGACCTTGTTGACGGCGACGGCAACACCGTCGTGCGCAACCGCTATCTGCTGTCGCTGAAAGACCTCAACCGGTCGCGCCGGATGGGCGATATGGCCCGCGCCGGCGTCTCCAGCTTCAAGATAGAGGGACGGCTTAAGTCGGCCGACTATGTCGCCGTCACCGTCGCCGCCCTGTCGCGCGAGCTGGACAAGGTTGTGGCCGAGTCTGCCGGCGCCTTTGTGCGTGCCTCGGCGGGCAGGTCCACCCCGGGCTTCGACCCCGTCCTCACCAAAGTCTTCAACCGCGGGTTCACCACCTACGCCCTCGACGGCATAGCAGGCATCAAGGCGCAGACACTCGCCTCGTCGCTGACGCCGAAGTGGACCGGCGAGGATGTGGGCACGGTGACAAAAGTCATCTCGCCGCGCCGCTTTGCCGTAAAGGCCACTCTGCCGCTGCAGAATGGCGACGGTCTGGGCTACTTCGACTCGCTGGGTATATACAACGGCTTTCGCATCAACAAGATAGAGGGCAACGTTGTCCACACCGCCGCCGACGTGCGTGTCAAGCCGGGGACGCGGCTGATGCGCAACTTTGACAAAGCCTACGACGACGTCCTGCAAGCCGCCCGTCCCCGCCGCCGCATCGCCGTGGCGATGAGTCTGCGCGCTGTGCCCGGCGGAATGGCCCTCGAGCTGGCCGACGAGCGCGGCTGCCGTGTCGAGACGGTGGCTGAGTGCGAGCTGTCGGCGGCACGGTCGCCCCAGCTTGACGCCCGCCGGCGCGTGCTGGAGAAGCTCGGCGACACCATCTACGCTGCCGGCCGCATCGACGACAGCCTCGGCGAGGTCTTTGTGCCCGCGTCGGTGCTGACGGCCCTGCGCCGCCGGGCTGTGGAGATGCTCGACCACGCCGCCGCGGCAACATACGAGCGCCCCCGTCGCCTCCCCGAGGACAAGGCCGCGCAATGGCCCGAGGACTCGCACCTGACGATGCACAACAACGTGGCCAACAGCGTGGCCGTACAGTTTTACCGCGACCACGGCGCCACCGACATCGAGCCGTCGCTGGAGACCGACCCCGACCCGTCGCACCGCGAGGGCGAGGTGCACGTGATGACCTCGCGCTACTGCCTGCGCCGCGAGCTCGGCCACTGCCTGAAGACCCCCGGCGGACGTCTGCTCAAAGGTCCGCTCACCCTGCGCCACACCGATGGCCGCGTGCGCGACATGCGCCTCGAGTTTGACTGCGCCCAATGCCGTATGCGCGTTGTAGCCCTTCCGTTAAAATAATTCAAATTTTCAAGTTCTATAAGAGCTCGGAAATTTGAGGTTTATAAGTTTATAGGTTTAAGTTGAGCTTGCGAAACTTAAATAAGTAATCATAAAGATATGAAAGGAATACTGATTAAAAGACTGTCGACGTTGCTGGCTGCCTGTGCCGTGACGATGTGCGCCTTTGCGGCGGAACGGGTGCTGGCCCCCGACTTCGCGTACCCCAAGACCGTGCTCAAATCGGCCGACTCGCTCTACGACGTGTCGGTACGCTCGGGCGACGTCCTCGGCCAGCTCGAGGCCCTGATGCTGTCCGGCGAGGCCAATTCGCTTATCGACCGGCAGACCCGCCCCCGGACGATAAAGCGGGTGATGGATGTTGCCTCCGGGCTGAAGGACAAGCAGATGCGCGCTCTGTTCGACTTGTATGCCGCACGTCTGCTGAGCAACTACTACCGGTCGAACCGCTGGCAGTTCAACCAGCGCGAGCTGCCGCTGACGCCGCGTCCCGCCGATATGAGCGAGTGGTCGGGCAAGATGTTCAACTCCCTCATCGACTCGCTCTGCCTCAGTGCCTGGAACAATGCCGGCGACATGCCGCTGGCGTCGCTGACAAGGGTCATCGAGGCCGACCGGCTGACCCTTCAGTATTTCCCCACGCTGAGCGATTTCGTGGCTTCTGCCTCCGGAGAAATACTCGACTACGGAGCACTGACCGTACGCATCGCTGAAGAGAGCATGCTCCGGGCCAAACCCGAGTCGCCCCGCTACTACTACCTGCTGGGAGAGAAGTTGGGCAATAGCAACATAAAAGGATGGCTCAACATCGCCGAGGCATACGCGAAAGCACAAAACAAGTACAACGCGCTGGTGTTGTGGCAGTTTGTCCAACCCTACCTGGCGGATGACAATTACCGCACAAACAAAAAGACGGTTGAGACGGCTCTTGACGAGGCGCTGAAAGTCGGCAGCGGAAGCTGGATCGAGCCCTTGCTGCGAAATCAGAAAAAAGAACTGCTGCAAAAGACTGCCGAGGTGCGTATCAGCAGATTTATCCCGTCGGGCAGTCCGGCTGATGTCAGTGTCGATGTACGTAATATCGATACCCTTGTGCTGACGGCAAAGAGGTATGCCGACTATCAGTCGTGGATCAATGCCCGTAGCCCCAGAAAAAATGTACGGCCTGTCTCGACCGGCAACTTCATTTACCGGTTGGGCGGAAAGGCTGATACCACGTTGAAAATCAGCCTTGAAACGGGATATTACATCCTTTCGGCCAAGGGCCTGGAGGGCAGTGTGGCCACAATGGCGACGCCCTTTGTGCCCGTCTATACATCGACGAAGACGGGCAGGCATCTGACGGTGGCCGATGCCGTGACAGGTCGCCCGGTCAGTGGCGTCACCACCGTGCTGATGCAGAAGGGCAAGACGCGCTGGCAGGGTGTCACCGACGCCGACGGCCGTGTGACCATCCCCAACGACCGGCGCGGCGACCTGGTGCTCAAAAAAGGCACCGTGTCGCTGATGTATGAAAATATGGGCTGCAGTGTGCTTCCCAAAGCAAACAACACATTGCGTGGGATTGACTTTAACCTCACTACCGATTTGAGTGTTGTCAGCCCCGGCGACAGCATACGCTGGCTCCTCGCCGCCGGTGGCGACGGCAAGATGGCCGAGGGACTCGACCTTGATGTCGTGCTTAGCGATGAAGTCGAAGAGAATATTGATACCGTGCGCGTCGTCACCGACAGCTACGGCAGGGCCATCGGCTCGTTCCTCGTCCCCGCGGACAGCGAGACCGGCACCTTCTCAATAGAAGCATTCGAACATAACCCCAATGGCCCGAGTCCCTGCGGCCTGACAAATTTCGAGGTTGCCGACTTTAAGCTGCTCGGGGCCCGCCTGACGCAGATAACAGCCGTTCCGGACGGTAACAAAGTCACCATCAGCGGCAAACTCTCCAACTACAGCGGCACGGGACTGGCAGGCTCTGAAATAATGATGGGCCTGGAGTTGGAGTCTGATGACCGGGAAGCCGACACGACACTGGTGAAGACCGGTCTGACCGGCTCGGATGGTAAATTCAGCCTTGTCTTTGCTATCCCCGACGGCACAGGCTGGTGCCGGGCAGAGATAACCGCTACCGCACCGGACGGCACAACAGTCACTGATTATAAGTCGTTTAACGCCCGCTATCGGGCATCGCTGAACGCCTATCTTATTGGAGGCGAGAATGTCGATGCCTCGCGGGGCCTTGACATTGAGGCTGTCGTGACAGCAGCTGCCGGCGACACGATAAAAGCACCGCTCAACTACCGTCTGATGCGCCTCAATGACGACAAGGAAATTCTCAGCGGCGAAGTCATGTCGGCCCCCAAGGTGAAGATAAATCTCGACAGCAAGATAGTCCCCGGCAAGTACACTCTTGACCTTGCCCCGGTCGACACCACCTTGTGCATGTCCAAGAGATTCTACGTAGTAACAATATACCGTACCGACACCGACAAACTGCCTGTAGAATCCGTTATGTGGATGCCCAACGACTCGCTCATCGGCCTCAGCACTTCGGTATGGCTGACGGCGGCGTTCAACACCAAAGACGGCGGCTGCCGTTTTGAGACGCACGAGCTGAAAGGCGGCTACCACAATCTCTACGAGGTCTTCGACCTCAGCGATGCCGTCTACGGAGACGAGCTGACGCTGTTTACCGTACATGACGGCGCGACGGTAGGCAAGACTTTACCCATAAAGAACCGTAGCACCCAAAAAATCAACATAACGCTCGAGAGTTTCCGCGACAAGGTCGTGTCGGGCAGCAAAGAGAGCTGGACCCTCCGCGTCACTGACGCAAAGGGCCGGGGCGTCGACGCCGCGGTTGCCGTAAATGTCTACGACAGCCGCCTCGACCAGCTGTGGGCACCCAGCATATTCAGGGTCTACATCTCGAGCCCCAACCTGTATTCCCTTTCGGTCAGACGAGCCGACGGTAATTTATGGGAGACCTTTGTGCAGCGCCTGACTCTCGAGGACGTTGTCTCTGTCGAGGCTCCGCAGTGGCGCTGGATTTCGAGCCCGTATGGTATGGTGATGTACAAAAGTAACCGGTTAAATGCCCGGATTTATGGTTCGCGTGCCCCGATGGCTACCGTGGACATGGCGGTTGCCAAAAATGAAGCGGTGGAAACCGAATCGGAGATGGAAGCCGGTGACGTTCAGATAGACGAGGACAAAGCTACGACCGATGGGAGCGAGTTGTTGGGAGACGTCGTCGTGGCATACGGCGTTTCCGACGGGACCATCGAGGTAAAAACTTTGGACGACGTAGTCCTGCGCACCGATGACAAATATTCGGCCCTTTGGCAGCCGATGCTAACCACCGGTGCCGACGGCCGGCTGACAGTACCCTTCGATGTCCCCAACTCCAACACGATGTGGCAGATGATGGTCAGCGCCTGGACAAAGGAAGGATACAGCACGGCCATCCGGCGCACCTTTGTGTCCAACAAGCCCGTCACCGTCAGCCTCAACGCGCCCCAGTTTGTGCGTGCCGGCGACGAGGTGACGGTGCAGGCCCTGTTGGTGAATACCACCGACGCCGCCCGCGAGGTGGACGTGCGCCTGGAGAGCATCGCCTCGGACTCGGAGACGCCCGATGTCTACACGCGTACGGTCACTCTGCCCGCTATGGGCAACACCGCCCTGCCCATAGAGGTGAAGGTGCCGGTGACCGCCGACAGCGTGCGCTTCGTAATCCGTGCCCTTTCGGGCAACAACTCGGACGGCGAGGCCGTGGCCCTTGCCGTGCTGCCCTCGCAGAGCCGCGTCACCGAGAGCCGCAACTTCTACCTCAACCCCGGCCAGGACAGCTGGTCGGCCGAGGTGCCCGCACAGCAGGGCAGTGCCTTCGAGGCCGAGCTGTCGTACACCGGCAACCCGATGTGGACCGTCGTGTCGTCGCTGCCCGAGTTCACCGGCGACGTCCTGCCCACGGCAGGCAGCCAGGCCAATGCCTACTTCGGCGCGGCGATAGCGTTGTCGCTGATGAAGGAGCACCCCGAACTGGAGATCAAGTTCAATAAGTCGGATCTGAAACGTACAATGGACGGCGCGCGCAAGGTGCTCGGCGACCTGCAGAACAGTGACGGCGGATGGAAGTGGGGCGAGTGGAGCAGCCGCTCGTCGGTATATGTCACGGCACAGGTGCTTGACCAGATGGCGACGCTGAAACGCGCCGGAATGTTGGACGACAGTCGCATGGAGAGCATGATAAAGCGTGCCCTGCCTTACTACGACGATGCGGTGGAGCACACCGACATGCGCTATGTCATCACCCGCTCGGCCTTCGCCACCCCCGCGATGTCGCTCAACGGCCGCAAGGTGTCCAATGCCACTATCCAGTACATCAACAAGAACTGGAAGAAATTCTCCATCCCCGAAAAGACTCTTGCGGCCTGCGCCCTCGAGTACAGCGGCAACAAGTCGATGGCACGCACCCTCATGGGCAGCCTCGACCAGTTTGGCACGCAGACCGCCGACAAGGGCTTCGAGTTTATGAATGTCAGCAGCCTCCAGACCTACGCCTGGCTGCTCGAGTGCTACGGCGCCATAGTCCCCAAGTCGCAGATTGTCGACGGCATACGCCAGTACCTGATTGTACGCCGCCAGGGTGAGGCTTGGGGCAACAACACCGTCACCTCCTTCATTGTGGCATCGATGATAAACTCGGGCACGCCGTGGACTGTTCCCGCCGGCAAGGTCACCGTCAGTGTCGACGGCCGCGATACCGTCCCCGCCATGCAGGACAAGCTGGGCCGCTTCGACATCCGGCTGGACGGCCGCTCGGTCAAGCTGACACGCTCCGACGCCACCACGCCGGCCTACGGTGCGCTGATTACGCGCTACACGGCTCCCTCGGCCGAGGTGCGCGCCTTCAGCGACGGCGAAATCTCGATTGAGAAAAAGCTGAATGTGCAGAATCCCGACGGCACTTGGCGCGCCTTCGACGCCGCCACCGACACGCTGAGGGTAGGGCAGAAGGTGCGCACGCTGCTCACCGTCAAGACCGACAGGCCCATGTCGCGCGTCATCGTCACCGACCAGCGCGCCGCCACCTTTGTCCCCGTCATCCAGCTCTCGGGCTGGGTCTACGGCGACGGCATCAGCGCCTACCGCGAGAACCGCACCGCTGCCACCAACCTCTACCTCGAGTATGTGCCCAAAGGCACGTGGATGCTGACCTACGACTTCACGGTCAACAACGCCGGTACCTTCAACTCGGGCGTAGCCGTGGCAACCTGCTCCGAGGCGCCCGCGCTCACCGCCCACTCGTCGGGCTGCTTGCTGCACGTAGCCAGGTAGAGCAGCCGGGGGGCTATAATAGCTAAGATAGCACCCGGGCCGCCCGGCCCCAAAAACTATAAGAGCTGTTTGTGTGTTATACTTGCGAACACATAAACAGCTCTTATCATATTTTATTATGCCTATAACAAAAGACGAATTCAAGTCATCGTTAAACAACCTCGTCGAGGCTTATATCAACAACTTTGAATACTACGGGCCCGAGGCACAGATTGTTGTGATGCCAGGCAACGGGCTGGTCGACCTTGTACGCGCCGGCGATGTGCTCGAGGACCTTGCCGACTCGCAGGAAGCGGTGGAGAACGCCGCCGCGGCCTCGCGGCCCGAGACGGCCGATGCCGCCGACGCTCAGGTGAAGCTCAACCCCGACCACTACGACGTGCGCCGCTTCTTCACCATCACCGACGGCAAGGGCTCAGTCAACGTCAGCGCCATCGACGAGCTGGCGGCCAAATACTTCCCCGGATGAGTGTCCGGGCCGTGGCGTCACGCGCTTACCGCCTGTCAGAAATCTGTCAGACTTTTGGCATATATATGAGCCCGTGACGCCTTTGGCACAGTTTATGCAGATGATTAGCGTCTGCGCAGTCTTTGTGCGCGTCAACTAAAAAATCGAACAACAAACAAACTAACATATAATATTATGAACGTAAAACCATTATCTGACAGAGTATTGATTAAACCCACACCGGCCGAGGAAGTTACCGCAACCGGCATTATCATCCCCGACACCGCCAAAGAGAAACCCCTGCGCGGCACCGTGCTGGCCGTAGGCCCCGGCACCAAGGACGAAGCAATGCAGGTTAAGGTGGGCGACGTAGTGCTGTATGGCAAATACGCCGGCACCGAGGTCGAAATCGACCGCGAGACAGTGCTGATCATGCGCCAGAGCGACATCCTCGCCATCCTGGGCTGATAGGCTCGCTGTCTGTCTATATTTCCTCAACATCAAATACTTAAACAATTATGGCAAAAGATATTAAATTCAATATTGAAGCTCGCGACGAGCTCAAAAAAGGTGTCGACATCCTTGCCGACGCAGTAAAGGTAACTCTCGGCCCCAAAGGCCGTAATGTCATTCTCGACAAGAAATTCGGCGCTCCCCACATCACCAAGGACGGCGTGAGCGTGGCCCGCGAGGTCGAGCTGTCCGAGCCCATGCAGAACATGGGCGCACAGCTTGTCAAGGAAGTGGCAAGCAAGACCGGTGACGACGCCGGCGACGGCACCACCACCGCCACCGTCCTGGCTCAGTCGATTATCAACGTCGGCCTCAAGAACGTCACCGCCGGCGCCAACCCCATGGACCTCAAACGCGGTATCGACAAGGCCGTCGAGGCTGTCGTGGCCAACATCAAGGCAATGAGCCAGGAGGTAGGCGACGACTTCAAGAAGATTGAGGACGTCGCACGCGTCAGTGCCAACAACGACGACCGCATCGGCAAGCTCATCGCCGAGGCCATGCAGAAGGTAAAGAAGGAGGGTGTCATCACCGTCGACGAGGCCAAGGGCACCGAGACCACCATCGACATGGTAGAGGGTATGCAGTTTGACCGCGGCTACATCTCGCCCTACTTCGTCACCGACACCGAGAAGATGGAGTGCGTGATGGACCAGCCCTACATCCTGCTCTACGACAAGAAGGTAAGCAACCTCAAGGACATCCTGCCCGTGCTCGAGGCCGTGGCACAGAACGCCCGTCCCCTGCTCATCATCAGCGAGGATGTCGACCAGGAGGCTCTGGCAACTCTCGTTGTCAACCGTCTGCGCGGCTCGCTCAAAATCTGTGCTGTCAAGGCTCCCGGCTTCGGCGACCGCCGCAAGGAGATGCTTGAGGACATCGCCATCCTCACCGGTGGCACTGTCATCAGCGAGGACAAGGGCATGCAGCTCGCACAGGCAACCCTTACCGACCTGGGCCGTGCCGACAAGGTCACTGTCAACAAGGAGAACACCACCATCGTCAACGGTGCCGGCGCCAAGGATGCCATCGCACAGCGCGTGGCAATGATCAAGGCTCAGATCGAGCAGACCACCAGCGACTACGACCGTGAGAAGCTCCAGGAGCGTCTTGCCAAGCTCGCCGGCGGCGTGGCCGTCCTCCACATCGGCGCTCCCAGCGAGGTCGAGATGAAGGAGAAGAAGGACCGTGTTGACGACGCTCTCAGCGCAACACGCGCCGCCATCGCCGAGGGTATCGTTCCCGGCGGAGGTGTGGCCTACATCCGCTGCCTCGGTGTCCTCGACGCCCTCAAGGGCGACAACGACGACGAGCAGACCGGTATCGAGATTGTCCGTCGCGCCATCGAGGAGCCCCTCCGTCAGATTGCCGCCAACGCCGGTGTCGAAGGCGCCGTGGTTGTGCAGAAGGTAAGCGAAGGCAAGGACGACTATGGCTATAACGCCCGTACCGACACATACGAGAACCTCTACGCCGCCGGTGTCATCGACCCCGCCAAGGTTACTCGCGTAGCCCTCGAGAACGCCGCCTCCATCGCCGGCATGTTCCTCACCACCGAGTGCGTCATCGCCGAGAAGAAAGAGGAGACTCCCGCTCCCGCAGCCGCCGCCGGCGGCATGGGCATGGGCGGCATGATGTAATCGCCTCCCCCTCCCCACAAAAAACGCCTCCCCCCGGGAGGCGTTTTTTGTATTTTGTTGCAGTATAGAGCCCGTTCCCCTGAACGGGCTCTAAGGCTTTTGGTTATGTCAAGGTAAATGCTTCAGCAGAGCGGGATGGGTTGCATATCCCCGATGCTGAGATTGACCTCAATCCCAAGGGCGGTGAATATTCGGCGGAGGGTGGAGAGGCGTAGGTTTGTCCCTTTTTCAATGCTGCTTATGCGGGCGCGCTGAACGCCTATACGCTCTCCGAGCTGTTCCTGCGTGAGATTTTGTGCTTCTCTGGCCCTACGGATGGCAAGACCGACAAGATAGTCTTTTACTTGGGCATCGTATTCATCCCGCTCCGGCGTTCCTTTAGGTCCGAGTGTGCGGTCAAGCATTTCCTCTTGGCTGTATACTTTCATCTTTTCCATATAGCGTTCATTTCTTTTGTTCGTAATAAGTTTTCATTATTTCCTCAGCTCTCTTGATTTCGCCGGCAGGAGTTTTCTGGGTCTTTTTTATTAATCCGTGTGTGGCCACGACCATTGCCCTGATATCTTTGTCCCAAAATGCGAACAATCGGTAAGCCATGCCATTGAAGCGGGTACGAAACTCCCAGATATTGTCATTCAGCTTCTTAAATAACTCCGGGTCGTTTTCATATTGTGCTTTCATAATATTGAACTGCACCTTTGAACGGGCCTTGACAGGGAGCGACTGAAGAAAGCTATCAGCTTCCGTCAGGAACAACACTTCAAATCTTGGCTTCAATTCCATCTTTGTTTGGGACAATATAGTTAATGCAAAGATAGCATCTTGTTTTCATATAACAAAACATTTTGGGGTAAAGTTTTTTTCTGTGTATGGATTTGTCAGTTTTGTGGGGGAGGTTTTGTTTGGATGAGGATAAACAAATATTGAGAGGCGGGGTATTATATATGCTGTGGGGATATTGCCTGTTTGAGGCGTTTTAGCTATCTTTGCAGATAAGAAATTTAGGACGATTATGAAGATACTTACCAACGAGCAGCTGCGCGAGGCAATACGGCGTACGGCCGAGGCCGGCGGGCTGCGCGAACTCGATATGATTGAACATTCGGCCGAGGCTATCACGGCCGAGATTACGTCGCGATGGCGTCCCAACGTGCGCCTGGTGGTATTTGCCGGCTGGGGCAACAACGGCGCCGACGCCCTTGAGACCTCGCGCCTGCTGGCCGCCCAGGGCTATCGCCCCGAGATTTATCTGTTCAATATCAAGAATATGATTACGCCCGAATGTCGGGCCTGCCGCGACCGCGTGCTGGCGTCGCCCGACACGGTGACGCTGTACGAGATTGACGGCTCGGAGAATTTCGCCTGGCCCGAGCTCGACAGCAACTGCCTCATCGTTGACGGTCTGTTCGGCTCGGGACTTACCAAGCCGCTGCCCGTGTCCTTCCAGCTGTTGGTGAGCAACATCAACAACTCGGGCGCTCCGGTAGTGTCGATAGATATCCCGTCGGGAATGTTCGGAGAGTGGAACGACGGCAACTCGCTGTCGCACATGGTGCATGCCACACTTACCCTTGCCCTGGGTGCTCCGCGTCTGGCCTTCCTCATCGCCGACAACGCCCCGGCTCTGGGCGAGTGGAAAGTGCTCAATATTGGCCTGGACGCCAAGGTGCTTGCCGAAATTCCGTATATCTACTACCTTGTGCAGCGCGGGACGGTGCGTCAGGTGATTAAGCCGCGCACCGAATTCTGCAGCAAGGCCGACTTCGGCACCTCCCTGCTCATCGCCGGCAGCGAGGGCATGATGGGCGCGGCCATCCTGGCCGTCGAAGGCGCTCTGCGCGCCGGCGCCGGCAAGGTGGTGGCACACGTGCCGCAGTGCGGCATCGCCATCATGCAGACCGCCCAGCCCTGCGCGATGGTGGACACCGACCCGAACCAGCGCTGCATATCGCAGATGCCCACCGACAACAAGCACTACAGCGCCGTCGCCGTCGGCCCGGGCATCGGCACCCACGACATGACGGTCAGCGCCCTCGGCCAGTTCCTGCGCGCTCGCTCCGCCGCCAACGCCCCCGTCATACTCGATGCCGACGCACTGAACTGCATCGCCGCCCGCTCCAACCTCATCGAGCATCTGCCCGTGCTGAGTGTCCTCACACCCCACGACGGCGAGTTCGACCGCCTCTTCGGCCGTCAGAAGAGCCACGAGGCACGCCTGCGCAAAGCCCTCGACGTCGCCGCGTTCTATAATGTAATTATCGTCCTCAAAGGACGTTACACCGCCATCGTACGTCCCGACGGCCGCATATTCTTCAACACCTCCGGCTCGCCCGCAATGGCCACCGGCGGCAGCGGTGACGTGCTCACCGGCGTCATCTGCGGTTTTATGGCCCAGGGCTACAAGCCCGAGATTGCCGCTTTCATCAGCTGCTTCGTCCACGGCGTGGCCGGCGAGATGGCAGCGATAGAGCAGGGCGAGTTCGGCGCCACGGCCAAGGACATCGCCGCAAACATCGGCAAGGCCATCGCCTCGGTGTGCGAGTAAGAGCCCGCTCCCCTAATCGCCTTGGCGCTTGCGTAGCAAGAATTTCTGTTAACGCAGGGTCGCATATTTTGGGATGGATTTTGATTTGTGAAGAAGGAGTGTAGCGAGCTACACGACTGATGAACAAATCGAAAGACGC
>SFLG01000082.1 GCA_004553485.1 Bacteroidales bacterium | reverse complement strand
CGTTTTTGCCGTGGCAGTTTTTGTATTTTTTGCCTGAGCCGCAGGGGCAGGGGTCGTTGCGGCCGATGCGCGGGGCGGCTTTGACGGGCATGGTCTTCTGCTGCTCGCCGCGGGGAGCGGCTGCTGCGGCGCGCTGAGCGGCCTCGGCCTCGCTGGGGAGGGTGGCCTTCGATACCTTATAGTCCTGCTGAGCGCGGGGCTGGGGCATGGCGCGCGAAACCTCGGGCTGGACACGTGCGGGGGCCTGCTGACCGGCGGCCTCGTTGGCGGCCGGCTGCTGGGGAGGAGCCTGGCGCACGTAAACCTGGCCGCGCTCGAGCGACGAGGCTACGCGTGTGTTGAGGTCGTTGAGCATACGCTCGAACATGTGGAACGACTCCACCTTGTAGATTACCAGCGGGTCTTTCTGCTCGTACGAGGCGTTGCGGACGTTCTGGCGCAACTCGTCCAGGTCGCGCAGGTGCTCTTTCCACAGCTCGTCGATGCTGTTGAGCAACAGCTTCTGCTGCCACTCCTTTACCAGGCTGCCGCCTTCGGTGCGGACGGCCTCCTCAAGGTCGAAGAGGATTCGGAAGATGCGCTTGCCGTCGGTGATGGGCACGGCACGTACACCGGTCTCGCCGCCTTCGACCGACTCGCGCACGACGGGCATGACAATCTCCTTGATGCGCTGGCTCTTGCGGTCGAGGGCCTCCATAGCCAGGGCGTGCAGTGTCTCGGTGCGGGTCTGCTTGTCCATCGAGGCGTATTCCTCTTGGGTGAACGAGGGCTCGATGGTGAGTATCTTCATCAGCTCCATCTTCAGGTCGTCATAGTCGGCGGCCTCGCTGTAGTTGTCGACAAGGTTCTCGACGGCGTCGAAGATCATGTTGGAGATGTCGATGCCGATGCGCTCGCCGATGAGGGCGTGGTGACGCAGGGTGTAGATGAAGGTACGCTGCTTGTTCATCACGTCGTCATATTCGAGCAGGTGCTTGCGGATGCCGAAGTTGTTCTCCTCGACGCGCTTCTGGGCCTTCTCGATAGAGTTGTTGATCATCTTGTGCTCAAGCATCTCGCCCTCCTTGAAGCCGAGTCGGTCGAGCATCTTCATGATGCCCTCCGAGGCGTATACGCGCATCAGGGGATCCTCGAAGGAGACGTAGAAGACTGACGAACCGGGGTCGCCCTGACGTCCCGAACGGCCGCGCAGCTGGCGGTCGACGCGACGGCTTTCGTGGCGCTCGGTGCCGATGATGGCAAGACCGCCGGCCTCCTTGACCTCGGGGGTCAGCTTGATGTCGGTACCGCGGCCAGCCATGTTGGTGGCGATGGTGACGGCGCCCTTGCGTCCGGCCAGGGCAACTACCTCGGCCTCCTTCTGGTGCAGCTTGGCGTTGAGCACCTGGTGGGGTATGCGGCGCATCTGCAGCATGCGGCTGAGCTTCTCCGAAATATCTACCGACGTCGTGCCCACGAGCACGGGACGGCCTTCGCCGATGAGGCGCTCGATTTCGTCGATGACGGCGGCGTATTTTTCGCGCTGTGTGCGGTAAACGCGGTCGTTGAGGTCTTGGCGGGCGACGGGTTTGTTGGTGGGGATGGTCACCACGTCGAGTTTGTAGATGTCCCAGAACTCGCCGGCCTCGGTCTCGGCCGTACCGGTCATGCCGGACAGCTTGTGGTACATGCGGAAGTAGTTCTGCAGGGTGATGGTGGCGAAGGTCTGCGTCGCGGCCTCCACCTTCACGCCCTCCTTGGCTTCGATGGCCTGGTGCAGACCGTCGCTGTAGCGGCGGCCCTCCATGATACGGCCCGTCTGCTCGTCCACAATCTTGATTTTGTTGTCGTCGATGACGTATTCCTGGTCCTTCTCGAACAGCGTGTAAGCCTTGAGCAGCTGGCCCACGGTGTGCACGCGCTCGCTCTTGAGGGCGAAGTCCTGCATCAGGGCGTCCTTCTTTGCCGAGCGCTCCTCAAGGTCGGGGATGTTCTCGAGCTCGCTGAGCTGCGAGGCGATGTCGGGGAGGACGAAGAACTGCGGGTCCTGGGTGGTACCGGTGAGCTCGTCGATACCCTTGTCGGTGAGCTCGACGCTGCGGTTTTTCTCATCGATGATAAAGTACAGCGGATCGGTGATCTTGGGCATCTCGCGGCCGTTGTCCTGCAGGTAGTAGTTCTCGGTCTCGAGCAGCAGCTTCTTCATGCCCTCCTGGCTGAGGAACTTGATGAGGGCGCCGTTTTTGGGCAGGCCCTTCCAGGCGCGCAGTAACAGTATCGCGCCCTCCTTGCAAGCCTCCTTGTCCTCGGGGTTGGAGAGTTTCTGCTTGGCTTCGGAGAGGATCTGGGTCACCAGACGGCGCTGGGCCTGTACCACGCGCTCGACGTTGGGCTTGAACTCGGTAAAGTACTGGTCGTCGCCCTTGGGCACGGGACCCGAGATGATAAGAGGGGTACGGGCGTCGTCGATGAGCACCGAGTCAACCTCGTCGACGATGGCGAAGTAGTGCTTGCGCTGCACCATGTCCTCGGCGTCCATGGCCATATTGTCGCGCAGGTAGTCGAAGCCGAACTCGTTGTTGGTGCCGAAGGTGATGTCGCAGTTGTAGGCCGCGCGGCGTTCGGGGGTGTTGGGCTGGTGCTTGTCGATGCAGTCAACAGTCGAGCCGTGGAACATATACAGCGGGCCCATCCACTCCGAGTCACGTTTGGACAGGTAGTCGTTGACGGTTACCACGTGCACGCCGCGGTGCGAGAGCGAGCGCAGGAAGACGGGCAGTGTCGCAACAAGTGTCTTACCCTCGCCGGTGGCCATCTCGGCAATCTTGCCCTGGGTGAGTACCACGCCGCCCATCAGCTGGACGTCGTAGTGTACCATGTCCCAGGTTATCTCGTTGCCGCCGGCCATCCAGTGGTTTTTCCAGATAGCCTTGTCGCCGTCGATGCTGACGAAGTCGCGGCCCTGGGCGGCCAGGTCGCGGTCCATCTGCGTGGCGGTTACAACAACCTCTTCGTTGTTGGCGAAGCGCGAGGCTGTCTCGCGCAGGCAGGCGAATACCTCGACAAGGTGCTTGTCGAGCTGGTCCTCGATGGTGTCGATGATGTCCTTTTCGTGTTTGTCGATATCGTCCCAGAGGGGCTGGCGCTGGTCGTAGGGCAGCGTCTCCACCTTGGCGCGGATTTCGGCGATGGCCTTCTCGTCGTCGCTGATGGCGTTGGCGATGTCGGCGCGGACGGCGTCAATGCGGGCGCGCAGTCCGTCGTTGTCGAGGGCCTTCATCTCGGGGCCCAGGGCGTTGATTTTGTCGACGATGGGCTGGAGCTGCTTGCGGTCGCGGCTCGACTTATCGCCGAATACTTTGCTTAAAAAGCTTGTAAGTGACATTATATTATGTGTTTGGTTTTTTAGTGGGGGAAATAGGGTAATGTGATATGGCTTTTGCGGCCGTTTCGGCCGGGGCGGAGCGGATGTCCGATGCCGGCCGTGACCCTCACTTGCGCATTGACACGTGCAACGGGGCCTGCGAGGCTCCGTTGGGCGAGCGAATGTGCATCTGGCGCGCCACCGTCGGTGCTATGGCGCGGGCGTCCACCGTCGCTGTCACCACCGCGGGCTCGGCTCCCGGGATAAGCAGGTAGGCCGGGGCAAGGGTGGCGGCGTGCTGGCTGACAGTGCCTTTGGCGGCGTTGACGGGATAGTTGAAATCGTCGAGGAGCTCCCATCCGGGAATAATCTGCACGATGACGTCGCCGGTAGCGGTTACCAGCGTGTTGCGGCGCAGGGCCTCCGGGTCATCCACGGGGGCGTTGCCGTCGAGGACGTCGTCGATGGGGAAGGCCTGGTCCACTCCCGCCATACGTTTGAGCAGGGCCGCGGCCTCGCGCTGCAGCTCGGCCTTGGGCACGTTGCGCTCTTTGGCGAGTGTCTCGTTGAGGTAGAACGAGCCGTCGGAGTATGCCGTGACCCATTCGCCGTTGCCGTGAACGGCGATGAGATAAAGGTTGAGCAGGGAGATGGCCTTGCGGGTTGAAAATTCGCCCGAAGGAATCTTCCAGCGCTCGTCCTCGCGGCGTCGCTGTGTGCGTGGCGGGGTGCCGGCGAGGTAGATGAGCACGTTGTCGCTGCCGCCGGCGCTGCGGTCGACGGTGCTGAACAGGTCGGCGAGCTGTGCGTCCAGCTTTATGTAGCTGTCGATTAGCTCGTATCGGTTTTCGGGAGTCTTGGTGTAGTCGTACGGCAGCAGCGTATATGCCACGTTGAGCATGTCGGTGACGCCGTCGTGGGCGCCCAGCTGCTGCGTGTTGACAATCTCCGACGCCACGCGCGTTATCTCGCGGTTTGCCATCGGCGACTGCACGAAGGCGTCCATGCCCTTGCCGTCACGGCGCACAAAGGTGTGGCGGAAGGGGTAGCGCATCAGGTGCTCGGGCAGATGTTTGGTCAGCGCCGATGCCGCCGAGGGCGTCCACTGCATTGTGTCGATGCTCGACGACAGGGGTTTGAGTCTGTTGCGCTGGCTTATCGAGGCGGGGAAGTCGGGATAGGCCGTCGAGCCGGCCCAGTTGGCGGTGCGGTCGTTGAGCCAGATGGCGCTGTTCGAGGCGTGTCCGGCCATCGCCAGCGCCATCTCGGGCTGCAGGGCCACGGCGTGCGAGTAGCTGACGCCGGCACCGGCTATGCGGGCCTCGTCGCTGATGGTGGTGACGCGCAGGGCGGCCGGCGAGAGGGTCTGGTCGGTGAAGTTGCCCAGGGTGTGGCCGTCGTTGAAGACGCTGACGTAGCGGCGGCCGTTGTTGTCGTAAACGTTTGTCGAGGGCACGCCGTTTACCGACGGCGCCGCTCCCGTCATCAGCACGGCGGTGGCGGCGGTGGCGTCGAGGCCGGGGCCGTAGTCGACATTCTCCAGCACTATGCCGTTGTTGAGCAGACGGTTGAAGCCGTTGCTGCCGAAGCTGCCGCGCAGCAGGTCGATGTACTCCTGGCGCAGGCCGTCTACCACTATGCCCACAACGATTTTGGGCCGTGCCGCGTTGACGGCTACGGTGACAAGGCCGGCGGCCAGCACGGTTATCATGCGCAGGCGGTCGGCGGTGACGGGTATCCGGGGCGTTTTGTGACGACTCATTTGCTATTCTTGCGGGTGCGCATCCGTATGCCTATGTAAAGACCTGAGCGTAACATAGTTGTCAGCAACAGAGGCAGCAAGGCCGGATTGAAATGCTGGCCGGTGAAGGGCCAGGCGCATATTCCGCATATTATCAGTGCAAAGATAGCGATTTGCAACCAAATGAGCAACTTTTCGGCTCTTTTTATCCATACCGTCACGGCCACGAGCAGGCCCAGCGGATTAATCCACAGGTAGAGCCAGTTGGGTGAGGTGGCGTAGTGCTGCGACACAAAAATCAGGAAGGTGAGCAGGCAGCCTGTCACGCCGAGGGTGCCGAAGAGGACGCTGTCGACCCACCGTGTGGGGCGTTTGCGACGCCAGTCGCGCCAGGTTGCCCAGGCGATAAGCAGGAAAATCAGGGTAAAGACTACGCCGGGCGTCAACAGCCACGGCGTGGCGGGCAGGGTGGCGTTGTCGGCGGCAACGTCGTTGACAACGACGGTGCTGGCTGTCAGCGGCTTGCCGTTTACCGTCGCGTTGGCAATTTGTGTGTCGAGGGCCGCGGGGGCATAGGCCTTCTGACGGGCTGTCAGCGGTTTGTCGATGCCCGAGCCGAGGGCGAGGTCGATGCCGAGCTGGTACCACGGGTAGTTGCGATGGTAGTACGTCATCATCTGCCTGAAAGTCTGCATCTTGGCGGGCTCGCCTTCGGGCTGCGGAACGGCGATTGAGTCGCCCAAGGCTTTTTCGAGCATTTCGAGGGGACGCGTGGCGCAGTTGTCGAGGACGTAGTTGTAGCGGTACACGCGGTTCTCCGGCCGGGCGTTCTCCTCCAGCAGCTCGAGCAGGCGTCGCTTCTGCGCCGGCGTCATGTCCAGCACATGCTCGGTTATGCGGCGTCCCTGGCCGCGATAGGCCATCTCGGTGTAGCTCCATGGCGCGACGCCCATGCTGTAGTCGGTCTCGCCTTTGACAAAGCGGTAGACGAAGTTGGGGGAGTTGAAGTCGAACATGCCCCAGTTGGCGGCGAAGTCGACGCCTTCGGGCGTGGTGACGCGCAGGGCGGTGTGGCCCTCCAGCTCGTAGACGTCGCTGCCGGGATGGAAGGTCACCAGCGAGATGACGGTGTCGGCGGGGAGCATCCGCACCGGTGCCTGCGGCCGTGTCTGCGCTACGCCAGTTGCGGCGTCAAGGACAAGGCACAGAATGACAAATATTTTGACAAAATTACGGGTCATCTAAACCTTAAGTTGTAAGAGCCCGTTCCCCTAATCGCCTTGGCGCTTGCGTAGCAAGAATTTATGTTAACGCAGGGCGGACAACTTTTGAGTAGATTCGTCGTTAAGGTGAAGGAGTTATGGGGTTCCATA
>SFLG01000081.1 GCA_004553485.1 Bacteroidales bacterium | reverse complement strand
TGAGACCGCGCTTGGCGCAGTCGCGGGCCGTACCGGCACCCGTGGCACCGGCACCGATGATTATAACATCGTAGGTGGTAGTGTTTTTTTGCATTGGATCAGTGCGGCTTGCCGCATTTTTTCTGGTATGATTGATTTTCGTCGCAAAAATAAAAAAAAATAATTCAATTACCAAACAAAACTAACAACTTTCTTAAAAGAAACCAAACGAAAGCCCAAACTTTCGCTTCAAAACCACTAATTTTCGTTTCGCAACCCCTCAGAACCCGCCAAACACAAAAGCGGCCGGACAGAACCGCCATAGCGAAATTCTTATCCGGCCACTTATATCTATTTGAAATTTTTACGGCTGACGATGGATGGTCAGTCTGGTATAATTAAGTATCCCACTTGTGACTTCAAATTTGAATTCCGTTTCGTCATCTTCAGAATATGGCGGGAGCTCGATGCGAAGCGTACCGGTTTCAGGGTCAGCCGTTACCTTGCTTAATCCGTTATCAAAGCCAACCATTCCATATTTATCAAAGTTACAATTCTCTTTCTCAAAATCAAATTTAGGATAAAAGAAAAATCTTTCGCTTTTATTTTCGCTTGCACAGATTAGACATAAGGCACATTCTTCCGGGCCACAATAAACATCGACATTTTCTTTATTTATCGAAACCTTGATATTGCCGCTTGTCGACACAATCTCCCATGAAATAGGCTCAAATTCATCTCCTATCGTATTATCATCACAGGAGACAACCATCGTCGAAGCGATTATTGAGAAAATAATCAATAAATATTTTTTCATAACTTGCTCTATTTTTATTTGTAACCGGTAATAATCAGTTCTTTCCTATCTTTTGTAAAATTATATGTTGTTGAGTTCCCCGTAAGAACAGGCAGCCCATAATGGATACTCCAACAATTCTGATTGCCTCCCCATCCCCAGTTATAATGATATCGTATAACAGATGAATATTCATGGTACCTTTCATAACATTGTGCTTCTTGATAGCAGAAATAAGGATAATAATTGTCAGCAAGACGGTAAAGGACATATTCAGTCAAACATGTACTATATTCCAACCCGTCGATAACCCAGGCATGCCCACCTTTGCCATTAGAATCTAATCCTTCGGCATATACTGGATAATCTCTCTTTAACGAATTAATAATCTCCGAATCATTATGTTTGGTCGTAAATACACTAAAACCATAATTCTTAAGCGCCTTTTCAGCCTTACCAATGTCGGAAGCCCCTTCGTCACTAACGTCAAGTTTTTTTCTTAACTCAGCCAAGAAAGAGACTAAATCAGGTGATTCAGAAGGGAGTTGCATACTATCAGGCATATTATCCCAATTAAATATTGTCGGATGTCTGAAATACTTCATAATCTGCGCCGTAGCGATAGTAACACAGCCCAAATAATCGTACTTTGTAATATTATAAGGATAACGTTGATGCCATTTTGTTGTCAAGAGAGGACCGTGAGACTCAAATTTTTCATTTTTCTTTTCTACCACGTAAGCGGTCCACCACCAGCTGTATTCGGTTCCTTCCCACAAATCTTCGTCCTGTGCAGCACTCACATAACGATTATACGCATCTTCAGGAAGAATTTCATTGTCAAAACATTCATGCAGGTAATATACATTATTACCTTTCACTCCATCTGAGTTCATCCAACGGTCATATTCAGCCCAGTAATCATCGTTGGGTTCTGAGTTTGCCATCAATCTGGTCCTGCGTTTTTGCGACGGGCCATTTTCTACATAATCCCGCCAGTAAGTTTTTGCTTTGAAATCATATTTTCCACTCCTGGCAACTTTTATCTCAGCCACCATCTCGTCAACAAGGACCCCCATACCGGTTTCCTTCAGAACATCCATTGTAAATGTGCCGTGTTCAACTTCAGCAAGTACAGGATAATATTTTTGGGTGGCAGAAACCATTATATAACCATCTTCAAAATTCACCACATAGATAGCGGGATTTCCTGTTGAATCGTTGATGGTTACAATGTTTTTCACTGATTTAGTGTTGTCCGAACGCGATAAGGCATTTTTTTTGAGATACACACCGGCTACGGTTGCCGCGTCGTTTGCGGCAAGTTCGACAACCGATGCGTCAAGCTTATTAACGGAATTTGATGACGCAGTACGTGCGAGGGGAGCTTTAAAATCTGTTTCTTGAGTCGGTGCCTGCAAATCGTTTTCGCAAGAAACGAGTGACAGAGCCATTGCAACGGATACAACTAAGGCTAAATTAAACCTTAGTTTTTTCATGATTAGCATAGTATTAGGTTATCGAATAGAGATTATCAGCCGGTTTGTTTTTAAGACTAAACAAAGTATAGATAAGGGTATAGATTAGACAGTTGAAAGAGTTGTTTCCTATTCGCCGCAAATATAATCAGGGAATTTATTTTTTGCAAATTTTAAATTAAAAATTTGTTACCCGATAAAGGTGAAAATTTTGTACTTTTGCAAAAGCAAGACCCGCCATCGAAAAATGAACAAAGAAGAACGCCACAAACTAATCCTTGAAAATCTTATCAGCGCCGAGTCGATACAGGTGGCCGAGCTGGCCTCGCTGCTGTCGGTGTCGACGGTCACCATACGCAAAGACCTCACCGAGCTCGAAAACGCGAACAAGCTGTACCGCAGCCACGGCCGCGCCATCCTTGCCAACCCGTACATCAACAACCGGTCGGTAAACGAGAAAGAGAAGCTTGCTCGGCGCGAGAAGGAGCACATCGGCCAGTACGCCGCCACGCTTGTCGAGCCGGCCGACAGCATCGTCATCGCCTCGGGCACGACCGTGCAGGCCTTTGCCCGCGCCATCCACCCCCAGGGACGGCTGACGGTGATCTCGGCCTCGCTGCAGGTGTCCGAAATTCTCGGCGGCAACGAGGATGTCGACCTGTTCCAGCTGGGCGGCACGGTGCGCCACAGCTCGCTGTCGGTGGTGGGCAAAAGCGCCGAGACGATGCTGGCCGACTTCTCGTGCAGCAAACTCTTTTTAGGCGTCGACGGCATCGACCTCGACTTCGGCATCACCACCACCGACATCCGCGAGGCCGAGCTCAACCAGGCCATGATGCGGTGCGCGCAAAAGACCATCGTCCTGGCCGACTCGTCCAAGTTCAGACGCCGCGGCTTCAGCAAAATCGCCAACATCACCGATGTCGACATGGTAATCACCGACTCGAACGTGCCGGACACAATCGCCCGCCGCTTCGAGGAGAACGGCATTGAGCTGCACATCGTCGACCTGCCTGTACAGCCGTAAGGGCCGCCGGGACGAGGCCCCGATTTCGCACTTTCGGCAACACGTCTGTTGCCGCCCATCCCAAAAGCCAATCACAAACCACAACACCAATGAAAAGCATTTTACCCTGGCTGCTTGCCCTCCCCGGCCTGCTTGCACCGCTGTCGGCCACGGCCGTCAAGCCTGACGCAAACCCGCTTGTCTTCGGCAACAACCGCCTGACAATCATCACCCCCACCCTGCTGCGCCTCGAGTACGCCCACGACGCCGCCTTCATCGACGAGCCCACGCTGTTCGCCATCGACCGCAGCAACACGCTCAGCACCGACTCGATCGACGTCACCGACCTGGGCGACGGCCACTACCGCATCACCACCCCGGCGCTCGACATCAGCTATCACGCCGACGGCTTCCCCTTCTCCACATCCAACCTCAAGGTGAAATACAACCTCGACGGCAAGGAGAAGACCTTCACCAACCGCTTCATCCTCAGCAACAACCTCGGCGGCCCCGTCGAGACTCTCGACCGCGTCACCGGTCCCATTCCCCTCAACGACGGCATCCTCTCGCGCAACGGCTGGTACATCATCGACGACGAGCGTGCCGACGTCCTGCGCAACGGCTGGATTGAGCCGCGCGACACACGCAAGCACGTGCAGGACGAGTACTGCTTTATCTACGGCAACGACTACAAGGCCGCCCTGGCCTCGCTGGGCGCCATCTCGGGCAAGGTGCCCCTGACGCGCAAGTATATCCACGGCGTGTGGTACTGCCGCTACTGGGACTACACCGCCGACGAATTTCTGGACATCGTGCGCGGTTACGATGCCAACGACTTCCCCCTCGACAACCTTGTCATGGACATGGGCTGGCACACCAACGACGCCACCGTCGGCACGGGCCACAACGGCCATCTCAACTGGAACGGCTACACGTGGAACCGCGAGCTCATCCCCGACCCGAAGGCCCTGATAGACTCGGTGCACGCCCGCGGCATCACCGTCTCGCTCAACGACCATCCCCACGACGGCCTGCGCCCGCACGAGGAGCACTTCGGCGCCTTTGCCAAAGAGCTTGGCCTGGCACCCGGCCAGGTGCCCCTGTTCGACCTGTCCGACTCGACTTACATGAAGGCCTTCTTCCGCCACGCCCACGGCCCGTCCGAGGATATGGGCGTCGACTTCTGGTGGCTCGACTGGCAGCAGAACTACCTCTTCCCCTACGTCCGCGGCCACGCCTCGACCTCGCTGTCGTGGATTAACGAGCTGTACTACCGCAACTCGAAACGCCGCGGCCAGCGCGGCGCCGGCTACAGCCGCTGGGCCGGATGGGGCGACCACCGCCATCCCATCCAGTTCTCGGGCGACGCCCAGGCCAACTGGCCCATGCTGGCCTTCGAGGTCAAGCTGACAGCCTGCAGCGGCCAGGGCGGATGCTACTACTGGGCACACGACACCGGCGGGTTCCGCGGCAAGCCCAACCCCGAGCTGACCACACGCTGGACACAGTTCTCGGCCCTGTCGGCCGCCCTGCGCGTCCACTCCACCAAGGACGCCGCCCTCGACCGTCGTCCCTGGATCGACGGCGAGCCCTTCACCTCGGCAAACCGACGCATGTACCATATGCGCTCGCAGCTCATGCCCTATATCTACAGCTCGGTATGGCAGACGTCCAACACGATGGTGCCCCTCAACCGCTCGATGTTCATCGACTACGGCGACCAGCCCGAGTCGTTCGACCAGCCCCAGCAGTTCACCTTCGGCGACATCATCCTCGCCGCCCCCATCACCTCCCCCGGCACGGGCGACGACCTGCGCGCCTCGCAGAAGGTATGGTTCCCCGCCGGCGAGGTGTGGTACGACTTCTTCACCGGCGAGCGCCACGAGGGCGGCACCACCAAGGATGTGGAGAAGCCGCTTGACGAGTTCCCGATGTACGTCCGCGGCGGATGGGTGCTCCCCATGCAGCCCTACACGCCCCGTCCCGCCACCGACGCCCTGTCCACGCTGGTGATGCGCGTCTATCCCAGCGCCGGTGATGCCGACAACACCTTCACGCTCTACGAGGACGACGGCGTAAGCCTCGACTACGAGAAGGGCGCCCGCGCCACTACCCCGCTTACCTACAGCCAGCACGGCAACACCGCCCGCGTCACCGTCGGTGCCACCGAGGGCAGCTACAAGGGCCAGACCCTGCGCCGCGCCTACCGCCTGCTCCTCCCCGGCCTCGCCGCCGGCACAAAGGTGAAGGTTGACGGCCGCAAGCGCACCCTCGCCGTCGACGACGCCACCGGCCTGCCCTGCCTCGACGTCCCCGCCCGCGACATCCGCCGCCCCCTCATCGTCGAGTACACATTATCATAATATAAGGTCCCGGGCGCCCAGGCTACCCGGTTAGCTACAATAGCTAATTTAGCTATCTTAGCTATAATAGCTACCTTAGCTACCCTAAAGTCCTTTAGGTCCTTAGCCACCCGGCCCCAATTACCACCCATCCCCGGCCCGGCGCTTACCGCCGGGCCGGAAAATTCAACTTTTTTGGGTGTTTGGCGCAATTTTTTGGCCAAAATTTTTGAAACAGTCGCAAAAATCTTTACTTTTGTGTATTGTTAGCCGTCATCCCAACGAGTTAGAGCACAGACCGGCAAAAAAGGCCGATGCAAATACCTGCAATAACTAATCATTTATTAACTAATACCTAATTTACTTTTTATGAAAAAACTTTTACTCTCTGCTATCGCAATTTGCGGCGCTCTGTCGATGAACGCCCAGGACGTTATTTTCCAAGACGATTTCGAGTGGCTCGCCCCCTGGTCGGCATACGTTAACGACAAAGGCGAACACGTTGGCAACACCATTGGCGAAAACAACCCCGAAGTATACTGCCCCTACATCCACACTCCCAAAGTAGACGGAGTAAGCGGTCAGCAGGCCCTCGAGGCAAAAGGCTACGCCGTGCTGCTTGCCCAGAACGGCAAAACCGAAGACCAAGCCGGCAAGAGCTGCTATCTGCAGGTCAACTACCTCAAATTCGGCAAGAGCGGCTTCCAGAGCGGCCTCAAGCTCCCCTCGATGGTATGCCCCGAAGGCAAGGTTGTCAAGCTGTCGTTCGACTGGACAAAGCAGCGTCAGGGCTCGGGCCTCTACGACCCCACCCAGCTCGTCGTCATCGTTGAAAACGGCACCGAAGTAACCCAGTTCCCCGTTCCCACCCTCAACATCGAAGATGGTGCCGTAATGAGCTGGACCCCCACCTCGGTTACCCTCAACGGCGTCAAGGTTGACGCCAGCACCGTTATCAAAGTTCGTCCCGAAGACGCACAGTGGAGCGTATCGGGCCAGCACCGCTGGTTTGTCGACAACTTCAAAGCCGAG
>SFLG01000080.1 GCA_004553485.1 Bacteroidales bacterium | reverse complement strand
ATCTTCGCCGTTTCGGTTCAGTCGTTATGGAACCCCATAACTCCTTCACCTTAACGACGAATCTACTCAAAAGTTGTCCGCCCTGCGTTAACATAAATTTGGGAACGGGCTCTAAAACAGAAACGAACATCCTCACTCCCACAATTATACTAAGATGAAACACTACCTGCTTATCCTGGCGGCGGCCTGCGTGGGCCTCAACGCCGCTGCGCAGAAAACCGAAAAACTGACAGCCAGCAAGGGCAACGACTACGGTCTGGTATACACCTTGCCCAAAACGGCCGTCGATATTACCGTCGAAACGGAAACAACTGTCAAGGCGCGCGGCGAGTTCGCCAACTACGCCCGTATGCGTTTGGGCATCGACAATGCCGTCACCGAGCCGTCGACGCGCGTCACCGTCAAGTCGATCACAATCGGCACCCGCGGTGTCCCCGACAGCGATAACCGGTGGATAGCCCAGTTCAAACCCGGATCCACGGTGTCTATCCTCCTCGACGAGGGCGGCATACCCCTGGCAATCAACGCCGACGCCGTGGACGGGGCCCAACCTCGCGAGCTCCCCACGGCCGTGCCTATGCCGGTCTCGCCCCTCGACAAGCCCGTGGCGCAGCAGGTCCTCACCCAGGAGATGATACGCAGCACATCGCTGTCAAAGAAGGCCGAGCTGGCCGCCCAGCGCATCTACGAGCTGCGTGAGCAGCGCAACGAGCTTATCAGCGGCAACGTCGACAACATGCCCGCCGACGGTGCCAGCCTCAAGGTCGCCCTCGACGCTCTCGCCGAGCAGGAAGAGGCGCTGACGGCGATGTTCGCCGGCACAACGCTCACCGGGACGCAGGTCAGCACCTTCAGCTTCGTCCCCTCGTCGCACGAGGTAGCCGACTCTGTTGTCGTCCGCATCTCGCCCGTCGACGGCATCACCGACAGCGACGACCTGCGCGGTATTCCCCTCACCGTCAGCATCCGCGTCATCTCGCGCGGCGAGCTCCCCGTCAACGACAAGGGTGAGGCCAAGAAATTCCCCAAAGGCGGCGTGGCCTACAACATCCCCGGTGCGGCCGAAATCACCGTCAGCTTTGGCGGCAAGGTAATGGGCACGAAGACCGTCGACCTCGCCCAGTTAGGCACCACCTTCGGCATCGACCCCGACCTGTTCACCCACAAAAAATCGCCCATGCAGGCCACCTTCAGCCCCATCACCGGCGCCCTCCTCTCACTTGAGCCCCTCTCAGCCGAATAACCGCCCCAGCCACCCCCGCCATTGTTGCGATTACAGACACTGTCTTCATTGTCCTCTGTGGGCCATAGACTCAATTTCGGCCGCAAATACGATATCAACTTGGGTGTCGGTATATGCTTGAAATACAACTGATTGAGATGTCTAAAATGCCAAGCCGTAGCTTGCAGTCAGGGTTGGTACCGTGCTTAGATTGAATGTCAAGATCGGCGGGAAGATGTAAATTATTTGACCTTCTCGAATATTATACGTATCTTTGTATTACTAAATAGTGTGCCAAGGCACAATTTTAAGTAATAGAATGAAGATAGAAAGACCTGTTTATCTCAACAAGCTCATAGGTTGTAGGAAAACGGTATGCGAAATGCACGCTTGAATTTCCGTCAAGTTGAGTTCCCTCACTTAATGGAAAACCTCATCTACAACGAGTTGCGCATTATGGGCTTCAACGTGGATGTCGGAGTTGTGCCCATACAGCGTAGGCTCGCCGACAATAGGCGTGAACGCGTTCAACTTGAGGTGGATTTTGTTTGCAACCTTGGAAGCAGACGATATTATATCCAGTCGGCATATCGGATGCCAGACGAGGAGAAATTCCAACAAGAAGAAGCGTCGCTGAGGAATATTGATGATTCTTTTAAAAAGATTATAATTGTAGGAGAAGAAACGCCTGTCCTTAGAACAGAAGTAGGGACTACAATTATGAGTATCTACGATTTTCTCTTGAAAGATAATTCCTTAGAGCTGTAATCAATAAATTGAATATAAACGAGTTAAAATTTGTTGGTAAATATATAAGAATTTACAATGGCTGTTATACGCCGCCGATGCGAACCTTCGTGTCGGCGGATTGTTTTTATTGAAGCATCACATTTTTATCCATAGTACGGGCCTTGGGCCTGATTTCTCACATTATGCTTCACAAGATATTGAATTTGCGTATTGCCGCAGCTGTCGCGGGCCTGTTGTCGGCCACGTTGTGCCGTGGTGCCGAGCCGACGTTGGACGATATCGCCGCGCGGCTTGCATCGTATGGCTGCATTGGCGGGACGGTGCGCTATGAGGTGTCGTTGCCGTCGTCGCCCGACCCTGTGACATACGACATCACCCTTCAGCAGGGGCCCGGCGACGTCCTCGCCCCGGCCTCGTACATTATAGAGTGGACCCTCTCGGCCGGCAGCGGCAACAAAGGCTTTGCCGCCTATGGCGACGGAAATCATTTCCGCTACCGCGACCTCAGGCTACAGGAGTATCACTACGAGGCCGACAGCGTGCCCTTCAGCATCGGCAAGGGCGTCCAGAACCAGGCGCAGTTTGTCGAGCTGCTGCCGGCATACCTTGGCGCGCAGCTGCGCGAGATGGCATCTGACACGACCTATGTCTGCCGCCTGTCGCAGTCGGGCGACCGGCTTAACCTGCGCGGCGTCAACCGCGTGCGCGGATACGACGCCCTTGAGTTCGACTATGTTTTCGATGCGACAACCATGCTGCCCGAGCGGTACAGCATTGTCTACAACCCGGCCTCCATCACCGAGCAGGAGGTGACGGCACGCTTTACCTGGGACGAACCCGGCAAGGCCGACTGTCCCGATGTGTCGGAGACGGCTCTGATAGCACGCTACCCCGGGGTGTTCGAGAAGTTCAGAACCTCCAATTTCCGTGTCGAGAGCATGGCGGGCCAGGCTCTGCCCGAGTTCACCGCCCTCACGCTCACCGGCGAGCGCTACACCTACAACCGCGGCCGGGGCTTCCACACCCCGACGGTGATAGCCTTCATCGACCCAGAGGTAGAGACTGCCGCGCAGACAGTGGCGGCGCTGAGGCAGGCCGCCGACATGTCGGCCTCGGACCTCGACATCATCTACGCTTTTATGTCCCGGGAGGCCGATGCCGTCGAGCCTGTCATGGGATACGACGGCACGCGCATGGGCGAATATGTCCTTACCGGCGCCCGGTCGATGTTCCGCGACTTCGGCATCACGGCCTGCCCGACAGTCCTGGTCTGCAACAGGGCGGGAGAGGTGAAACAAATAATAACGGCGTACAACAAAGACCTACCCACGATTGTTATACAACAAACATCGGTAAGCGACTGACAGCTGCCGTCCACCCTTGCCCCTCACCGCGGGCATCGCGAGAACACACTTTTTTACTTTAACTTTATCTTCTCTAATATGCAGACTGTTTATTTCCAAGGTACGCCCTGTCACACAGACGGCACCATGCCCGGTGTCGGCGAAAAAGCCTCATGCTATAACCTTGTCACCAAAGATCTTAAAGAGATTACCTGCATGGACTTCAAGGGCAAGACCGTAGTCCTCAACATCTTCCCCTCGCTCGACACATCGGTTTGCGCCATGTCGGTACGCCGTTTCAACCAGGAGGCCGCACGCTTCAAAGACGTTGTGGTGCTGTGCGTGTCGATGGACCTGCCCTTCGCCGCCCAACGCTTCTGCACCGCCGAGGGCATCGACGATGTCATCGTGGCCTCGGCCTTCCGCTCGCCCACATTTGCCCAGAAGTTCGGCGTGCTCATTGTCGACGGACCTCTTGCCGGCCTGCTCACCCGTGCCGTCCTCATCCTTGACGGCGACCGCCGCGTCATCTACCGCGACATGGTAGGCGAAATCACCAACGAGCCCAACTACGAAGGCGCCATCCGCGTCCTCGAAGGCCTCGAGGGCAAGTGAAACGGCCGTTGGATGAATTGGTCTAATAAGACAAATTGGTCTAATTAGACATCGATGGCTCCCCATAACCGATGCCCGACAGCGTCCCCGCCGCCGGGCATCGTTGTGCCCGGCACCGGCGCAGATTTTTGCGCTCAGGGGGCGGCAAGTTCGATAAAAAGCGCTAACTTTGTGTGTTGAAACCTTTCTAAGTAAGCCATGACAAAGCATCGTGTCCTGTCACTTCCCATTTTGATCCTTTACCGCATATATCAGGTGTGCGTGATGGCGCCGCTGATGATTGTCGTTACCGTCCTCTCTTCGCTGGCCGTGCTGATAGGCACGTTCTGCGGCGGCGCCCGCTTCTGGTCGTACTGGCCCGGCGTGATATGGGCGCGGCTGATGATGTGGCTGACGCTGTGCACGGTGACGGTTAAAGGACGCGAAAACGTCAAGCCCGGCGTAAGCTACGTCTTTGTAGCCAACCACCAGGGCGCCTACGACATCTTCGCCATTTACGGATGGCTGGGACATAACTTCAAGTGGATGATGAAGAAGAGTCTCGAAAAGATTCCTTTCGTGGGCCTGGCCTGCAAGGTGGGCGGACAGATTTTTGTTGACAAGTCGTCGCCGACAGCCATCCGCAACACTATGGAGAAGGCCGAGAAGATTCTTGCCGGTGGAATGAGCGTGGTGGTATTCCCCGAGGGCTCGCGCACCCGTACTGGCCGCCTGGGACGGTTCAAGCGCGGCGCCTTCCTGCTCGCCACGGAGTTCCGCCTGCCCGTTGTGCCCATCACCATCGACGGCGCCTACGACATCCTTCCCTGCACGGGCAAGGTGCCTGTGCCGGGACATATCACGCTGACGCTGCACCCCGCCATTGTGCCCAATGCCGACAGCCAGCACGACCAGGAGACGCTGGCGGCCCTCTCGCGCGAGGCCATCGCCCAATCGCTGCCCGAGGACCAGCGCTGACGGTGCCGCGAGGACGCACTACGTCAACCCTTCCTATACGAAATTGAATGTCGCGGTTGAACAAATCGCCTTTTGCCGTGTTAGTTAAAGTAAAGGGCCGCGTCTCATCATTTGAACGGGACGCTGCCGCTAAATCTTTAACTCACTTTATATTATGTTTATCAAGAAAGTCAGCGCCATAAAAACGCAGATAGCCGTCGCTGCCGCGGTGGTTGTGTTATGCCTCGCCGCCTGCTCGCGCCTTGCAAACATCGAAGGAACATGGAACGGTGCCCCCGTCCGCTACGAACAGCCCACAGCGTCCGGTGCAGTCGGCTCGGACGGCGCTGTCGCCACCAATGTCGCCACCCAGATTGCCACCAATATGACCTTTGTCCCCGACGCACAGAAGAGCGGAGCGGGAACAGTGGAGTTTATGTCGAATGTCGACGTCATCAACACCGTGCCCTTCGAGGGTAAGCTCGTCGATCCGTTCGAGATCAACATCGGCGCCACGGCAGTGTGCACCGGCACATACCACTTCGAGGACCAGGACGACATCGTCATCGCCATCGATCCCGCATCAATCAAGGTGGACATCGACCCGCAGGCCGTCAACTATTCGGAAAACATCGCCACCGGGCAGGACGCCGCACAGATCGACTCGCTGCGCCCCGTACTTGTCCGGAAGTACACCCGCCAGCTGTTACCGTTGATGAAAGACTATTACTCAAAAATCACCCGCATCGACGACATCAAGGTCAAAGACGGCATAATGTCGTGCGAAATCAACGACCGCGACCTCACCTTCCGCCGCTCCCAATAACTTTCGCCAGCATCAGCTAAAACAGCTACAATTGCCACCATCTAATAAATAAAAACTCAGCGACATAGGCACAAATAATGCCATTGTCGCTGAGTTTTTATTATGGCTCTTTTCAATGTTTTTTTGTCTTGGCCTCGTTTTCATTGAAGGTAGCCACCATGCCGGTAACTGCGATGAGGTTTCCCGTATCGGTCAGATAGTACAATGCATCGGAGTTGTCCCACCAAATACCTTTGACCGGCTCTTTGATAATTTTTGCACCTTTGTCTCGTCCCGTGAGCCAGTAAACACCATCGGTGGTGGCAATCATCATGCCAATGGGTGTTAGAGCCGAGCCGGTAATATTGTCGGCCTGGTAAATGTTTTCCAGATAGCCCTCGGGATGTAGACGGTAAATGGTGTCATCGGCCCACATCATCGTTGTCAACCCATTGCCTTCGATTCGGAGGATGGGTGCGTTGACGCTTATCAGAGGCTCGCAAGTGCCGTCTTCAGGGAATATCTCATAGACACATGAAAAATCTTCGTCGGCGGTGCAGGCAAAAAAAGTCGAGTCAGTGGCGGGATACAACATAAAATCCTCATTGTCAAGACGCCCGGTGAAACGATGCTCTGCTTCGGGAGTGGCGATACGGTAAATGCTGTCGCCTTCGGCGGCGTAGGCGCCGCTTCGAACAACCACCATCGACCGTGCATTGTTTGGCTCGCTGAAAGAGAACGATGAAAGGCGTGGGTCATCAAGCAATATGATGGAGTCGCCATTTGTGCGCATACTCAGACCTATGCCCGGAAGACTGAGAATATTTTCGGCTTCAAGACTGAGTTCCTCAGCTCCGATAAGCTGAATTTTCTCAATTTTCGCACCTGCGGTTGCCGATAGAAGTGCAAGAAGGGCTAATATTGAAATCAGGCGTCGCATAGTTTATAAAGTAAGGTTTTCGTAATTTTAGTACATGACAAAAAATTGAAATTTATGCTGTTAAACATCTAAATTTCAAGTGATTATATTTGCAAAAGTCCTTGAAAATTAGTAATTTAAAGGA
>SFLG01000079.1 GCA_004553485.1 Bacteroidales bacterium | reverse complement strand
GCCGTTGAGGCGGACAAAGTAGATGCCGGCGGGGAGGTTGCCCAGGCTGACGGTGCGGGTGGCGGTGTCGTCGTGGTTGTCGTCGAGGGCGGCGACGGTCATGCCCTGCAGGTTGCAGACCAGTACCTCGCCCCGGCCGTCGATGTTGACGATGTCGTCGGTGACGCGGGGATAAACGGCGTCGGGCAGCACGTCGGCGGCAGTGACGCCGGTGGTGTGGTTGTCGCCTTCCTCACGTGCGCCTCCGCGGTTCTCGACTACGATGTAGCGGGGCTGAGCGGGGGCCTTTGTGACTTCGGACGAGCCGTCCATCTCGGCGGGGCTGATGTAGCGGGCATAGTAGCGGGCTTTGTACCAGCGGGCATAGGGGGCCTGCTTGGAGCCCTGACGTGCCTCGCGGAATTCGCTGATGCTTGCCGAGGCCTCGCTGTCGCAGATGGAGCCCTCCTCGTACATGTCACCGGGAGTGGTGGCGCTGTTGGCTGCCGGGCCGGCAAAGACGGTGTTTGCGGGCATATCCTTGTCGTACCAGAACGTGCATGCCTCGGTGTCGGAGTTGTGCTTGTGGTGGTTCTTCGAGTCGATTTCGCGCATCAGTGGCGGCTGAACGATGCCTTCGATGCTCCAGACGCCGTAGCCGTGGCTGCGGAAGTTGTCGTCGGCCGACTCGGGCAGCGAGACGCTGAGCTTGGCCGTGGTGTTGTAACCGTTTCGGTAGTAGTTGTCGTATTCGAGGTTGATTTTGTACACCTTGACAACGGGAAGGATGGGCAGGGTGACGCGCGCGGTGCCGTAGGTGTTGTCGCCGTCGTGGATAATCATAACGGTCGAGCGGTCCATGTAGGCGTTGTCGGCGCTGACGCTGATGCTGCCTCCGTTGCCGGCCTGCAGGGTGTTTTCGTCGATGACGCTGCCGTCAGCGCCATAGCCCTTCATAACCCAGATGCCCTGGTCGGTGAGGTCGGCCTCGGCCACGACGGTGTTCTCGTCGGCAAGCTCGATGACGCACTTCTTGACCGTGGGGCTTGCGCTGAGGGGGATGAAGGTGGTCAGGGGAGTGGACGGCTCGAGGTGAGCGTCCTGGTCGCCCTTGATTTCGTCGAGCGAGTACGAGGTAAAGCCGGCGTCGTGCGTCATAGGCGGCATGATGGCCTTGGCGACGTTCGAGCGGATTTCGCCTGACTTGCCGGTGGTGGTGACGTTGTGGGCATCTTCGGCAAAGAGGCGATAGTAGTAGGTTGCGTCATCGGCGTGGCCGTCCTGCGTGAGGCTGTAGGAGAATTTGTCGACGAACGAACCCCATACCGAGTTGGCATCGTATTCGCCCTCGAAGTGGAACTCCTTGGGCGAACCCACCACTCCCAAAACTTTTCCAGGACCGGAGTACAGGATGTAGGGGGCTGCCGATACCGGTTCGGCACCGGTTACGTCGGTCACCACAACCTCGTACTGGTAAATGCCGGTCCAGGTATTTTTGTCCTTGTATGTGAACTTCACCGTAGCAACCGTTGTGCCGTTGTCAACACTGAAGTTGTCCAACGTCTTGTCGAGCTCGCCGGTGTGGCGGTAACGCTTCAGGTAGAAGAGTGTGTTGTCGCCGATGTTCTCGCTCTTGATGCCGTCGGTGTCGTTGCCCTGCAGCAGGAAGCTGACGGTGTTCTCGTAGTTGTTCTGCTGTTTTTTCTTGTCAAAATCGGAGACATGCTTCAGGGCGATGGTCAGCTTGGGTGTTGTGCCGGAGGCATAGCCGGGGATGGGAACCATCGTTTCGTTGCTCGCCACCTCGTCGAACTCGGTGTTGGCGAGACGTCCGAACACCTTATAATATACGGTGTCGGGCTCGGCGTACTGCTTTTCGTGGACGAGGACTTCGACCGTGGATGCGTTGTGGGTGAGGTAGCCGGTGGCTGGGTCCTTTGTGGCGCCGGTGGTGATTACCTCTTCTATCTCGTTGGCGGGGACTTCGGACCAGTTGGTGCGGTCGTAGCTTCGCAGCAGGCGGAAACGCTCGGGCTCGTCGTCATTGGTGACGTTTTTGAGGCTCGAGGTCCAGCTGTTCTTCACCTGCACGTTGTGGGTGCTATTGTCGATGTTGTCGAGCGTGGAGGTGAGGGGTATGTTGTAGATGAAGAAGTAGGGACGGTAATCGACGCTGGATGTCTGGGTGTAGCTGTTGATTTCGCTCAGCTCCTGGTCGTAGTAGCGGTAGTCGGGGAGCCAGATCAGCATATTGGCCTGGATGGCGTCGCTGTCGCTCTTGCCGCCCATCATTGTGGCGTGGGCGCGAGCGGGAACCGAGGCGCAGTTGTGGCTGACGGGGAAGACGCTGCCGCCAAGCATCTGCGAGTAAGCGTTTTCGACGTATTTGCCAAATTTGTAATCGGCGTCTTCAACCGAAGGAGCAAGCTGCTCGTATCCCTCGTACAGAGGTGCGAAGCAGCTGGTGGTGCCGCGGTCCATGATGTCGCCCTTGATGGCCACGAAGAACTTGTTGAGGGGACGGTTGATGTTGAACAGGAAGCCGCTCCGTTCGGGATTTTTCTCGTTTTCGACGCGGTACTGGCGGGTTAAGGGAAGCACCGTTATCGATTTGATGTGGCTCCAGGCCACGTCCGGGTCGAGGTCCTGGGTGGCGTTGTAGTCGTCGGTCATCTCGATCAGCAGGGCCGTTTTGCCGTCCTCTTCGGGAGTGATTTCGGTGCGTTGGGCGGTGTTGCTATTGTCGGGATGATTGAAACTCTCGAAGTCGAGTTCGTTCAGCATTGGCGCTACATCCCGGTATTGTTTGAAAATCTGATTTTCGGGACGCCAAGGTCTGGTTTCTGTCGATTCTGGTAATTTGACATTTTGAGTACCTTTAACATTGTCCCAAATGTAATAGTTCATCCAAACCCAGTAGTTGCCGGAGACGTTGTCGCTGCCGCCGGTTGTACGGCTATGGCCGTCCAGCGACGAGTACCAATAGTTAATGCCTGTGTTGCCATAAACGTCTGAGTTTTTGAAGTAATACCCGAAGCGCTTTTGGCCGGGGATGGTTTGGTCGGCGAAGAGCGATGCCACCAGCGCCTTCATCTGGTTGGGGTGCTCGTTTGTCGCTGTCTCGAGGTAGGGGGCTGTGCGGGTGACGCCGTTTTCGTCGACCCATTGGTAGGTCTTGCCCTCGCACGGGTCGGCCGTCTGTGCCGTGGCCGCCCATGTTACTGTAAAGAGTAGTGCCGAAGCTATAAGACGCAGCTTGCGGCCTGTTGTAGAGTAAAGATTGTTCATAAGCAGAGCGTCGTTTTAAAGAACAATGCCTGTCCTTGCTTAAATGAAACCTAATGTGTGAATATGAATATTGATAAACCTAATGTGAAATCAAAGAGGAAACCGGGTGTGATTTTACCTTGAAGTGAAATTGCCTTGTGGTTGGAGTTTTAACTGTTGCGGTGAAGTATAAAATGAAAACTGTTGCGTTGAAAGATAAGAAAGAGAACCATGTATTTTTTGGATATGGTCCGGCATTGTCCGGCCATCATCATCCCCGACCCGAGCCGGGCCGTATGGAAACCTGCCGCAAAGTTAACCAAAAAACTGCAAAATGCAAACAAAAACCCAAAAAACATCGCAAAAAATCACCAACCGCCCCCGCAACCCACAAACTTGCCACCCGCCCCCGCCCTCGTCGCCCCCCGCCGCAAAGGGCGTATAGGCCACATCGGGCCACAGCTTATTAGACAGATTAGACCAATTAGTCTAAAAAGTCTAATAAGTCTGAAATAGGTCTTGCGGGACGGTGGAGGCAGTGGTGCGTCGGATGTAGATGCCGGGGGCGAGGGGGCGGTTGCCGGAGATGCGGACACCTTGCAGGTTGTAGTATTCGGCCTCGTCGTCATCGGTGCTGTCGGTGACGATGTCCTCGGCGCCGGTGGCGAGGCGGCTGGTGAGCTTATAGGCGGCGATGCCATTCTGGTTGCATAACCCGTAGATATAGGTTGTGGTGGGATTGTCGATGCCGGTGGCACTGGCTTTGCCGTTCCCGGTTTGCAGAAAAACGACCGGTGCACCATAGTCGGCGCTCGTGCTCAGTGTGGTGCCCATATAGTCGCCCGAGGGCATTTCGTTTACAAGGACCTCGCCGCTGATGTCGCCGGCGGGGTCTTTGACCGAGTAGATACCCCAGGCCATTCCCGAGGTGGCGCGTGCCGTGCTTTTGTGGTCGCGCGCGGGGGCGACGATGAACCGGCTGCCGCCGTGGCGGAAGGCTGTCACGCCTCCGGCCTGGTTGGAGATGGCCGAGGCCGAGCCTACGATGTTGCCGGTGCTGACGTCGACAAGATGGCATGAGCTTGCGGCACTGTGGCTTGCCTTGACGAGCAAGCGGCTCTCGCTAACGGGATGGATGTAGGGCACGATACCGGCGAAAGTGCCCAGATTGGCTGATACTTTCGAGTCGAGATTGACGGTGCCTTTGTTTACCGTCCAGCGGAAGACGCGGTTGGTGTCGCCGTTGCGTGTTACGGCCATGATGTAGCCTGTTCCCTCCATGAGGTCGCCGTAGACGCGTGCGTGGTCAAACCGGAAGGTGGGGTCGGAGTACGAGAGCAGGGTCTTGACGGTGGCGGTGCGGTTTTCTTCGTCGAGGTTGGTGACTACGCCGACAAGGAATTTAGCGTTGGCCGCGGCAAGGCTGTGCACGTACAAACGGTTTTTGTTGTCAATGCAGACGCCGTTGATGGTGTAGGTGCCGCCGGTCCAGTCCGTGTCGAAATTGAGGGCTATGTCGCCGATATTCTCGCCGGTGCGTGCGTCGAGGCGCTTGAGGTGCGCGACGCCGTCTTTGCTTGACAGGTATACGATGTCGCGGACCTGGTCGCTGTCGGCGGGACGCACGCAGATGTCGCGTATGCTGCCGTCCGCCCCGAAATCGTTGAAGGGGCTGATGTCGCTCTTGCGTATCCACAGCGACTGCACGTCGGCGCGTTTGCCGTTGGCGAGGGTGACCTCAAAGTCGGTTGTCATGTCTCTTTGGGGCGTGTATCCATCTTCGGTAAGGTAGCCTTTCTCCGTTATGCCGTTTCCGATGGTGAAAGTGCGCGTCTCGCTGGTGACGGCGGGGACGCCCCGTCGGGTGCAGTATACGCGCCACCAGTAACGTCCGTTGCTAAGGTCGAAGGGTGTGATAAGATGCTGGAGCCAGATGTCGCCCTTTCCGTCGGGGACTTCGTTCCATACTGTCGAGCTGAGTACGGGTGTGCCTTGACATTCGGCATTGTCGAAAATCTGCAGTTCGGTATACGACGGGTCGTCGGTGACATAGCTGGCGACGAAGTTTGTGGCGTCGGTGATGTTGGTGTTGTTGTCGGGCTTGAAGAGTATGGGATTGGCGAGGGGGACGGGCCTCACGGGGATTTCGCCGTAATATACCGGAGCCCACTCGTGGCCGTGACGGTCGAAACAGCAGACGGCATAGTAGCAGCCGGTACGCTTGTCGGACGGAATGTCCATCGAAGCTGAGTATGTCATGCCAAGGAGGTATTGGGCCTGTATGCCGCCGTCGGCGTCGATAGCGTCCTCGGGATAAACCGAAGAAGGTATGGCGTAAACCGTGTAGCGCATCACTCCCGAGCCGTTGCCCTGGGTCGCGCTGAGGGCAGCCTTTGCCGTCCAGCTCAGTTTGGTGACATTGCCGCTGCTGAGAGTGGCCGTTAGCCCGGCTACTTTGCCGGGGTCGGTGCCGCGGGCCTCGTTGCTGCCGTGCTTGGTGTATTCGGGCGGCAGGGCCTTGTACTTGTATGCGTCGGCAGCCATGCAGGCGCGCAGGCCGTCCCTGAGACCGCGCATGCTGTAATATACCGAGCCGAAGGGGGTGCCGTTTTCGGTGCCCTCTTTGCGCACGCAGTCGATTTTCTTCTTTTCGTAGTCATAGCCTGCCTGGCCGTTGTATTTGTCGTTGGCACCGAATACGACGTACGACACCGAATGGCTGGCGTAAAAGTGTACGTCGTGCTTCTTGGCATAGCGTGTCCACCATTCGCAGCAGCCTTTGAAGGGCGGGCTGTCGTAATATTGCCAGTAAATTTGGGGCGAGATAAAGTCGACTGTGCGCTCGTGCACCCAGTGTATGGGGTCGGAGAAGATGCCGTCGTACTGCCAGTCGTCGGTGTCGACATCGAAGGCTAAGGGTCGTTGAGTATCGGCTTCGTCGGCAAAATTGTCAAGACCCTTGAATGCGACGCCGGCAGGACTGATGCCGAATTTTACCCATGGCTTAACAGCGTGAACGGCCTCGTTGACCTGACTGACCATATCGTTGATGTTTTTGCGGCGCCAGTCGGCCTTGGTCAGTTTTCCGCCCCCGCTGACGTAGCTGTCGTACTGGGCCTGGTCGGGCGAGGCGTTGTTGTTGTCGTCTATGCTGATGCGGTCGGGGTAGAAGTAGTCGTCGAAGACAATGCCGTCAATATCGTAGTTTCCGGCCAGCACCCTGCAGATGTTTGTGATACGTGCCTTGGTCTGGCCGAGAGCGGGGTTGTACACCCAGATGTCGGTATACTCTACTCCGGCTTTGGTTGAACTTGCCTTGGACTTCATTATCCAGCTTTTCATGGTGCTGGAAAGGTTCTGTCGGTCGTATTCGCTTTGTGAAGTGGCCACGCGGTAAGGATTGATCCAGGCGTACAGCTCCATGCCGCGGGCATGGGCGGCGTCGAGCCAGTACTGCAGGGGGTCCCATGTGCCTGCGAGGTACTGGCTGCGCCCTTCACCGGAGATAGTGTAGGTGGTGGTGCCGATGGTGTAGCTGGTTTTGTTGTAGTAGCGGTCGTTCATCGACCTCACCTGGAAGAAGACGCAGTTGGCTCCCATGGCCTTGAGGTTGTCGAGGATGGTGATGGCCTCGGACTTCTGGGTTGCCTCGTCGGTTTTGTTTGACGGCCAGTCGATGGCCCAGGCTGTCGTAACCCAGGCCGAGCGAATTTCGCGGCGCGGCGCGTCAGTGCCGGCATACAGATGTCCGCCGGAGATTGTCAGCAAGATTACTATTGTCAATGCACGTAAATATTTGGGTATCCGTAGCATAGCAAAAAGGATTTTTGTATAGTGAAAATGGTTGGTCCGGTTTTAGTGTGGCCTTCGCGGCCGGTCTGCCTAAGAGCCCGTTCCCCTTATCGCCTTGGCGCTTGCGTAGCAAGGATTTAGGTTACTGCAGGACGATGCGGCCGAAGGAGTCGGGGCGGTGGAAGTCGGGTTTGTCGGTGTGGATGGGGCTCCAGCTGAGGTAGTGCGGGGCCGAGGTCTTGCCGGCGCATTTGTAGAAGTTGGCGTTCATGGCCACGGGCTGCCCGGGGGTGTAGCTGACGCCGATGAGCGACAGGGGGATGGCGGTGATGAGGTTCCAGGCAAACATCCCCTCCATCTCGCGGAAGGGCCGGCGGCCGCACGAGGGGGCGCGACGCACCTGGCGCAGCTCGTCGGCGGTGAGGCGCGTGGGGTTGTGGCGCTCGCTGCGGTGGCTGGCGTTGAGGGTGCCGATGCAGTTGATCTCGAAATTCCAGTAGTGGTTGTCGCAGGTGGGCGAGACAAAGAACTCGACGCACGAGTCGTCGGCGACGGGGCCGAGGTCTTTGTCGTTTTCGGCGCGAAGGTAGTTGCAGCGGGTGAAGAAGTCGATATAGATTGCCGTTCCCGAGTGGGCGATGCTGAACGTGGCAAGGGGAGCATAGGGGAATTGCGGCCAGTTGAGCTCGGCGATGCGTCCGCGCGCGCCGCGGCTGTCGAGGACGCTCGAGATCTCGTCGGCGTTCATGGTGTCGAGTTCGGGGATGTATGGAAGGTCAAGTATTTTCATTGAACAAAGGGGTGTGATTCGTTCAGGAGGCGGGGGTGTGGTCGACAATGGCCATGACGATGCCTATCAGCGCCATCAGCAGCAGTATCGAACCTATGATGCGGTTGAGTATCCACAGGCTGCGCAGGTTGAAGCGCTTGCGCAGGTGGTTGACAAGTGTGGTGACGGTGTACCACCATCCCAGGGCGCCGGCAAAGATGAGGGCGTAGGCCACGGCGTCCTGGTAGGTGCTGAAGTCGGGCTGCACAAAGTTGAAACGGGCGAACAGTCCGATTATAAAGAAGAGTATCAGCGGATTGGAGAAGGTGAGGAAAAAGCCCGAGATGACGTCGCTGAAGTAGTTGTTGCTCAGCTGCATGTCAATCGTGTGCATGGGGTGGTTGGGCCGTTTGCGGAAGAGGTAGAGGCCGAAGCCGGCCAGCACGACGCTGCCGACAATCACCAGCATAAAGTGGTTGCGGTTGATGAAGTCGGTGATGAAGCTCAGGCACAGTCCCGAAAGGAGACAGTAGACAAGGTCTGACAAGGCGGCACCCAGCCCGGTGAAGAAGGCGGGCCAGCGTCCCTTCGACAACGTGCGCTGGATAACGAGCATGCCGATAGGGCCCATCGGCGCCGAAATGAGGACGCCGATAGCTAATGCGCGGGGTACTACGTAGACGATGTCGTTCATGGATGACAAGGGTAAACTTGCGTTGTTGGTTACCAACAGACAAAGGTACAAAAAAAATTGGAAAATCAGAATTTGTTATTTAGAAATAGGAAAGGAGTGGCAGTTCGGCAAAGTTTTTCTAACTTTGTGCCAAAACCGGCCCGCGGCACCCAAAACTCCCGGCCCGGCTCCCAAAACTCCCCAAACATCCCACCTCTCCCACTTCTTTCACACTTCCCTAACCTCCCGGCTCTCCTCCCACCCCAACTCCCACCCCTCCCACATTTCCCAAATCTCCCACCCCTCCCATGAAAATCCTTCTCCTTGGCGACTACAGCAACCTGCACAACACCCTCGGCGGCGCTTTGACCGCCATGGGGCACGACGTCACGGTCATCTCGGAGGGGTCGGGCTGGCAGGACACGCGCCGCGACATCGACATACGCCGTCGTCCGGGCCGCCTGGGCGGGGCGCTGCTGGCGGCGCGGCTGTGGGGGCCGCTGCACCGGCATCTGCGCGGCTACGACATTGTGTCTCTGCAAAATCCGCACTTTCTGACGCTCAAGCCGTCGCGTCTGCGCTGGTTCTTTGACCGTCTGCGGCGCGACAACGGCGCGGTCTTTCTGTCGGCGGCGGGTACCGACGAGGTCTACATCCGCGAGGCCCTCAACCCGCGGTCGCCCCTGCGCTATAACGAGTACCGCATCGGCGACGCCCCGGCCCCGCTGACGCTGGCCGACCCCGAGACGCTGGCGCGGTGGCGCACGCCGGAGATGGAGGCCTACGCCGATTATTTCTACGACCACATCGACGGCGCCGTCAGCGCCCTCTACGAGTACGACGTGGCCCTGCGCGCGCGTCTCGAGCCTGAGCGGGTGGCATACGGTGGCATACCCATCGACCTCAACATACTGCCTTTCAGGCCTATCGACCCGTCGACGCCGCAGGTGCGCCTCTTCCTGGGACGACACCGCGAGCGTATGGTAGAGAAGGGCACCGACCTGCTGGAGACGGCGGCGAGGCGCGTGGCCGATGCGTCGGCGGGCAGGGTGACATTGAACATTGTCGAGAATTTGCCGTTTTCACAATATAAGGACACGATGGTCGACAGCCACATCCTGCTCGACCAGGTTTACTCGTACACGCCGGCCACCAACGCCCTGATGGCGATGGCGCGCGGGCTCAACGTCGTGACGGGCGGCGAGGACGACTATTACCGGTTTATCGGCGAGCGCGACAACCGCCCCATCATAAACGCCCCCGTCGATGTTGACGAGCTGACCGAGACGCTGCGCGCGGTCTGTGCCGACACGGCGGCGATGGCGCGGCGCGGCGCGGCCTCGCGGGCCTTTGTCGAAAAGCATAACGCCGCCGACGTGGTGGCACGGCGCTACCTCGATTTCTGGACACAAAAGCTCAACGAAAAATGAAACCCGTAAATCCCGACATAAAACTTGAAGTGCTGATCAGCGCTTACCGCGTCGAAGGCCTGCGCCGTGTGGCGCGTCTGTCGCACCCGCAGGTCGAGGGCGTGCGCTACCTCGTCAGCTGGCAGCCCGCCGGCGATGACGAGACTGACATCCCCGACGAGCTTGTCGTGCGCGACGACTTCGACATCAGCATCACCCACAGTGTCGGGTCGGCCTGCAACCGCAACAATGCCTTCGAGCACAGCACGGGCCCGCTGCTGATGATCAGCGACGACGACTTGTCGTACACCGAGGAGCAACTGTTGGGCGTGATAGCCTATTTCGAGAGCTACAAGAAGTGCGACCTGGCCTGTTTCAGGTATTATTCGGCCGAGGCGCCCCGCAAGTATCCGGACAAGCCCTTCCCGTTGCGGCGGCCGGCCAAGGGGTACTATCCCGTCGAGTTCGAGCTGGTGCTGCGCCGCCGTCTGCTTGACTGGGGAGTGCGCTACAACGAGTGGTTTGGCGTCAACCATGAGTTCATCGCCGGCGAGGGCGACATCTTTCTGCACGACCTGCTCAGCCGCGGCGCCAACGGCTGGTATGTGCCCTTTACCATCTGCACCCACCATGGCGACACCACGGGCGACCGTATGGGCGTGACGCCTGACTTTATCCGCGTCAAAGGCGCGGTGTTTCTGCACCTGCATCCGTGGACGTGGCGTCTGCGCATGTGGATACACGCCCTGCGCGCCCGCAAGACCTACCCCGGCGGCGCCCGCGCCTACCGCCGCGCCTGGATTACCGG
>SFLG01000013.1 GCA_004553485.1 Bacteroidales bacterium | reverse complement strand
GGATTTTGATTTGTGAAGAAGGAGTGTAGCGAGCTACACGACTGATGAACAAATCGAAAGACGCCCAAAAGATGCGATACCAAAGTAAATATAAAATACCAGTCACAAGTTATCAAATAATAAAATTTAACATCAGAATATCCCATCCCATTAATGTTACTGCCTTCGCGGACGCCCTGCGTTAACATAAATCGGGGAACGGGCTCTAAACACATTGTCGTTATGAAAAAGAGATTTTCAGTTACGTTATTAGCTTTAACCGTCACCCTTCTCGGACTGGTCTTCAACTTCACTGAGAGCGCTGCCGGCGCCACCGGCTGCACGATGGACTCGCCCGCCCAGGGCGCCACCGGCATCCCCGTGTCGGTTACCCTGTGCACCGCCGACTCCGTCTCCCTCGAGTGCCGGGCCATCGGCGCCTCGTACAACGGAAAAATCGTCGAGGGAACCATCACCGGCACTTTCCACCAGAGCGGAATGTCGTTCCCCCTCATCCTCAAACCCGACGCTCCGCTCGAAGAACGGCGTCCGCAGACCCCCAGACCGCCCTTTCCATACCGGGTCGTCGACACCACCTTCACCGCCCCCGACGGCGCCGTACTGAGCGGCACACTCTCGCTCCCCGCCGCAGCGAAAGGCAAGAAGGTGCCCGCCGTGGTACTTGTCAGCGGCAGCGGGCCGCAGAACCGCGACGAGGAGCTGTTCGAGCACAAGCCCTTTGCCGTCATCGCCGACTACCTCGCCCGCAACGGCATAGCCTCGCTGCGTTACGACGACCGCGGGACAGGCAAATCCACCGGCGACTTCGGCGCGGCCACCACCTACACCTTCAAGGACGACGCCAAGAGCGCCATCGACTTCATGCGCACAATCCCCGACATAGGCAAAGTCGGCGTCATCGGGCACTCGGAGGGCGGCACAATAGCCTTTATGCTCGGCGCCGAAAAAGCCACCGACTTCATCATATCCCTGGCCGGAATGGCAGTCCCCGGCAAAGAGACCATCATCGCCCAGAACGTCCGCTCCCTCGAAAAAACAACCATGAGCGCAAAAGACAAAGAGAACACCATCGCCATCCTGAACCGACTGTTCGACACAATGGCCGACCAGGCGCGCCGCGGCCAATCATCGCCCATCGACATCGACTCCCTCGTCAAGACCTCGGGTCTGCAGGTTCCCCCGGCCATCCTCTCCTCCCTCAAAGCCGCGCAGAAAACACGCACCCCCTGGCTCGACACCATCCTCACCATCGACCCCGCCGAGAGCCTCGCCCACATCAAATGCCCCGTCCTGGCCATCAACGGCGACAAAGACACCCAAGTCGACGCCCAAACCAACCTCGCCGCCATCAAAAAGCACTGCCCCCAAGCCCGCATCCACCTCCTCTCCTCCCTCAACCACCTCCTCCAGCCCGCCCAAACCGGCGACGTCACCGAATACCCCCAAATCCCCCAAACCATCTCCCCCTCCGCCCTCTCCCTCCTCCCCCCCTTCATCACCCGCTGACTCCCCCGACACCACCAAGAGAAGCCTCCCTCGGTGGCGTTACTATTCCCATCCACCAAATGATGCACGTCAGCGGCCACAAGACACAAAAGACCTTCATGGACTGCATCAAACCGGCCTCCGAGGAGATAACCAACGAAATGAAATTGGCGGATGAGCTCGAAGCGCAAGTCCCGCTTTAGCCAAGTGCGCGGTGGCGAATCCATCGAGACTTATCGCAAATTGCCGCCATGGCCAAAAAGGAGAGCGATAAGTGGTAAATTATGTGAATAAGACGCGTCTTAAAGGTTATTATGACGCGTCTTAATGCATGTATCTTAGTTTATTATGGCTGAACATGCCGAGTTTACATCTGATTGCCAAGATAAGAAAAGAGTATATTTTGATTTCACAGACTCAAAACAGATTATTTAAAGTAATTTCATTCTGAACGATTGCCGAATGGGAGTTTTGCCTCAGTCCATAAGGGGTAACGAGCGTAATGCGGACGGCCTTTTTGCTTTGGGTGGCTTCGATGAAGTTGCCGCGACGACGGCGGAGCTTCGTTTCCTCATCTTCAGTGATGGCGTACTCTTGCGTGGAGAATTTCATCTCGCATAGATTGATGACTCCATCATTGCGGTCAATTAGCAAATCTATCTGGGTTTTATCAATGCCTTTATCTTCATTTGCCTCAGTTCTCCAGCTATAGACGTTAGACAACACACCGGATATTCCGAGGGCTTCCTTTATCTGAGAGATGTGTTGTAGACAGACTCTTTCAAATGCGAGTCCACTCCATGCTCGATGTAAGGGACTTCCGATATTATTAGTCCAGAAATGCGCATCGTTGTTCTTATTGCCCTTGATATATTGGAAATAGAAGAACGTAAAGTTGTCAATTAGCTGATATAGCGCGTCTTTTGATTGCTTCCCAATACTATTATATTTCCTTATAAAGCCACACCATTCTAGTTCATTAAGCAGTTTTGACAATTCACCCCCGGTGCGCACATTCGCCAACTTTGAAATTTCATCGCGACTCAATCCTTTTGTTTTCTTTGCCAAAGCCGATACAATGTCCATATATGGTTCCGGATTGTTAAACAAAGAGGCATACAATTGTTCGTACTCATGTGACAGGCCTTCAACTTCATCTGAGAAGAACAACGCATCAATATTCTGAGCCATACTAAGCTCTCTCTTCATCAAGCTCCAATAAAAAGGAATCCCTCCCATTATCATATAATTTTCAACTATCTGGTAACGGCTCAACCCCAGATTATTCGCTTCTGAATATTGTTCACATTCAGAGAGCGAAAAGGGATGGAGTAGAATTTTGTTGGTCAGCCGATTATGAAGGCCACCATGATTATTTATTAGCTTGTTGACAATCCAAGATGTGGCTGAGCCACAAGCAATAAGAAGTATGTCTTTTCTTGCCGAAGCCCAACTATTCCAAAAATGCTCTAATCCGGATATGAAATTGGAACGAGGAGTGTCCATCCATGGTAGTTCGTCGAAGAAAACGATCTTTTTACCTTCGGGCAATGAGGTGAGCCACTCTTCCAATGCAAAAAAAGCCTCGTACCAATTTTTAAATTGATTGTACTTTTTCCCTGAAGCCTTTTTAAGGGATTCCCTAAAACTTAAGAGCTGATCCTTCATTTTTCCGCGAGCTAAACCCGTATGCTGGAAGGTAAACGAATAGTTGAAAGTCTCTCGAATGAGGAAAGTTTTTCCTACACGTCTACGACCATATACTGCCACAAACTTGGAGTATTCCGAGTTTGCAGCCTCTAATAGTTCTTTTTGCTCTGGTTTTCTCCCAATTATCATGTCTATATATACTATTTTCAAGTGCAAAATTAATAATAAAATTTGACAAAACCTCGTTATATTCCGCCAAATGTGGGTAAAAAACCATAGTTTTGGCGGATTATAAGCATATTTTGGAATTGATAGGGAGTATGCGCACGGTCGAAACATTCGATCCAGCCTTCGAGGCCCGATATGGCTCTTGAGGGCACGTGCTCCTCATCCTCGGCAGCGCTGGTCAGCAGATAGATGTCGGTAAAGTGGTAGTCGTCGCCGTAGAGGGGGTTGGCGCGGTCGAGCAGGGTTTTCATCTGGCCGCTCATCTCGTAGTAGTAACGCGAGTACCGTGTCGGCAAACATCCCTCTATTCTCCAAATCATCCACGCACCCGGCCCGCCTCCGCCCGCGTTCCGTCCCTTCCGTGACACATCCATGCGCGCAGCGCCCATGGATGTCAGTGCCATGTTCCCAAAACATGTCCTGCAAATATTCTGTTCCGTGATCTTCCGTCCGTTCAGCGTCAGCAAAGAGCGCAGCGAATTTGTCAACAAGTTCCGTGTCGGCAAACATCCCTCTATTCTCCAAATCATCCACGCACCCGGCCCGCAAACCCTTTTCCGCGATAAAACGCGCCCGGCACGTTTTTGTTTTCACGCGCAAAAGCCGTACCTTTGAGCACTCAAATCAAACTACACTGACACATGCGTAAGGAAGTTATTGAAATAGACGGGCTCGAGGGTCTCGAGAAGGCCGCCGACCGCTTTGTAAGCCTCATGGACGACTACACCATCTTTGCCTTCTACGGCGAAATGGGCGCCGGCAAGACAACCTTTATCAACGCCCTCTCGCGCCGCCTGGGCGTAGAGGAGGACATGGCCAACTCCCCCTCCTTCTCCATCATCAACGAGTACCGCTCCGACACCACTGCCGAGCTCATCTACCACTTCGACCTCTACCGCCTCGAAAGCCTCGAAGAGGCCATGGACATCGGCGTCGAGGACTACTTCGACAGCGGCGTGCTGTGCCTGCTCGAATGGCCCGAGCGCATCGAGCCCATGCTCCCCGACGACACCGTCCGCGTCGACATCGCCGCCGACCCCGACAGCGGCCGCCGCACCCTCACCGTCACCCTCCCCGACGAGTGACGATGAACCGCATCCACGTTGACACCTGCCCGTCGACGATGAGCCATGCCGCCGCCCTCCCCGAGGCCGAGACGTCCCACGGCACCGTCGTCACCGCCCGCGAGCAGACCGCCGGACGCGGCCAGCGCGGCAACTCGTGGGAGTCGGAGCCCGGCGCCAACCTCACCTTCTCGCTCATCCTGCGCCCGCAGCAGTGGCCCGCAGCACGCCAGTTCGAGCTCTCGATGGCCGTTGCCGTCGGCGTCTGCCGTGCCCTCCGCCGTGCCCTCCCCCCCGACGCCGACGTGCGCGTGAAATGGCCCAACGACATCTACGCCGGCAACCGCAAGATGGTGGGGATATTAATCGAAAACACCATCTCCGGCTCCCTCATCACCCGCTCCATCGCCGGCATCGGCATCAACGTCAACCAGACCATCTTCCGCTCCTCCGCCCCCAACCCCGTCTCCATGGCCCAGCTCGCCGACCACCCCTACGACCTCGACGCCCTCCTCTCCTCCGTCGTCACCGAAATCCTCCACACCGCCGAAAACGCCCTCACCTCCCCCACCCCCCTCACCGACGAGTACCATACCCTGCTCTGGCGCAACGACGGCAAGCTGCACAAATGGCTTGACACCGCCACCCTGCGCATCTTCGAGGCCTCCATCGAGCGCGTCGACCCCGCCGGCCCCCTCATCCTCCGCCTCCCCGACGGCACCCCCCGCCCCTACCTCTTCAAACAAGTCGCCGCCGTCCTCACCTGACCGCCAATACCGCAAACCCATAGTTTGCCAATACTGCAGGTCAAAGACCCGCCAATACTGTGCCGGAGGCACCCATCCTTGCGGCTGCCGCCCCGCCGGCCGCCTCCCCCCGCTTTTTCCGCTTTTCTCTATCGCCGAAAACCATCCTCCGCGACAAAAAACGGAGGAATAATTTTGTTTTTACCGCGTAATTTTTCTTTGTGTTTTGTCAAGTTTTTATACCTTTGCAGAAATACACCTCAAAAAAACGCGCATTAAGCATACAAACTAAAAACACATTTATATACCATGGACACTGAACTTTGGACCGCCATCTTCGGATGGGCCGCTTCTATCTCGATGATTTTGGGCTATATGCCCCAGGCTATCGTCACCATCCGTACCCGCGACACCGATGGCATCGCCATGCCCACCTTTGTGATGATGGGCCTCGGTTCGCTCTTCTTTGTCATCCAGGGCTGCCTGATCGGCAACTGGCCCCTGGTCGTCACCAACGTCATCACCACCATCTGCTCGGTGATTATCGTCACCATCAAGGTCATCAACGACAGCAAAAAGAAGCGAGGCTAACACTTACGCCTCCCCACCCAAGCGACGGGCACCCCCATCGGGCGACCCGTCGTTTGGCATTTACGGCGCCACATTGACGGGCACGTGCGGCGGTGTTTTTAGCTTTCTTTTATTGTTAATCCTAACTTTTGAGCAGGTTATGGCGGTTGGTAACAAAAAAAATCGTATATTTGCACGCTGAAAATTGTGCGCAGGGGTTCTCTATGGCCTCTTACGCACTGCTTTTCGTCATCATTATACCCTGTCAGTCAGGCTGATGGGCATGTCGCGGCAACGGCGGCGGCACGTCGTAAAACCAATTTGTAAATCAAAAAAATCAAAAACCAATAACAAACCCCATTTCTAACTCATGCAAAGCAAAGGAATTCTGGGCAGCGTACTCGCCGGCATCATAGCCATCTTCCTGGTTCTGGTGTGCGCGTTCTATCTGTCGTTCTCTTTCGTGAACAACAAGTACGAGGACGAGGCAGAAATTTATGCCCAGCGTATGTCGAAAGGCAACGACGACAAAGCCTACAACGAAGCCTACAAGCACTATATGGACTCGGTGGGCGAACAGAAAGTTTATCTTGGCCACACCCTCGAGGAGGTGCGCAAGCAGGCCGTCAACCTTGGTCTCGACCTCAAGGGCGGTATGAACGTCATTCTGCAGGTGGACATGCCCGACATGCTCCGTCAGATGACCTATCCCAGCGATGACGTCGAAAAGGCCCTGGCCAACACACAGAAACTTGTACAGGAAAATCCCTCGCTCGGTGACGACTATATCGGAACCTTCCTCGCCGAGTACCGCAAGATCGACCCCAACGCCAACCTGTCGGCCGTTTTCCGCGACAACATCGTCAAGGACGGCACCACCGACATCAACTCGGCCCGCGACCAGATCCGCAGCCAGGTCAACAGCATGGTAGAGACCTCGGCCACGCAGACCCTGCGCAAGCGTATCGACCAGTTCGGCGTAGTCAGCCCCAACATCCAGGTGCTGAAGGGTAAGGACGGCCAGATCCTGCTCGAGCTCCCCGGCGTAAAAGACCACGAGCGCGTGCGCTCGCTGCTGCAGCGCTCGGCCAACCTCGAGTTCTACGAGACCTACGACGCCTCTGCCGTAGCCGGCTACCTGAGCCAGCTCGTGGCCATGGGCGACAGCACCTTCAACACCGCTCCCCTCGCCGCCGTGCTGCAGAACCCCGGCCAAAAGGTCGACGTCATCGGCTATGCCGCCGACGAGAAGCAGATGCGTCAGGTCAACGACATCGTACGCAGCGAGCAGGCCAAGAGCGTCCTGCCCAACGACCTGGCCCTGCGCTGGGGCGTCAAGCCCGACATGAAGTATGACAAGGACGGCAAGGAAGTCGGCAAATACGGTTTCCCCCTCTATACCCTCCGCACCACCAACGGCAAGGCTGCCCTGGACGGCGAAGTGGTGGTTGACGCCACCTCGGACCAGGACCAGAACTCGCTCCGCGGCGGTATCAGCGTAAACATGGTGATGAACTCGCAGGGCGCACGCGACTGGGCACGCATCACCACCGCAAACGTCGGCCGCCCCGTGGCCGTCGTGCTCGACAGCATGGTATACACCTCGCCCAACATCAACGGCCCCATCGACCAGGGTCGCTCCGAAATCACCGGCAACTTCACCGTCGAGGAGGGCAAGGACCTTGCCAACGTCCTCAAGGCCGGTAAGATGAAAGCCAAGGTCAACATCATCTCCGACATGGTTATCGGCCCGTCGCTGGGTCAGCAGGCCATCAACGACGGCCTCACCTCGTTCGTCGTCGCCCTGGTTCTGCTCATGATCTTCATGTGCGCCTTCTACGGCCTCATCCCCGGTCTGGTGGCAAACCTCTGCCTCGTCTTCAACCTCTTCTTCACCTTCGGCATCCTGGCCTCGTTCCACGCCGTGCTCACCCTGTCGGGTATCTGCGGTATCGTGCTCTCGCTGGGTATGGCCGTCGACGCCAACGTGCTTATCTTTGAGCGCGCTAAGGAAGAGCTGCGCGCCGGCAAGAACCCCCGCACCGCCATCAACGACGGTTACGCCAACGCGTTCTCGGCCATCTTCGACTCCAACCTGACATCGATCATCACCGGTGTCATCCTCCTCTTCTTCGGTACAGGTCCCATCAAGGGCTTCGCCACCACCCTCATCATCGGTATCATCTGCTCGTTCTTCACCGCAGTATACCTGAGCCGCCTGTTCTTCGTGGCCATCGCCAAGAGCAAGGTGATGGAGAAGATGACCTTCAGCACCCCGCTGAGCCGCAAGATGTTCATCAACTCCAAGATTAACTTCCTTGCCAAGCGCAAAGTCGCCTTTGCCGTCGCCGGTGCCTTCATCCTCATCTGCGCCGCCTCGCTGGGTCTGCGCGGCCTCAACCAGGGCATCGACTTCTCCGGTGGCCGCAACTACGTCGTCAAGTTTGACAAGCCCGTCAACCCCGTCGAGCTGCAGCAGAAGGTAGCCGAGGTATTCCCCGGTAGCTCGGTATCGGTCATCACCATCGAGAGCTCCAACCAGGTGCGTGTCTCCACCAACTACAAGATCAACGATGAGAGCAAGGGCATTGAAAAGGAAATTACCGACAAGCTCTTCACCGCCCTCAAGCCCTACCTCAAGCAGGACATGAGCGCCACCGAGTTCTCTACCACCGACGCCAGCCAGGGCATCGTATCGAGCCAGAAGGTGGGCCCGACAGTGGCCGCCGATATGCGCACCGACGCCTACATCGCAGTGACACTGGCCCTCATCGCCATGTTCCTCTACATCCTGCTGCGTTTCCGCAACGTCGCCTTCTCGCTGGGCGCCCTTGCCGCCGTCGCCTTCACCGCCTTCTCGATCATCGGCCTCTACTCGCTGTGCTGGGGTGTCTTCCCCTTCGCAATGGAGGTAGACCAGAGCTTCATCGCGGCTATCCTGACCGTCATCGGTTACCAGATCAACGATACCGTGGTTGTGTTCGACCGTGTACGTGAGAACGTCGGCCTCTATCCCAAGCAGGACTTCGGCGTCACCATCAACAAGTCGATCAACTCGACCCTGGGCCGTACCATCATGACCTCGGTATCGACGCTGCTGGTACTCATCTGCATCTTCATCCTCGGTGGCGACACCATCCGCAGCTTCGTCTTCGCCATGATTCTCGGCGTCATCATCGGCACCCTGTGCTCGATCTTCATCGCCAGCCCCGTGGCCTACCTCGCCGACGCCCGTCGTCGCAAAGCTGCCGCCGCCAAGATCGAGAACGCCACCAAGACCAGAAAGTAAGGCCCCCCGCGCCGCCGTCCCCCGGCCCGGCGCCCCGGTCCTCAACCAAGAATATCAGATATTAGTTTTTGCCATAACTAAATTTTGAATATCCCCGCAGGCGGGGGCGCGATGCGCCCCCGCCTGCCACGTTTACGCCCTGCCGCCCCGGCCCGCCTCTGGCCCGGCCCGCCTTGCACAGCCCGCCTTGCACAGCCCGGCCCGGGCGGGGTGCACGGCCCCGCTGGCCACCGTGCTGCCGGCCCGGCCAACCACGGGCCGGGCAGTAGGGGCCGCGGCTAACCGGCGGGGCGGCACGGGTGCCGGCCGGCGGAGGCGTGACTGTTATCGGTCGAGCTCGACCGATAACGGTGCCTGCACGGCTAAGCACGGGCCGGGCCGCGCACCCCGTAGCCACGCCCGCCGTGCCTGCCACCCGCCGGGCCGCGCCCGCCGGGCCCGCCGTGGTACCCCTGCCGGCCTGGTAAACCAAAGAGGGGGCGGGGGTGTTAGAGTGGTGCACGCTATATATATTAATGTGTATTTGAGCATTTTTTTCTCTCTTAGAGGCTGTTTTTACAATATTTTTGTAATTTTGCGGTCTGAACAATACATCAACACCTTACAACATGTTGAAAAATCTGGTTATCGTAGAGTCTCCCGCCAAGGCCAAACGCATCGAGAAGTTTTTGGGCAAAGACTATAAGGTCATGTCCAGCTATGGCCATATCCGCGACCTCAGCAAAAAAAACTTCGGCATTGAAATCGACAACAATTTCGAGCCCGTTTACGAAATTCCCGCCGACAAGAAATCGCTCGTAGCAGAGCTGAAAAAGGCCGCCGGGCAGGCACAGACGGTCTGGCTGGCCTCTGATGCCGACCGCGAGGGAGAGGCCATCGCCTGGCATCTGTACGAGGTGCTGGGCCTGACACCGGAGAAGACAAAACGCATCGTTTTTCACGAAATCACCAAAAATGCCATCCTCAACGCCATCCAGACGCCGCGCGGCATCGACCTCAACCTGGTTGACGCCCAGCAGGCGCGCCGTGTGCTCGACCGCCTGGTAGGCTTCGAGCTGTCGCCGGTGCTGTGGCGCAAAATCAAGCCGTCGCTGTCTGCCGGCCGCGTGCAGAGCGTTGCCGTGCGCCTCATCGTCGACCGCGAGGAGGAGATAAAGAACTTCACCCCCGAGCCGTACGTGCGTGTCTCGGGCACCTTCAGCACCGGCGACGGTCCCCGTTTCCGCGCCGAGCTGTCGCGCCGCCTGCCCGACACCGACGAGGCCCGCAAATTCCTGCGCGACTGCGCCGACGCCGTCTACACCGTCACCGACGTGCAGAAAAAGCCCGTGCACAAGTTGCCGGCACCCCCCTTCACCACCTCCACGCTGCAGCAGGAGGCCTCGCGCAAGCTCGGATTCACCGTCACACAGACCATGATGGTGGCGCAGCGCCTCTACGAGGCCGGCCACATCACCTACATGCGTACCGACTCGCTCAACCTGTCGCAGTTAGCGCTCAACGCCATCGCCGGCGAGATACGCGACCTCTACGGCGAGAGCTTCCTCAAGCAGCGCGCCTACCACACCAACAGCAAGGGCGCCCAGGAGGCACACGAGGCCATCCGTCCCACCGACGCCGGCCAGCGCGACATCGAGGGCACCGTGCAGGAGAAACGTCTGTACAAGCTCATCTGGAACCGCGCCGTGGCCTCGCAGATGGCCGACGCACTCATCGAAAAGACCACCACCGAAATTGCCATCTCCAACCGTCCCGAACACTTCACGGCCACGGGCGAGGTGGTGACCTTCGACGGCTTTATGCGCCTCTACGCCGAAGGCCGCGACGACGACAACAGCGACGCCGAGGTTGCCGAGGGCATGCTGCCGACGATGAAGAAGAACCAGCAGCTCACCGCCCTGCAGATTTCCGCCAACGAGCGCTACACCCAGCACCCGCCCCGCTACACCGAGGCCTCGCTGGTGAAAAAGCTCGAAGAGTTAGGCATCGGCCGTCCGTCCACCTACGCCCCCACCATCAGCACCATCCAGAACCGCGAATACATCGAGCGCGGCGAGGTAAAGGGCACCGAGAAAGAGCTTACCACCCTCGTCCTCGAGGTCGCCACGGGCGAAATCGACGAGTCGCAGCGCATCGAGAACATCGGTGCCGACAAGGGCAAGCTCATGCCCACCGACATCGGCATCGTCGTCAACCGCTTCCTCACCGAGTACTTCCCCGACATCCTCGACTACAACTTCACCGCCCAGGTGGAGGAGCGCTTCGACGAAATCGCCGAGGGCAACCTGCCGTGGGAGAAAGAAATCAAGAGCTTCTACAAAGGCTTCCACCCCGAGGTGGAGAAGGCCAAGAACCTGCAGCAGGAGCACAAGGTGGGCGAGCGCGTGCTGGGCACCCTGCCCGACGGCAGCACCGTCAGCGTCAAGATCGGCCGCTACGGACCCCTGGTGCAGATCGGCACCCCCGACAGCGACGCCAAGCCGCGTTTTGCCTCGCTGCTGAAAGGCCAGTCGGTTGAGACAATCACCCTCGACGAGGCCCTGCGCCTGTTCGAGTACCCCAAGGTCCTCGGCGACTACGAGGGCAAGGAGGTCAGCGTGGCCATCGGCCGCTTCGGCCCCTACGTCAAGTACGACGACAAGTTTGTCTCCATCCCCAAGAGCGACGACCCCGCCGGCGTCACCCTCGAGCGCGCCATCGAGCTGATGAAGGCCAAGCAGTACGCCGATGCCAACCGCCTCGTCAAGTCGTTCGACGAGGATCCCAAGCTGCAGATCCTCAACGGCCGCTACGGCGTATACATCGCCTACGACGGGTCAAACTACAAGATTCCGCGCACCGTCACCGACCCCGCCTCGCTGACACTGGAGCAGGCCATGAAGATTGTGCACAGCCAGGAGGCCAAACCCCGCCGCACCCACCGTGCCGCCTCAAAAAAGAAATAATAAGAAAAGATGGCAAAGAAAATCAAGCCCCTGAAATATAAGCCCGGGTCGGAGAAATCGCCGCAGAAACCCGACTACATCCTCACCTTCACCGTCAGCGACGCCGACGAAGAGGCCAAGGACGCCACGCTGCTGCCGATGCTGCTGCACCTGTGCGCCGACCGCAAGCGCACGACAGTGAAAGACTGGCTGCGGCTGGGGCAGATTATGCTCAACGGCGCCGTAGTGACGCAGTTCAACCTGCCCGTGCGCGCCGGCGACGTCATCGCCATCAACACCTCGCGCCAGTGGCAGGTCTTCCACAACCCGCGCCTGAAAATCGTCTACGAGGACGACGACATCATCGTTGTCGAAAAAGGCTACGGCCTGCTGTCGATGGGCAACGACCGCGTCTCCAGCGGCACGGCCTACTCACTGCTCAAGGACTACGTCAAACGCAAGGACCCGCGCAACAAAATCTTTATCGTGCACCGTCTCGACCAGCACACCTCCGGCCTGATGATGTTCGCCAAGACCGAACAGGCCAAGACGGCGATGCAGCACAACTGGAACAACATGGTCATCGACCGCCGCTATGCCGCCATCGTCGAGGGCCGTCCGGAGGAGACGGAGGGCGAGGTGCGCTCGCTGCTTGCCGAGAACGCCGAGCATGTCATGTACGTCACCGACGACCCCGCCAAGGGCAAGCTTGCCGTCACACGCTGGCGCGCCGTCCGCAGCCGCAACGGCTACACGCTGCTTGAGGTGAGCCTCGACACGGGGCGCAAAAACCAGATACGCGCCCACATGGCGCAGATGGGCCACCCCATCGCCGGCGACCGCAAATACGGCGCCGCGACGTCGCCCATACAGCGTCTGGCGCTGCATGCCCAGACACTCCGCTTTGTCCATCCCGTCACGCGGCGCGACATGAACTTCACCTCGCCGCTGCCCGCCTCGTTCGGGCGCCTCGTATGACCCCTCCCGCGATATGACAGACACCGCAGCCAATACCCCCCTTACCGCCGAGCTGGTGCGACTCCCGCAGATGAGCCGCCTGGCGCTGTGCGTCGGCGCCGACATGCTCGATGTCGTGGTGACCTCGAAGGTCGAGGACAACTCGATGATATGGCGCCGCATCCCCCTGTCCGGCACATCCGGCTCGACGACGCGCGCCCTCGAGGAGGCCGTCTACGACAACCCGCTGCTGCTGGCGCCGTTCAGCCGCACCGACATAGTCTTCGACACCTGCCGCTTCCTTGTCGTCCCCGCCGACCGCGCCACTGACGACCGCGCCGACGCGATGCTGGAGACACTCTACCCCGGGGTGGAGTTCGAGCCCCTGGTGAACGAAATTCCCGGCAACGCCGTCATCGCCTCGGCCGTGGACGCCGACCTGATGCGCTTTACCGGCCGCACCTTCCCCGAGGCGCGCCGGATGCACCGCCTGACGCCCCTGTGCCGATACTTCGGCGGACGCAACCGCGGCGGCAACGGCGGACGCATGCACGTGCACCTGCACGGCAACTTTGTCGACGTCGTGGCATATTCGACCGGACATCTGCTGACGGCAAACACCTTCGAGGCCGTCGACGTCAGCGACGCCCTCTACTTCATCCTCGCCGCCGCGGCCGGCATCAGCTTTGACGACAACGTCGACCGCATGATGCTGTCGGGCGACGCCGGGCGCCGCGAGGCCCTGATGCCGATGCTGCGCAAATACTATCCGCACGCCATGCCGGCAATCTTCCCCAGCGCCATGCTGCGCGCCGGCAGCCAGGCTTTGGCCGTGCCCTTTGAACTTTCACTGCTGCCGATATGCGAATAATCTCAGGAAAATACGGACGGAGGCGCTTTGACGTGCCCACCGGCATCACCGCCCGGCCCACCACCGACTTTGCCCGCGAGAACATCTTCAACGTCATGGGCAACCTTGTCGACTTTGAGGAGTGCACGGCCCTCGACCTCTTTTCGGGTACCGGCGCCATCTCGTTCGAGTTCCTCAGCCGCGGCTGCCCCGCCGTGACGTCGGTGGAGAAGGCCGCCCTGCAGCACAACTTCATCCGCGGCGTGGCCCAAAAGTTGGGCGACCGCAACCTGCGCGCCGTCCGCGGCGACGCCCTGCGCTACATCGAGACGTGCCCCACGGCCTACGATATCGTCTTCGCCGACCCGCCCTACGACCTGCCCGGCTTTGCCGAGATACCACAGGCCGTGCTGTCGAGCAAGCTCCTGCGCCCCGGCTCGCTGTTCATCATCGAGCACAGCCGCAAGCACGACTTCTCGTTGCTGCCTCACTTTATCGACCACCGCGCCTACGGCTCGGTAAACTTCTCGATTTTCCGCATTCCCGACTCCCCCGACACCTCTAATACCTCTGATATCCCTAATACCTCTGATAACTAATCCGGCCCGGCACGGAGGGCTTGCCACACTTGCACAATCGGGAAATATTGAGTAAATTTGCTAAAAATCCGGTCCATGAAAATTCTAAGATACATATCAGCTCTGCTTGTCGCGATAATGACATTTACGGCCTGCTCCGAAGGCCACGCCCCCATCGAAGACCGCATCCATGCCGCCGAAGCCGCCATCGACAGCGGCAACTACAGCAGCGGCCAGGAAATATGCAAGACCCTGGTGGCCGACTCGTCGAGCATGACGGTGACGCAGCTGTGCCGCGTGGGCGTGATATGCGCCACCCTGGCCGACAGGGACATCGACCGCGAGGCCAATATGGTGCTCGCATCGCGTATTCTCGGCTTAGCCACCGCCCAGAACGCGGACTCGGTGCGCGAGTTCGTCAGCTCGCTGCCCTACGAGCAGCAGGCGCCGGTGGCCACCGCCCTCACCATCCCCGCCAATCCCGGCGACCGCCCCACCACCTTCCCCGACGAAGAGCTGGGCGACATATTGTCGGACAGTCTTCACTTCCACAACCACACACACTGACCTATGGACATCAAGGGCGCAAACGGCTTTGAGGCGCTAAAGGCGCTTATGGGGACACTCCCTGACGGCCCGGAGGCCGAGGCCGCCGAAGAGCCGGCAGAGACACGCCTGTCCGGCACGCAGACGCTGACGCTGCACTACGAGCGCAAGGGCCGCGGAGGCAAGGAGGCTACGATAATAGTCTGCCCCGACAGCATGTCCGACGCGCAGACGGCCGACCTCGGCGCCGCGCTGAAAAAGGCGATGGGCACCGGCGGCAGTGTGCGCGGCAACGAAATTCTGCTGCAGGGCGACCGACGCGAGGCCCTGCGCAAACGCCTCGCCGCAATGGGCTACCGCGTCAAGGGGTAAATAAAAATTAAAAATTAAAAATTAAAAATTAAGAGTTAAGATTTTGGGCTGCGGAAAATAAAGGCTGAAGGTTAATCAGAATTTAGCGTTTGCGGCAATGACGCGCCGACACGCGGCAATTAACAACTACAGGGAAAAAGCAGGAGGACAGCTATGCTTACGATATACAAGGCCAGTGCCGGCTCAGGCAAGACTTACACCCTTACACGCGAATATCTGAGGCTGCTGTTGGGCGCCCCGATGTCGCTGCTGTGGGGTTACCGCGACAATCCGTCGCGATGGGACACGCGCTACGACGACTTCGGGCGCGACCCGGACGCCCCGTCGCCCTACGAGGTCGAGCCGGAGGACTCGCCCAAGGTGCTGAACGCCATCTGGCGCTCGAACCGTCGCCGCGGGGGCGACGACGGCGGCGAGTACATCTCCGCTCCCCTGCGTCACAGCCGCATCCTCGCCATCACCTTCACCAACAAGGCCACCGCCGAGATGAAGGAGCGCATTATCAAGGCGCTGACGGCCCTTGCCGACTACCCGCGCCATCTTGCCGAGGCCGCCGAGCGGCGCGCAAAGGCTGAGACCGCCGGCCTGAACGTAGCGGCGGGGGCCGGTGAGCCTGAAAAGCCCGAATACCTCGACGACCTGGCACTGGAGTTCGGTCTGCGCACTCCCGGTGCCAAAGACATCGACGCCCTCGTGCGCGACTGCGTAAACGTGGTTGACAACTACACCGGGGATTGCGCCGACGGCGTGGACTACGGCAAACTCTTCGAGCCCCGGCTGCGCGACCTCATCGACAGCCTGTGCCACGCCGCCCGCGCAAACGACCGCCTCTCCGTCACCGACGACGAGCTGCGCGCCAAGCTGCTGAAGATTGCCGGCGACATGCTCGAAGAAGTGCCCGGGCTGGTGAAGGTCCCCCTGCGCGGCCTTGTCGACATGCTCGACCAGCTGCGCCGCCGCATACGCCGTCTTGACATCTCGCGCCAGCTGTACGTGCTTGAAAAGGAGCATCCCGAGCACTGGGCCCCCGACGCCGTCCCCGACAGCGACACGGCCATCGTCCGGCGCATCGCCGCGGCGGCCCGCAACGCCCTGGACGACCTGCTGCAGAACTTCTCCGACTTCAACGTCAACACCATCGACTCGTTCTTCCAGACCCTCGCACGCTCGCTGGCGTACGAGCTCGACCTGGAGGGCGACTACGACCTGACGGTGGACGAGGACACGATAATAAACCGCATCGTGGCCGGCATGGTCGACGACTACAACTTCCGCACCCTCAGCGGCCCTGAGGCCGATGAACGACGCGGGGTAATCGAGCAGTCGTTCAGCAATCTTATCGACAGCCAGAAGCGCAACGGCTCAAAAATCAACATCTTCGACTCAAGCAACGACAAGGGCCCCTACGGCACTATGCTCCGGTACGCCAAGATGCTGTTCAACGACGCCTACCACGACTATGCCGAGGAGATGGACGAGTGGTTCGCCGACCCGGAGAATATACGCCGCTACGAGGACTACCTGACCTATTGTACCGATGACAGCGGCAAGCGCCGGCGGCGCGACACCCGGCTCCTGGGCGATATACGCCGACGCGCCGACGCCCTGCTCGCCAAGCTTACAGCGGCCGCCGGGGCAGGCGTGAAAATCGCCGCCAACTTCAGCAAACTGCTTAAGGCGCTGGCACGAATAGGCTCGCCCACCGACAGCGAGCTACTGAAAAAGGCACAGTCGGCCACCATGGTGTCATGCATGAGCAAGGACATCGTTGTCGCCGCCACGAAGATGATGAACAAGGCCGCCGCCAACGCCATCGGCGCCGGCGGAGCGTCCGCTATGCGCGACTACGTCGAGGAATGGCGCGCCGACCTGCAGAAAATCTACGACAATATTGTCGAAATCAGCACCTTGGGCGTATTGCTCGAAGGGGTGCCCGCGCTGTACCTGCTCAGCGCCCTGCGCCACTACCGCTCGGCCTACAGCCCCGACGGGTCGGTGATGTTTCTGCAGGACTCCAACACCAAGCTTTACTCGCTGATACGCGAGCTGACAAACCCCGATGCCGCCTCCGATGACAGTATCGACAACACCGATGACCCCCACGCCAAGAGCGAGCTGCTCAGGCAGCGCTTTGAAAAGCGTATGGCCGACGACGACGCGCGGCGTAGCTCGGTAGTGCCCTTCATCTTCGAGAACGAGGCGCTGAACCTGCGCCATTTCCTCATCGACGAGTTTCAGGACACCTCCACCATGCAGTGGGAGAGCCTGAAGCCGCTGCTCGACTACGGCGACCCCGACGACAGCCTCATCATCGGCGACGTCAAACAGTCCATCTACCGTTTCCGCCAGGCCAACAGCAGCCTGCTGCACAGCCGCGTCGAGAAAGACTACCGCGCCTCCGGCTCGCCCGTGCAGATTGCCCACCGCGGCGACATCCCCGAGGAGAACCGCAACTACCGCAGCTCGGGCGTCATCGTCAACTTCAACAATGTGCTCTTCGGCACCATCGCCGCTCCCGGCGCCGTGGTCTACCGCTCGGCCGGCGTGCCGTACACCGTCGAGGCATACGACAAGGTGCGCCAGTCGATAAAGGACAGCAAGAAAGAGGCATACGGATATGTCTGCCTTACCGACCTCAACAAAATCCGCCAGGCCGAGACGGGCAACACCCTCACCGAACCCGAGAAGGTGAGGCTGCAGACCGACCGGCTCATTGCCGAGATACGCCGCGAGCGCGACGCCGGCTTTGCCTTCGGCGACATCGCCGTGCTCACCTCCACCAACGACCAATGCAGCCAATGCGCCCTGGCCCTCATCGAGGCCGGCATACCCGTCACCAGCGAGGAGGCCCTGCGCATCAGCCACTCGCCCATGGTGAACTTTGTGGTGGAGATGCTGCGCCTTATCGAGAAATTCGGTGCCGACAGCGACGAAGCGGCAGACGGCCAAACCCGTTACACGCACGACATCGCCACCTTCCTCAGCCACGCGCGCATTATGCTGCAGCGGCTGATGGCAAAGGACAAAGACTCCGGCGCCGACACCGACAAACCGCTGCACGTCAGCGGCGAAAAGATAGAAGAGGCCTTCCGCCGCGCCTTCCCCGACGTGGCCGACAGCCTCGACGGCGACACCGGCGCCGACACTGACAACCCGGAGACGCTGATTCGCAAAATCCTCGAGGGCAACGCCTCCAACCTGCCCACGCTGGTCGAGCGCATAATCTACTTCTGCATCACCTGGGGCGGCGAAAACAGCGCCACCGTCGAGCGCGAGACGCCCTTCCTGGTGGGTTTCCAGGATTTGCTCAACGACTATACGGCCCAGAACCACCACAATCTGCACGGCTTCCTCAAGTGGTGGGACACCGTGGGCAGCAAGAAGTCGCTGCCGTCGATGTCCAGCGACTCAGTGAAGGTGATGACCGTGCACAAGTCAAAGGGCCTGCAGTTTGCCTGCGTGCACGTGCCCTTCGCAAACTGGTCGCTTACAAAGAAGTCAGGCTGGGAAAAGCTGTGGGTCGACACCAGCCGATGGTTCGAGGACAACCCCGACATAGCCACGCGTTTCAGCTTTGCCGACCCGCTGATGTTCCCGCCCTACTTCCTCCTCCCCGTCAAGAGCGCCTGCCTGCTCGAAGGGTCGCCGATGGCCGAGCTGTGCAAGAGCAACATCAAAGAGCAGGTGCTCGACAACCTCAACAAGGCATATGTGGCCTTTACCCGTCCCAAAAACGAGCTGATGGTGTACTTCAGCTCGGCAAGCAGCCAGAAGGTCATGGACGAATATGCCGCCAACGCCCACGACGGCATGACGGTGCAGGAGCGCATGGCCGTAATAGACAAGGCTCTCAAACGCGACGAAAGCACCAACCTCATGGCCGACATCACCGCCACACTCTTTGCCTGCCGCGACGAGTATGCCGATGTCGACGGTTTCCACGTCGCCGTCAGCTGGAACAAGATAGACACCTTTGTCATCAGCACCCTCACCGATGCCGAGACGCACGCTCCCGTGCCGGCACGCCGTCCCGCCGACCACCTCGACAGCGGCGAGCGCCAGGCGCTGGAGCAGCGCCAGGAGGAGGAGCGCCTGGGTATCGCGCCGGTGGCCGACCCGTACACGATGACGATTTCGGCGTACGAGTCGAACCTCGACGCCGACCGCACCGTCACCTCCATCACAACGGCCCTGGGCTTCACCGACGAGTCGGCCGACAGCGGCGACATCGACACGGAGGCCGAGGACGCCTCGTCGCTCGAAGCCACGGCAAAGGCGCCGAAGCCGGCGAAGAAATACAGCGACAATCCTGTCCTGCGCCGCCGCGGCATAAATTTCCACCGCCTGCTCGAGCATGTCACCGACGCCTCGTCGCCCGACGACATCAACAAGGCCGTCCGCTATGGCGCCGTGCGCTTTTACCGCAACACGCGCGACCCGCTGACGGGCAAGTTCACCGTCGAGCACCACGACCTGCAGGCCCTGCGCGCGCTCTTTGGCGTGGGGCTGCTCGAGGACGACGAGCGGATGCGGCCGTTGCGCGAAAAGCTGGCCGGGTGGTTCTCGGACGGCGACGGCGTGCACGAGCGTGCCGAGCTGTCACTGTCCAACTACTCCGATGGCTTTGAGACCAACTACCGCATCGACCGTCTGGTGATGGAGATGGACAAGGAAGGCCGCCCGGTAAAAGCGACGATAATAGATTTCAAGACGCACTACGCCTCATTGGCCACGCTGGGCATGGACGAGCTGCTCGATTACGCCCGGCAGGTGCAGAACTACCGCGAGCTGGTGCGACGCTGCTTCCCCGGCATCGGGATAGAGTGCTATCTGCTGTTCGTACACCTGATGAAGGAGGATGACAGCCATCGCAAGGCCGACCCCGCCGAGCAGTTCACCCCCGAGTACTTCGACATCATCCGCGTCGCCGACAGCCACGTCCAGTCTGCCGCCACCCTCACCTCGCTGATGTCCAACATCCCCATAACCAGGTAGCGGGCGGCGGTCAATGGGCCTCGAGCCAGTTGGAGCCGACGCCGGCCGAGACGGTGAGGGGCACGCAGGCGCGGTAGGCGTTTTCCATGTTGCGGACGACGAGTTCCTGCATGGCGTCCAGCTCGGAGGGTACGATGTCGAACACCAGTTCGTCGTGCACCTGCAGTATCATGCGGCTTTTCATCGACCGCTGCTCCATCTCGTTGAAAATGCGCACCATAGCTATCTTTATGATGTCGGCGGCCGAGCCCTGGATGGGCGCGTTGATGGCGTTGCGCTCGGCAAACGAGCGCACGGTGAAGCTGCGGTCGTTGATTGTGGGCAGATAGCGGCGGCGTCCCATTATGGTGGTCACAAAGCCGTCGCGGCGTGCGCGCTCGATGGCCTCGTCCATATACTTCTTGACATCGGGGTAGGTGCGCATGTACCCGTCAATCAGCTCCTTGGCCTCGCCGCGGGGGATGCCCAGGCGTTGGCTCAGCCCAAAGGCCGAGATGCCGTAGATAATGCCGAAATTGGCCGTCTTGGCGTTGCGGCGCTGGGTGTCGCTGACCTCACCGATGGGTGTGTGGTAGATTTTTGCCGCCGTCGAGCGGTGGATGTCCTCGCCGGCGTTGAAAGCTTGCACCATGACCGGGTCGCCCGACATGCAAGCCATCAGGCGCAACTCGATCTGCGAGTAGTCGGCGCTGAGGATGAGGTCGCCCGGGTCGGCCACCACGGCGCGGCGTATCTCGCGGCCCTGGTCGGTACGGATGGGCAGGTTCTGCAGGTTGGGGTTGGTGGACGAGATGCGGCCCGTGGCCGTAACCGTCTGGTTGAATGTGGTGTGTATCTTGCCCGTGGCGGGGTTGATTAGCTTGGGCAAAGCGTCGATGTAGGTCGTCAGCAGTTTACGCAGGCCGCGAATTTGCAGGATGAGGTCGACGATGGGGTACTGATGGCGGTATTTTTCGAGAATTTCCTCTGTTGTGGACCATGCGCCGCCCTTGGTCTTTTTTGCCGACGGGTCGATCTGCATGCGTCCGAAAAGAATTTCGCCGACCTGCGTGGGCGAAGCGACGTTGAACTTTTCGCCTGCCATCTGCCAGCACTGCTCCTGCAGCGTGTCCAGGCGCGCCGTCAGACTGCGCGACATCTGCGCCAGAACTCCGGCGTCAAAGCGTACTCCCGAGCGCTCCATCGCTGCCAGCACGCGCACCAGGGGCATCTCTATGTCGTCGAGCAGATGCTGCGCGCCCTCGGCGGTGATGTCGCGGCGCAGAACGGGCAACAGGCGCCGCACTGCCTCGGCACGTAGGGCCACAATGGCGCCCACCTCGGACGGCGTGCCCTGCAGGGGCTTGCGCCGCTGGGTCGCCGTCAACGTGTACCCGGGCAGGCTGAGACCCAGCAGCTGCATGGCGATGTCGGGCAGGTCGTGCGGGGCGTCGGGGTTGAGGACATAGTGTGCCACCGCGATGTCGTAGTATGGACCGGTGACGGCGATGTTGTGCCGTCCCAGGATTATCATGTCGCGCTTGACGTCGTGGCTGACGTAGAGCGTGGCGGGATTGTCGGCAAGGGGCTGGATGACCTCGGCGAGGGCCGCGGCGTCGAAGGTGTCCCAGGGGATGTAGGCGGTGAGGGCGTCGGTGACGCTGACGCCGATGCCGCGGAGGTCGGCCGTCATCGCCTCGTCGCCGTCGGCGTAGACGCTGAAGGCGATGGCCTCGGGCGAGGTGGCGAGGACGCGCGAGGCGAAGTCGGCCACCTGAGCGGCGCTCTCGAGCATCTCGAACCCGGCCGACGGGGCCGATAGCTCGCCGGCAGCATCCGCGTCGGCCGTGGCCGCGTCGGCAGGCATGGGCGTGGCCGGTGCGTCGTCGCCGAACAGCGAGGGCTGCACGGGCGCCGAGGCGGCTGCCGGAGCAGCCGGGCCCAGCTTTTTGAGATATGAGGTGAACTGCAGGTCGGTGAACAGCTCGCGCAGACGTTTGTAGTCCGGCTCGCGCCGCAGCAGGTCGTCAGGGGTGATGTCCAGCGGGACGTCGGTCTTGATGGTGACCAGGAATTTCGAGAAGCGTATCTGCTCGGCCGCCCCTTCCACCTTTGCGCGGAGGGCGCCCTTGATTTGGTCGGTGTTTTCGAGCATATTCTCCACCGAGCCGAACTGCGTGATGAGCTTGGCGGCGGTCTTCTCGCCCACGCCGGGGCAGCCGGGCACGTTGTCGCTGACGTCGCCCTCAAGGGCCAGCAGGTCAATCACCTGCCGCGGGCTGGAGATGCCGTAGCGCTCGCACACCTGCTGCGGGCCGCGCACCTCAAAGTCCTTGCCTTTCAGGGCCGGACGGTACATGAAGACGTTGTCGGTGACGAGCTGGCCGTAGTCCTTGTCGGGCGTCATCATATAGGTGGTGAAGCCGTCGCGCGAGGCCTCGGTGGCCAGGGTGCCGATGACGTCATCGGCCTCGTAGCGCGGCACCTCGATGACGCGTATGCCCCATGCCTCGATAATCTCCTTGATGACGGGGATGGACAGGGTGATGTCCTCGGGCTGTTTGTCGCGCTGGGCCTTGTACTCGGCGTAGACCTCGTGGCGGAAGGTGTCGCCGCCGGGAGGGTCGAAGCAGACGGCCATATATTGCGGGTCTTCCTTGCGCATAATCTCGTCAAGGACGTTGGTGAAGCCGTAGACAGCCGAAGTGTTGCGCCCGTCCGAGGTGTAGAACGGGTTGCGTATCATCGCGTAGTAAGCGCGGTATATGAGGGCGTAAGCGTCAAGCAGGAAAAGTTTTTTTTGCATTATGCCGTTATGGTTGGGAGGTTATGGGACAATCGGGAGTAATGGGCCCGGCCGTGGCCCCGAGGGTAGCGGCCCCGGGTGGCAGCCCGGGTAGCAACAGCGGGTGGCAGCCGTGGGTGGCAACACCGTTATCGGTCGAGCTCGACCGATAACAGTAACGGGCACAAGGGCCGGGCACAAGAGCCGGCGCTGCCGCCGCCAGCCGCGGCCCCCGCCCGCCGGGGCCGGCTAAGGCCCCCGTTTGCAGGGGGTTCGAGGGGCCGGGGGAGGGCTTTTGCCGGTTTGGTTTGGTAAATTTACTAACTTATTATGAATAACGGCGCTGTATTGCCGAAATTTTCGTATTTTTGCAGAGTTTTATGAATAAGCTCGACGACATACGCGCCAGCCTTGCGCCCGACCTTGAGCTGATGGAGGACTGCATCCGCCGTCAGCTCGCCACCGGCAACCCCATGCTACAGACCATCATCGACGGCTGCCTTCGCACACATGGCAAGCTCATCCGCCCCATCCTCGTGTTCCTGACGGCACGTGTGCTCGGCGGCATCAACGACCGTGTCGTCGCTGGAGCGGCGGCCCTCGAGCTGCTGCACAACGCCTCGCTGATACACGACGACGTGGTGGACCAGTCGGAGGAGCGCCGCGGCGCCCCCACCGTCAACTCGGTGTGGGACAACCACGTGGCCGTCCTTGCCGGCGACTTCTTTGTGTCGTCGTCGCTGCAGCTGGCCATCAAGACAGGCAATATCGCCGTCGTCGAGACCGTCGCCGGCCTGGGCAAGACACTCAGCCTGGGCGAGCTCGACCAGATCTACAACGCCCTTCACGGCGAGCTGACCGAGGAAAACTACCTCAGCGTGATAACGTTGAAGACGGCCTCGCTGTTCAAGGCCTGCGCCCGCACCGCCGCCGACGCCCTCGGTGTCGACGACGAGCGCTCGCGCGCCCTCGTGCGCTTTACCGAACTGCTGGGCCTGTGCTTCCAGATGCGCGACGATGTGTTTGACTACTACAGCGACCCCGCCGTCGGCAAGCCCACCGGCAACGACCTGCGCGAGGGCAAGGTGACACTGCCCCTGCTGCATGTCCTGGCCGACGAGACACTGCCCCTGCACGAGGCGATGAACACACTGGTGCGCTCGGGCTCGCTCAACGCCACCGAAATCGACACCCTCACCACCTACGCCAAAACCTACGGCGGCATCGAGTACACCTACGCCCGCATGGCCGAGCTGCGCGCCGAAGGCGTCGAGGCCCTCGCCTGTCTGCCCGAAACGGAGGACAAGCAGCGCCTCATCGCCATATTCGACTACATCATCACCCGCAACCACTGATTTTTTCAGTATCACTATACCAAAATGACTGAGAATAAAGAACACACAGATAACAAGGTCAGCAACAACAAGGTGAGCCCGGTCAACGATAACCCGACACCCAAAACCGATGCCGTAGCTGCCGCGCCTGCCGAACCCCATACCTTCAAAGAACGCATCGACGCCACGCGCAAGACACGATGGTGGCGCTTCGGCATCGTGGCCTTCATCTACCTGCTATGGGTGGTGTGGATGAACAATTACTGGTTCCTGCTGGGCCTGCCTCTGCTCTTCGACATCTACATCACGGGCTACATCCCCTTCACATGGTGGAAGAAGTCGAAGTCGGCCATCACGCGCTCGGTGATGTCGTGGGTCGACGCCATCGTCTACGCGCTGGTACTGGTGTATTTTGTATTCGCCTTCATCGGCCAGAACTACCAGATACCCTCGTCGTCGCTTGAAAAGACACTGCTCACCGGCGACTATCTGTGGGTAAACAAGATGGTCTACGGCCCGCGCGTGCCCATCACACCCATCCACTTCCCCCTGGCACACAACACCCTGCCCTTTATCGGCGGCGACAGCTACGCCTCGTGGCCCGAGGTGAAATACCGCCGTCTGCCCGGCCTGCGCGACGTCGAGCGCAACGACATCGTGGTGTTCAACTTCCCCGCCGGCGACACCGTCGCCACCAAGTATGAGGAGGACCCGATGTACTACGACCTGCTGGTCAAGACATACGGTTGGGGCGAGGTCAACACCAACACGGAGAAATTCGGTAAGGTGAAATACCGCCCCGTCGACCGGCGCACCAACTTTGTCAAGCGCGTGGTGGGTCTGCCCGGCGAGCGACTGGCAATCCATGACGACGTCATCTACATCGACGGCAAGGCCCAGCCCCAGCCCGAGAACGCCCAGTGGCAGTATGTCGCTGCCCTGTCGCGACCCCTCACCGACGAGCAGATCAAGGAGTACGACATCAACCAGTCGGACATACAGTCGCCCAACGGTGTCAACGCCGAGGTGATGGAATACCTGCGCGCCAGCCTCCCCGGCTCGCGTCCCACCGATGCCATCGTCGTCATTCCCCTGACAAACAAGATGCTGCGCGAGCTCAAGGCCTCGGGGCAGATTACCTCGGCCGTGCGCGCCACGCACCTTGAGGCGCTGCAGCCCGGCGGCCTCAACCTCTTCCCCGAAATCGCCGCTGCCAACTGGACGACAGCCGAATACGGCGGTGCAAACGGCATCCTCATCCCCAAAAAGGGCCTGAAAGTCGCCATGAACGCCACGACATGGGACCTCTACAAACGCGTCATCCGCAACTACGAGCGCCATCACAACGCATACCTCAAGGGCAACACCGTCTATATGGACGGCAAACCCATAAAGGACTACACCTTCGAGATGGACTACTACTTTATGATGGGCGACAACCGCGACATGTCGCAGGACTCGCGCTTTTGGGGCTTTGTGCCCGAAGACCACATCATCGGCGTGCCCATGTTCATCATTGCCTCGTTTGACCGCGAGCACTCGCTCTTCGACGGCAAGATACGCTGGAACCGCTTTTTCCGCTCAGCCAATCCCGACAAATGACACAGGCCGTGATGCTTAAGCCCGTACTTGCTGCTCCGGCAAGCTGGTATGCGGCGATGGTGGACTGCGACCTCGCGGTTATCGACGGCGACCGACCGTTTGACAAGCGCGACAAGGCCGTGCACCGCTTCGCCATCGCCGACGTGCGCGGGCGCCTCGACATCACCGTCCCCGTATGCCACGGCACGTCTGTCGCCGGGCGCCGTCCCACCTGGAACGACATCCTCGTCAGCGACCACAACCGCTGGTGGCTCACCGCGGCGTCGACCCTGGAGACAGCCTACGGCGGCACGCCCTGGTTTCACGACCTGTGGCCGCGCTTCCGCCATCTCTTCACCGACGCCGCCGCCGGCCGCCCCGTGCTGGCCTACATGCTCGACATGGACGCCGTCATCCGCGCCACCATCGGCATCAAAACGCGCCTATCGGTAGGCATACCGCTCATATCGGAAGTAACGACCCTTGGCAAAGCATTAACTGTCAACACCTTTGACGAAGCGCACTACCCCATCCCCGCCTACCGCCAGGTGCGCGAGGCCGGCCTCGGCTTTATCCCCGGCCTGTCCGTCCTCGACGCCCTGTTCAACCTCGGCCCCCGGGATACCCTCGCCCTGCTGAAAGCCGCCCAAAGCCGCTAAATAGCTAAGATAGCTATTATAGCTAAGGTAGCTCAGACAGCTAATTTAGGCAGGGCGGCCACGCCGGCTCGGGCGGCCACAATCCCTAAAACGGGCGGGCGATTTCGGTTTTTAGGGAATTTGTGTTATCTTTGCAAAAGCGGAACGCCAGATATGCTCTGATTTGCCTCCGCCTTAATAATCATAACCTAATAAATTTCCATCCAAATGAAATTCTTAAAGAACATGGCCGTGGCCGTTCTGGCTCTGGGAGCCTCGGTGGCTTTCTCCTCTTGCGACAGCTCAGGGGACGGCAGCCTCACCAACGTGCAGTGGACCTACACTTTTGAAGTTACCAGCACCGACAACTTTACTAAAGAGGGTTACTGGATCAACTGCTACGACACCAATCTGAAGAGCATCCAGTACGCCCCCAACCTGACAATCAGCCACACGGCACAGGTTGATACATACGAGGGCGTGGAGTACAAGTCGTGGTACGGCTTCTGCCCCACTCGCTCTAAGGACAACACCGACCAGGGCGTCAGCGGCGACTGGATCGCACACCAGTGGGGCAGCATCACCGGCGGCGGCAGCGACGGCTCGCTGGACTATCTGCTTGCTTACTGGGACACCCGCGAGCCCCTGGCATCGGCCGGAGAGGCTGTGCCCGAGAACCCCTCCTGCGCAATGGTGTTAAGCACCGCCGGCACATCCACCCCCCGCAGCGTGCGCATCACCAACAGCGCCTACGGCTACTACGCCATGCTCAACGGCACCAACTACAACCTGCCTTTCAGCTCGACTGACTGGTGCAAGGTTATCTTCTACGGCGTCAGCGACGGCAAGCGCGTCAGCCAGGTGGAGTTCTATCTCGCCAAGGACGGCAACATCGTCGACAAGTGGCAGACCGTTGACCTCACACCCCTCGGCAACGTCCGCGCCATTTACATGCAGATGGAGTCTAGCCAGACCGGCATGTGGGGTATGAACAACCCCTCGTTCTTCTGCCTGGACGACTTCAAGACCACTTTCCAGACCTATTAAGAGTCTGTTCCCCTAATCGCTTTGGAGCTTAGGGGAATGGGCTCTAAGCAATAGGGCGCGAAAAATACACAAGGGCGCGCCGAGGCATTGAACCCGGAGCGCCCTTTTTTCTTTTTATATAGTTGAGGACGGTTTGACAACGGGCATTGCCCTAACGCCCTACACAAATAACATGACTGATATTATGGCACAGAAAAAAAATACTGCCGCATCGGCATCTAAGCCGTCACCGGCAACAAAGTCCGCAGCGGCCCGCAAAGCCCGCAAGCGCACACTGGGAATATTGCGCGACGACCCCTGGCTCGAGCCTTACGCCGAGGCCATCGTCGGGCGTCACGAGGACGCCAAACGCCGCGAGAAGGAGCTTACGGGCGGCCATCGCGGAGGCCTTGATCAGTTTGCCAACGCCCACAACTATTTCGGTCTGCATCGCACCGCCGACGGCGGATGGGTCTTTCGCGAATGGGCACCCCACGCCACGGCGATAAGTCTGATAGGCGACTTCAACGGCTGGAAGGCCGGTGTGCCCGAATACACGCTCCATCCCGTCGGCAACGGCAACTGGGAGGTGACGATGCCCTTCGAGGCCATGCACCACGGCCAGCTGTACAAGATGTACGTCAGCTGGGACGGCGGCAGCGGCGAGCGCATCCCGGCCTACGCCACCCGCGTGGTGCAGGACGAGAACACGCACCTCTTCTCGGCCCAGATATGGGACCCCGCCGAGCCGTACAACTGGAAGGTGAACAACTTCGAGCCCGACACCCGCCCGCTGCTCATCTACGAGTGCCACATCGGCATGGCCCAGGACAAGGAGGGCGTAGGCACTTACAACGAGTTCCGCGACAACATCCTGCCGCGCATCGCCGCCGACGGATACAACGCCATCCAGATCATGGCCATCCAGGAGCATCCCTACTATGGGTCGTTCGGCTACCATGTATCCAACTTCTACGCTCCGTCCAGCCGTTTTGGCACGCCTTACGAGCTTAAAAGCCTCATCGACCGCGCCCACGAGCTGGGCCTGGCCTGCATCCTCGACATCGTGCACAGCCATGCCGTCAAAAACGAGGCCGAGGGCCTGGCGCGCCTCGACGGCTCGTACGACCAGTACTTCAACACGGGCGCACGCCGCGAGCACCCCGCCTGGGACTCGCTGCTGTTCAACTACGGCAGGACGGAGGTGCTGCACTTCCTGCTGTCGAACTGCAAGTACTGGATCGAGGAGTTCCGCTTCGACGGCCTGCGCTTTGACGGCGTAACGTCGATGCTGTACTACAACCATGGTCTGGGTCAGGACTTTAACGGATATGCCGACTACTACAACGGCAACCAGGACACCGACGCCATCACATACCTGACCCTGGCAAACAAGCTGGTGCACTCCATCTCGAAAAACGCCATCACAATTGCCGAGGAGATGAGCGGCATGCCCGGTCTGGCCCTCCCCGTCAAGGACGGCGGCATAGGCTTTGACTACCGCATGGCAATGGGCATCCCCGACTACTGGATAAAGTTACTCAAGGAGAAGAAGGACGAGGACTGGCATCCCACATCAATCTTTTGGGAGCTCACCAACCGCCGCGCCGACGAAAAGACCATCAGCTACAGCGAGAGCCACGACCAGGCGCTGGTAGGCGACAAGACCATCATCTTCCGCCTTATTGACGACAAGATGTACTGGCACATGATGATGGACGACAACGACATGACGGTTGCCCGCGGCATAGCTCTGCACAAGATGATACGCCTGGTCACCCTGGCCACCATCAACGGCGGCTACCTCAACTTCATGGGCAACGAGTGGGGCCATCCCGAGTGGATCGACTTCCCCCGCGAAGGCAACGGCTGGAGCTACAAATATGCCCGCCGCCAGTGGAACCTGGTCGACAACCCCAACCTCAAATACCACCTGCTCAACAACTTCGACAACGCGATGGTTGAGCTCGTCGGCGACGTGTACAACTTCCAGGCCCTGCCCATACGCAAGCTGTGGGAGAAGGACGACGACCAGATTTTGGCCTTTATGCGCGGCGACCTGTGCTTCGTCTTCAACTTCAGCCCCGACAAGTCGTACGACGGCTACGGCATCCTCGCCCCCGCCGGCTGCTACCGGGCCGTCCTCGACACCGATCGTCCCGTCTTCGGCGGCTTCGGCAACGTCGACGACAGCGTGCGCCACTTCACCACCCCCGACCCCCTCTACGCCCCCGCCGGCGTCGAGTGGCTCCGCCTCTACCTCCCCGCCCGCACCGCCATCGTCCTCCGCCGCACCTAACCCCTACCCCACTCACCGACAGCAACACACCGGCCACATCTCATACAATTAGCCGCACCATCAAAAAACAGCAACGCCGCAATGTACGACGTTGCTGTTTTTTATGTTTTAGAGTTTTGAGAGGTTGTTGCGGAGGCCTTTGAGGGAGGCGCGGGCGAGGGGGGTGGAGCCGAAGAGGCGGCGGAATTGGCCGTTGGTCATGGCCTGCCAGTCGACGCCGCGGAGGGCGGGGTTGGGGGTCAGGGCGGGTATCACCGGGGCAGGGCGCGCGGCTTGGGTGTGGGGGCAGACGTGGCGGCATACGTCGCAGCCGAAGATGGCACCGTGGCGTGGAAGGCCGTTATTGTTGGCGGGGGCTCCGGGTTGGGGGGTGCGGGCGGTTTCGATGGTGAGGTAGGAGAGGCAGAGGCGGCAGTCGAGGGTGCCGTCGGGGCGAAGGGCGTGGGTGGGACAGGCGTCGACGCAGCGGCGGCAGCTGTCGGGGCAGACGTGGCCGAGAGGCAGGGGCGGCGGCGTCTGCGCGTCGGGAAGGGCGGCGGTGGTGACGATTGTGGCGATGTGGAAATTGGCGCCGTATCCCGGCACATACAGCATGTTGTTGCGGCGGATAACGCCCAGGCCGGCGCGGGCGGCCCAGTAACGCTCGCGCAGGGGCGCCGAGTCGGTGACGACGCGGCTCACCGACCCGTACAGGCTGTCGATGGCGGCGACGGCGGGGGCAAGGGCGGCTTTGAGGGCGTAGTGGTAGTCGGTGCGGGCGTGGGCATAGTCGGCGATGCCGTCCGGGGCGCCGAGGGTGTCGTGGTGGGGATAGGCAAACAGGCACAGCACCAGCGTGCGCGCCGGCCCTCCCTCTTCGGCGGGGATGAGCAGTCGCGGGTCGTTGCGCACATCGTGCCAGCGGTCCATATAGTCGAGGCTGCCGTGGTCGCCACGCTCGAGCCAGCGGTTGTACAGCGCGACGGCGTCGTCCTGGACGGGCATAGCCGTGATGACGGCGTGGCTGAAAGCCCCGCAGCCGCTGAAAAGCCCTTCGGGAAGTGTGGTCATCTGGTTTGAGGAATATTCTCGGGTATGGGCAGCAGCTCGTACCCCTGCTCCCTGAGCCATTCGATGGCGCGCGGCAGGGCCTCGAGGGTGCGGGCGCCCGACTTCAGCGAGTCGTGGAAGACGATTATTGAGCCGGGGCGGGTGTAACGGCGCACGTTGTCGAAGACACGGTCGGCGGTGAGGTGCCGCGAGTAGTCGCGCGTGACGACATCGTACATTATAACGTTGAAATGGCTGTTCACCACCTTCAACTGTTGCGGCTTGATGAGCCCGTGCGGGGGACGGAAGAGGCTCGAGCCGATGAGCCGGTCGGCCTCGAAGATGTCGCGGGCGTAGGTGCGCCAGGTGCAGTGCAGACCCTGGACGTGGTGCATGGTGTGGTTGCCCACGCTGTGGCCGTCGGCACGGATGGCCTCGAGTAGCTCGGGATGACGCCGCACGTTGTCGCCCACCATAAAGAAAGTGGCCTTGACGTCGTAGCGGCGCAAAATCTCGAGTATCTTCGGCGTCATCTCGGGGATGGGGCCGTCGTCAAAAGTGAGGTATACATTGCGGGCACCGCGGTGCCGGATACGCCATACCGCCTCCGGGAAAAGGAGGCGGTACAGCATAGGCGGTTGTTCGATAAGACGCATCTTGAGAGGAGAGAGAGGGTGAAAGAGCGAATAGAGATGTGCTTACTGTCGCACGGCTCAGTTGCCGTTGAGCATGCGTGCCCATTCGGGACGGGCCACGCCGTACTGCCTGATGAACGCGTCGGTGCGTTTCTTCGGGTTCACGCCGTAGTCGGTGTGCAGCCGGTCGAGGGCGCTGACGATGACGGGCGTGTTGCTCTGGCTGTCCTTGCCGAACATCTGATAAACCTCGTCACCCGACTTGTCCATCACGTAGAAGTACTGGTAGGCCATGTTGCTGCGGTTGTAGCCCAAAGTTGCCGACAGTATCTGCATGTCCTCGGCCGAAGCCTTGCTCTTGAGCATTGCCTCGCGCAGGTCGAGGAAGTTGAGTATGCCGAGGGCCACACCGGGATACTGCATCGCGCTCAGCTCGGGCTCGGCCATGCGGGCGCGCTGGTCGCGGCCGATGGAGTTGGCGTAGGCGAGGAGCTGACCGTAGCGTTTGAGCGTGAGGTCGAGGTACTTGCGGGCGTTCCTGAGGTCGGACGGGTCGTTGGTCTGCTCCCACAGCTGGGCGTAAATCTGGCCCATCTGCAGGTCGGTTACCGACTCGAAGGGAGCCACCGAGGGCGGCATCTTCTCGTTCATCGTGTTCAGCAGTATGCGTGCCATGTCGATGCGTGTCGCGGGCACGGCGGTGTGGTGCTTGCGCGCCCACTCCTGCGCCCACTTCGACGCCGGCTCGTCGCCCATGGCGATGAGGTCGCTGACGACCTCGAGGACGGCCAGACGTGTCGACGACACCATGCGGCGGACAGTCTCGTCAAGATAAATCTTCTTGCCGCTGTCGAGGCCACCCCATTTCCATTTGCCGAGGATGTTCTCGTAGGCGCGGTCGACCACCGGCGACGAGAGCTCGTCGACAAAGGGCGTCACCATCTTGGCCATACCCGTGGCGTACATCATGGACGCATACGGGCTGTAGTAGCGGTCGGGGACGGTAGTGGCAAAGTAGACGGGACGTTTCCAGCCGCCGGCGATACTGTTGGCGATGATGTCGAGCTCGGACAAGGTTGCCGTACCGGCCGTCGAGCCAATCTTACGCACATTGAGGTCGACGTACGCGCCGCCGTGCTCCTCGTCGGCGAGGGTGGGATATTTGCCGAAGTACTTGTACGTGGCGGCGCTGTCCACCTTGGCATAGACGTTGGTGTTGACCAGCGCGTGGCTGAGGCCGTCCTTTTTGATGCTGGCGATAAGCTTATCGTAGCCGGGGACGTTGCCGTAGCGCCGGACAAAATTCTTCAGCAGCGCCGACTTGCCTCCGTAGAGGTCGGGGAGCACCTGGGCCGCGTCGGCGGGCAGGGCAGCCAGCGAGTCGGGCGTCATTAGGAGGCGTGCCCACATATTGCCGTAGGCATAGTCCTGCGGACGTGCGTACATATCGATGGGCGCGGCAGTGTAGGTCTGCTGGCGCAACTGGTTGATGTACCAGTCGGTATCGAGGTACGACAGGTTGACCACCTTGACGTCGGGACGCACGCCCTCAACCTCCTGGGCGTACCAGAGGGGGAAGGTGTCGTTGTCGCCGTAGGTGAAGATTATCGCGTTGGGGTCCAGCGAGTTGAGGTAGTTCATGCCGAAGTCGCGCGCGGTGTAGCGGCCCGAGCGGTCGTGGTCGTCCCACGTCTGCGACACCATCTGCAAGGGCACGAGGATACCCACGATGCAGGCCACCACGACGGCGGCGTTGCGTGCGCGCACGGGAACTTTATAATAGTACGGCTCCTCGTCCTTGGCGGCGGCGTCCTTGGCGTTCTTGGCGCCCTTCGCGTCCTTGTCGGCCTTGTCAGCCTTGAGCTCCATCACCTTGGCGCAGATGCACTGTATCAGCCACTTGACGGCGGGGACGCCCATGCCGATCCAGATGGCAAAGGCATAGAACGAACCGGCAAAGGCA
>SFLG01000078.1 GCA_004553485.1 Bacteroidales bacterium | reverse complement strand
ATCCCCGAGATGCTGGCCATACAGAAACTTTATCTGCATCAGGCCGAAATCGACACCATAGAAGTTAACGAGGGCTCGGTGATGAGCCAGGTTGAGTCGCAGATCAACTTCCTTATCGATCAGCTGGGCTCGAAGGACAAGGTCGAGCAGTACTTCCGCAAGCCTCTGCCCGAGCTGCGCGACTACTACAAAGAGAACATCGCCAACCGCTATCGCGTGCAGATGGTGCAGGAGTCGCTCACCAAGGACGTCAAGACCACGCCCGCCGAGGTGCGCCGCTACTTCAGCACCCTGCCCACCGACTCCATACCCTTCGTCCCCCTGCAGGTCGAGGTGCAGCTGCTCACCATCAACCCCGTCGTTCCCCGTCAGGAGGTGGATGACGTAAAGGCACGTCTGCGCGACTATGCCGACCGTGTAAACCGCGGCGAGTCGGAGTTCTCGACCCTGGCCATCCTCTACAGCGAGGCCCCCGAGGCCGTCCGCGGAGGCGAGACCGGCTTTATGGGCCGTGGCGAGATGGTGCCCGAGTATGCCGCCGTGGCCTACAACCTCAAGGACACCAAAAAGGCGTCGAAAATCGTTGAGACAGAGTTCGGCTACCACATCATCCAGCTCATCGAAAAGCGCGGCGACCGCATCAACACCCGCCACATCCTGCTGCGTCCCAAGGTCAGCGACAAAGACCTCACCGACGCCACAAAACGCCTTGACTCGCTGCGCACCGACATCGTCGACAAAGGCAAATTCACCTTCGAGGAGGCCGTCGCCGTCGTCTCGCAGGACAAGGACACACACAACAGCCGCGGCGTGATGGTGAACCGCAACACCGGCACAACGCGCTTTGAGATGTCGCAGCTGCCGCAGGACATCGCCCGCGCCGTGGCATCGCTCGAGCCCGGCCAGATCAGCAAGCCCATCATTATGAAGGACCCCCGCCGCGACCGCGAGATTGTGGCCCTGGTGAAGCTGACCGCCCGTCACGAGCCCCATCGCGCCAACCTCGGCGACGACTACCAGCAGATCAAGGGCATGTACGAGCAGGCCCGCAAGCAGGAAATTCTCGACAAGTGGCTCGACAAGAAGATTGACGAGACATACGTCCGCATCGAGGACGGATGGCGCAACTGCGAGTTCGAGCATAAAAACTGGGTCAAGGTATCCTCGTCCGAGGGTAACTAAGGCCTTGAAAATCTGAATTAACGCATATCCGGCCACAGAAGTGTCCAACAAGAGCACGACAGACAACGCACGACGGTGGCGCCGCACGACAGTGACGGCGCTGCTGGCGTTTTTGCTGTTGCCGGCACTGGCGCTGGCCACCGGCGCCGGCCAGCGTCGCGCGACGCTGAAGATGGGCCATGCCCCGCGCCTGCAGGCCGTCCCCACTATCGCCGGCAAGCCGCGCACGTCGGACAAAAAGGTGGTGCTCGAAAAGGCTGACCGCCTGTTCAAAAACGACCTCGACCCGTATATGGTCGTCGTGGGTCAGGTGCACTTTTCAAAAGGCCCGATGCAGATGTACTGCGACTCGGCCCACTACTACCCCGACGACTCGAGCTTTGACGCCTTCGGCAATGTGCGGATGGAGCAGGGCGATACACTCTTTGTCTATGCCGACGAGCTGAACTTCAACGGTCCCGGCGAGATAGCCTACCTTTTCGGCCCCGACCCCGAGCGGCCCGTGCGCATGATCAATCGCGACGTGACCCTCAAGACCGACATCTTCACCTACGACCTCGCCAGCGAGTTGGGTTATTACAACACCGGCGGCGAGCTCACCGACCGCAACAACCGCCTCACCTCGCTGGAGGGCGAGTATCTGCCCGCCACAAAGGACGCCAACTTCTACGTCGACGTGCACCTGCACTCGCTGCGTCCCAACGATACCCTCGACATCTACACTGACTCGCTGTTCTACAACACAGTCAGCCACATAGCCTCCTTCAAGAGTCCCACGACAATCGTCAACAACGACGGTGTCATCACCTCCACCGACGGCGTCTACAACACCGACAGCGGCGAGGGCGAGCTGTTCCGCCACTCCAGCGTGCGCACCAACGGCGGCACGGTGCTCGAGGGCGACACCCTTATCTACGACCGCAACACCGGCATCGGCGAGGCCTTCGGCAATATGAGCCTCACCGACTCGGTCAAGCAGTCGAAGCTGAGCGGCGACTACGGCTATTACGACGAAAAAATCGACAGCGCCTACGTCACCGGCCGCGCTCTGGCCATGGAGTACAGCCAGGGCGACACGCTGTACATGCACGGCCGCTACATCACCAGCGTGCTACGTGTCGACACCATACGCACCGAGAAAAAGATAAAAGTTCCGGCACCGGCAGCCGCCGACACGCTGACCGCCGACACGCTGGCCGCCGATACGGCGCTCGCGGGCAGGCTGACACCGGACACTCCGGATAAGAGAGTACTGACCGCCGACTTACAGAAGCCCGGCCTGTCGACCGCCGACTCGCTGACCGCCGACTCCCTCCCGCTCCCCCCGATAGAGGAGAAATTTATCGAAAAGGTAACTGTCACCGAGACGGTTGACTCGACGCACATCGTCACGGCATGGCCGCGCGTGCGCTTTTACCGGACAGACATGCAGGGACTGTGCGACTCGATGGTGTTTGTCCAGCGCGACTCGTGTCTGCACATGCTCCGCCATCCGATAGTGTGGAACGAGAACCAGCAGATTTTCGGCAACACCATCATCGTCCATGTCAACGACTCCACCGTCGACCGCGCCGTGCTGCCCGACTTTGCCTTTATCGCGCAGGAAATCGAGCCGGACTTCTATAACCAGCTGACGGGCAAAAAGATGAACGCCTTCTTTGTAGGCGGAAAGATCGACCGCCTCGAGGTGGATGGCTCGGTGCAGGCGATTTTCTTCCCCGAGGAGAGCGACTCCACCATCAACAAGATGGTGGACGTGGAGAGCTCCTTCCTCAACGCCTGGTTCAAGGACGGCAACGTCGAGCGCATGAAGATGTGGCCGGCCAGCAACGGCAATGTCACGCCACTCTACCTTGCCCGCCGCTCGCAGCTGCTGTTGCCCAAGTTCAAGTGGTACGCGCCCTTGCGTCCCGAAAGCCCGCAGGATGTCTTTGTGGTGCCCAAGGAGATGGAGGAGCTGATGCAACAGTCTGCTCAGTAGGGATTTGGAAAAAATTTTGCGGGACGCTGTAATTTTAGGGATGTTGTCGCGTCTAACAAAATAGATGAACCGGTCACAATCGATACAGAACCATACCGACGGCCGCGCCGATGCCGGCGGCCGCGAGGCACGTTTCCTGGAAGTGCTTTCCAGGTACGATGCCGTCGTGCGTCGTGTGTGCTTTATGTACAGCGGCTTTTCGGCCGACTTCGAGGATCTGTATCAGGAGACTGTGGCCAACCTTTGGAACGGCTTCGACACCTTTCGCGGCGAGGCAAACATCTCGACGTGGATATACCGCGCCGCCGTCAACACGTGCATAACCTGGCTGCGCCGCAACAGCCGTCACCGCAACACGCGCAGCCTCGACGAGGCGTTGACCCTCATCGCCGGCGACGATATGGAGCACCGCCGGCAGCTTGAACAGATGTATATGCTTATCTCGCAGCTCAGTGCCCTCGACAAGGCCATTGTGATGATGTGGCTTGACGGCCGCTGTTACGACGAGATTGCCGACGTGCTGGGCATCGCCAAGGCCGTTGTGGCGGTGCGTCTGCACAGGGCCAAGGGCAAGTTGAAGGAGATGTCAGAGCAATGAAAGACAGTGAAATAACCAGACAAAATATCCGATATACGTATGACAGAGGACGATAACATATTAACGCTAAAAGACCGATGGCAGAAACTCGGCTCGGGCCCGCAGACCGAGGCCGGGATGTGCCGCGCCGTGGACAATGCGGTGCGTCACCGGACGGGAAGGCTCACACGCAAGGTGCGCAAAGCCTACAACATCTACGCTATTCTCGGCGTTACGGTGATGCTGTGCGGGCCGATGCTGAAACTGTTGGACTTCAGCTGGATAACAGCCGTTCTTTACCTCGTTTTCGGTTTCGTCTACACTATTTATGCCCTCAGGCAGCGGCGACGGCTCGTCGTGCTTGACGAGGTGGACATACCTTGCGTCGAATGTGCCCGACGCGTGCTCAGGCTGCGCAAGTCGTTCGACCGCTGGTTTATGGTCTCGCCCCTGGTAGCCATACCGGTGCTGTACTCGTTCGGTGTCGACCTGTTGACAATGACGGCGCGCGACCCGGGGCAGCGGTTTGCCATCTACTGCGTCGTTGCCGTAGCCGTTATCGGCGGAGTGATAGGATTTGTGTACGACCTGCGCACACGTCGCAGCCTCCTGCGCATCTACGAGACCTTCATATCCGAATGCGACGGCCGCGAATAAAGACAGACACAGAAACAGCAGATAGAAAGCCGGAACGTCATTGAGTTGGCGTTCCGGCTTTCATGCTACGGGTAGGGTAAGTCGTTATTTATAGCGCAGTAAAGCCGTTAATTGTAGCGGAAGAGGGGCTTGTAGAGCGGAGCACGCTTCATGTTCTTGAAGACGTTGCCGGCGTAGGGCTTTTTCTGGTTTATAATGTCCAGTTTCATGATCGGCGAGCCGGGAGTGAGCATGAAATCGGCAAGGTCGACCCACATTATCGACGGATTGAGGACGGTGCCGTAGTAGTAGCGCAGCTTGTTCTGGTGGGCGACGCTGCGCCACCGTGTCGAGGAGATTTCGGGGTTGTCGGGCACGGAGATGCCCACGGGGACGGCGCAGTTGAAGATAACGCCGAACACACCGGCCACGGCCATATCGGGCGACGCCGTGGTAGGGATGGCGTTGACGTAGAACATGCCGCGCACAAAGCGGTCGCTTGGCTTGTTGGTGCCCGGCAGCATGTGCATTCCGCCCACCTTCTGCCAGTAGTCGTTGATGGCAAGCTGCTGGTCGAGGGGCGGCGCGTTGGTGAGCACCTTGTACTGTTTGCCCTCGTGAATGGAGATGCGGCCGTCGATGTATTCGATGATGGCCGAGTTGCCCGTGGTGTCACTGATGGCCATGTGCAGGGTCGTCTCCGAGCCGCCCGGCATGGTGGGCGCGTCGATTCGGAACTGATCCCGGGCCAGTGCCTGTACGGCCTCGGAGGTGGTGGCGAAGTTGTCGAGGACATACTGCGCCCACACCGACGAGCTCATCTTGAAGCGGCGCGGGTCGCCCTTGTACGAATAGGTCGTACCGGGCAGATACAGCAAGTTGCAACACAGGCCTGCCTGATTCATCCCCTCGGTCACGCCCATGTCGTAGCCCACAGCCACCACCGACCCGAAGCTCGAAACCCAGGTCAGCGCGCTGTCGGCGATGTCGTAGCTGGTGCGTTCGAGCCCCTGGGGCAGAACATACAAATTGGTAGGGATATCCTCTATCCAGTCGAGGTTGCGTCCGGTGATGACATCGCCCTTATCGCCGATATACGTCACGCGCGTGCAGCCGTCGGCATCCGGCGCATACAGCGACGCAGCCATTACCGCCGCCATCGCCACCACAAAAATCTTCGTTCTCATAAATCGTCAGTGTTAAATGATACAATCGTGTGTTTAAGTATAATAATCGTGTGTCTTCAAGTAAAAAATTGTTCCTGTCGCGACTGCATAACGCGACCATATAAATATAAACACCCAGCCCGTCGTATTGTTTGAGATTAAATGCTCGCACGACGGTTACTCGGCCGGGGTGTCGGGGTCGGGTTGGTGTTTTTGTTGGTTGTGGCGGATGCGGTCTTTGCGGAACTTGCTCCAGCCGGAGTTGAGGTTGCGGTGGGTTTTGATGATGGTGATGCCGGTGAGGTCTTTGAGCAGGGTGAGGGCGCGCGTGCCGAAGGTGAAGTTGTTGCGGTGACGGAATTTGCTGACAAGTCGCCGGTCGGGGACAAAGTCGAGCTTGGCGGCGTCTTTGTCGATGTGCTCGACACGGTCGATGAGGGCCAGGATAGGCTGCTGCAGCCTGGGGGCGTCCTCGGGCTCGATTATGTCGACACCGCTGAGGTCGATTTTGCGGTTGGCCCACTTGCGCGCCTCTTTGACGGTGATGTACTCTTTGTCAAGGATGTAGATTTCGGCGTATGTGCTGACAAAGTAGTCTTCGTTAAGCTTGTTGAAGCGCAGCATCTCGTGGCCGCGGCCCTCCGACTCGATGTTGAACGAGAAGCCGGTCATATTGTCGGCGTTGATGGTGTCGGCCACGACGTTGTCGTAGCTGTATCGCAGTCTGAAGTCCTCAAACTCAAGATTGTCGTGGAAAAACGACGACAGGTTGCGCACCCAGTTGCGGCTGGCGGTGTCGGCCAGCACGTTGACATTGACGGTCACGCGGTCGTCCTTGCGGTTCCATATCTCGGTGGGCTGGTATTTGCCCATCACGGTGTCGGTGCCGAGCTTCACGCCCTTCAGCGACGTGGGCAGGGTGGGTGACGGGATGGCGTCGATCCAATCGGACCACGAAAAATGGTAGTTGCCCTCGCTGCTCACGCTGTCCAGTCCCTCGGCGTTGGTGAAGCGGTAGTACGAGCGGCTTTTCAGTACGCGCGGATTGGACCAGCCCTTGAACCTCGGCTTCCTGCCGGGGGTGAGCATAAAGTCAACCATCTTCTCCCTGAACATAAAAACCGTGTCGTGGTAAGTGGTGAGGGTGGAGTATTCCCTGACATATCCCAGGATGTGAAGCACCTTCTGCTGGCGCGTAGACACCACCACTTCTTCCAGCTCCATCGGGTTCTCTTCGAGGAAGACCGTGTCGCAGGGCGCGGCAACCTCCCTTTCGTGGTAGCCGAGGTAGCGCACCGTCAGCGGGTAGTCGTTGTCGCCGATGCGGCCGCTGCGGCCGCTTGTGCTGCAGACGCTGTCCTGCGAGTCCACGACGATGAACGTCTGCCCCGCCATCCGCAGGCAGCAGAGCAAAACAACAGCAACAACTATGAACCTGACTGTTTTCATCATTATGTGCCGCAAAATTACACATTAGCAGACCAAAACTATTTCAACTTTTGTAAAATAACAATAAATTTTGTTGACAGTGCCGGATGCAGCGACGGGTAACGGGTAGGCGCCGGCGGCGCTGCTCTGCTGCGGGGAAAGACGAAAACCGGGAGGCAAACACCGCGGTGAGCGGTGTTTGCCTCCCGGTTGTAGGGGTGGGGCACAAAGGGCCCGCGGGGGCCGGTGCTACAGGCGGTGGCCGATACCGTTATCGGTCGAGCTCGACCGATAACAGTCACTGTTCCTGGAGGGGGGAGCGGCGGTGCCTGTGTGGGGCCTGCGGTGCCGGGGCGGTTACTTTTTGATGCCGTCGCGGCGGAGGAGGGCGTCGATGGTGGCGTCTTTGCCGCGGAAACGGCGGTAGAGGACGTCGGGAGCCTCGGAGC
>SFLG01000077.1 GCA_004553485.1 Bacteroidales bacterium | reverse complement strand
GGGCCTTGGTCACTGCTTGGCCTCGGCGATGAGCTTCTTGCCCTTGGCGATGGCTTCGTCGATGGTGCCGACGTTCATGAAGGCCTGCTCGGGCAGGTCGTCGACCTCGCCGGCGAGGATCATCTTAAAGCCGCGTATTGTCTCGCTGAGGGGCACCATCACGCCGGGGAGACCGGTAAACTGCTCGGCCACGTGGAAGGGCTGCGAGAAGAAGCGCTGGGCGCGGCGGGCGCGTGCCACGACGAGTTTGTCGGCGTCGGAGAGCTCGTCCACGCCGAGGATGGCAATGATGTCCTGCAGCTCGTTGTAGTGCTGGAGCAGCTGCTTGACCTGCTGGGCAACGTTGTAGTGCTCTTCGCCGATGATGTTGGGGTCGAGGATACGCGATGTCGACTCGAGGGGGTCGACGGCGGGGTAGATACCCAGCTCGGTAATCTTACGCGACAGCACTGTGGTGGCGTCGAGGAAGGTGAAGGTTGTAGCGGGAGCGGGGTCGGTAAGGTCGTCGGCGGGGACGTATACGGCCTGCACCGAGGTGATGGAGCCGTTCTTTGTCGAGGCGATGCGCTCCTGCAGGGCGCCCATCTCGGACGACAGCGTGGGCTGGTAACCTACAGCCGAGGGCATGCGGCCCAGCAGAGCCGAAACCTCCGAACCGGCCTGGGTGAAACGGAAGATGTTGTCGATAAACAGCAGCACGTCCTTGCCGCCCGAACCGCCGTCGCGGAACTGCTCGGCGACGGTGAGGCCGGTGAGGGCCACGCGCAGACGTGCGCCGGGCGGCTCGTTCATCTGGCCGAACACCAGGGTGGCCTGCGACTCGCCAAGCTCTTTCATGTTTACGTCGGCAAGGTTCCACTGGTCTTTTTCCATACCTTCTCTGAACTCTTTGCCGTAGCGCATTACGCCGCTCTCGATCATCTCGCGCAGCAGGTCGTTGCCTTCGCGGGTACGCTCGCCGACACCGGTGAATACCGAGAAGCCGTCGTGGCCCTTGGCGATATTGTTAATCAGCTCCATGATGAGCACGGTCTTGCCTACGCCGGCGCCGCCGAAGAGGCCGATTTTACCGCCTTTCGAGTATGGCTCGAGCAGGTCGATGACCTTGATGCCCGTGGTAAGTATTTCGGTGGAGATGGTGAGCTCGTCGAACTCGGGCGCAGGCTGATGGATGTCGCGCAGGTTGCTGCGGTCGAGAGCCGGCAGGTTGTCGATGGCGTTGCCCAGGACGTTGAGCAGGCGTCCCTTGATCTGGTCGCCTGTGGGCACCGCTATACCATGGCCCATCGATTTCACCGTCATGCCGCGTTGCAAGCCGTCGGTGCTTTCCATGGCCACGCAGCGGGCGGTTTCCTCGCCGATGTGCTGCTCTACCTCGAGGATGAGGGGGTTCTCGCCTTCGCGCTCAATGGCAAGGGCCGTGTAAATGGGCGGTATGATGTTCTGCTCGCCGTCGAATACGACGTCGACCACCGGGCCGATTACCTGCGATACTTTACCTATTGTTTCGCTCATTTGTATTTGGAGTTGATATGGTTAATCAGAATTAAAGTTGTTGCGGCGACTGAGGTTAAACGCCTCCGTACAACGGGATGTTTGGCGGGAGGGTCAGAGTTTCCAGTCGAAAACGATGATAAGAGCCATCAGCACGAGGTTGAACAGGCTGAAGGGCAGCAGGTATTTCCACTCGAGCTTGAGCATCTGGTCGATGCGCAGACGGGGGAAAGTCCACTTGAACCAGATAATCACGAAGCTGAGTACGAAAGCCTTGCCCAGGAACCATATTGTGCCGGGGATGTAGTCCATGATGGTGTTGAACGACTCCCATCCGGGTATGTGCAGGGGCATCCAACCACCGAAGAAGAGCAGCGAGGCCACTCCCGAGACGATGAACAGATTGAGGTACTCGGCCAGGTAGAAGAAGCCGAAGTGTATGCCCGAGTATTCGGTGTGGTAACCGGCTGTGAGCTCGCTCTCGGCCTCGGGGAGGTCGAACGGGCCGCGGTTGGTCTCGGCGGTGCCGGCGATGAGGTAGATGACGAAGGCGATGATGGCGCTGATGTGGCCCGAGAAGATGAACCACAGGCGGTCTTGCGCAAGCACTATCTCGCTGACGCTCATTGTACCGGCGAGGGCCACCATCGTCACTACGGACAGACCTATCGAAAGCTCGTAGCTGACCATCTGCGAGCCCGAGCGGAGGGCGCCGATGAGGGTGAACTTGTTGTTTGACGACCAGCCTGCCAGCAGTATACCCAGCACGCCTATCGACGACACGGCGACGAGGAAGAAGATGCCGACGTTGAAGTCGATGACCTGCCATCCGTTGCCCCAGGGCAGTACGGCGAAGGCCAGTACCGACGCTATGATGACCAGGTAGGGAGCGAGGGCAAAGAGGAAGCGGTCGATATTTTTAAGATGGATGAGCTCTTTGGTGAGCATCTTGATGGCGTCGGCCACCGACTGTATCAGACCCCAGGGGCCCACGCGGTTGGGGCCGAGGCGGCACTGGAACCAGGCGCAAATTTTGCGCTCGTACAGGATGTAGAAGAGGGCCAGGATGGTGTAGAGCAACAGCAGGCCCACACCGATGAGCAGGCACTCGATGGTGACGACAAGCCAGGGGGCCAGGCCGCAAGTATCGAGCAGGAAGTTGTGCACCCACATCGATATTGTCGAGGCGTCGTTGGCGGATATGGCAGCTAATAAGTTCATTAGTCTGATGTTATATTAACAGCTTCGTGTTTTGACGTATTGTGTAATGACGGTTGTCTGAGTGACGTTTGCGCCGGATGTCAGCGGTCCATGTCGGGCACGATGTAGTCCATCGAGCCGCCGATGGTGATGAGGTCGGCAATCTTTTGGCCGCGGGTGATGTGGTCCACCACGCCGGCCTGTGTGAGGCAGGGAGGCGCCAGCTTGAGGCGGTAGGGCTTTGTGGTGCCGTCGCTCTCGAGGTAGATGCCGAGGATGCCGCGGCAGCCCTCGACCATCGAGAACCAGCTTCCTGCGGGGAGTTTGAGCACCTTGGGCACCTTGACGCAGTATTCGCCCTCGGGGATGTTGTCGACCAGCTGGGCGAGGATGCGCGCCGACTGCTCGATTTCGCTCAGGCGGCATTTGAAGCGGGCCATGGCGTCGCCCTCGGTGGCGAGGACCTCGTCAAACTCCAGCTCGTTATAGATGCTGTAGGGCACCCACTTGCGCACGTCGCAGGCAAAGCCGCTGGCACGTCCGCTGGGGCCGGTGACGCCGTAGCCGATGGCGTCCTCGCGGCTGAGCACGCCCACGCCTTCCATACGGTTGCGGGCAATGATGTTGCCGGTGAAGATTTTGTTGTATTCCTTGATGTTTGCGGGCAGTACGTCGAGCAGGGCGTGAACGTCGCTGACGAAGTCGGGAGCGAGGTCCTGCATGACGCCGCCGATACAGTCGTAGTTGAAGGTCATGCGGGCGCCGCAGGTCTTCTCCATGATGTCGAGGATCTGCTCACGCACACGCAGTGTATAGAAGAGCATCGTTGTGGCGCCGAGGTCCATGCAGTATGTGCCCATGAAGAGGCAGTGGCTGGCGATGCGGCTCAGCTCGTCCATCATCACGCGTATTACCTGGGCGCGGCGGCTGATTTCGATGCCGGCGGCCTTCTCGTATACCATGCACAGGCCGTGGTGGTAGTTGTGGGCCGAGAAGTAGTCCATACGGTCCATGAAGGGCAGCGTCTGCTGGTAGGTGAGGTCCTCGCTGAGCTTTTCGATGCCGCGGTGGATATAGCCCATGTAGACGTCGATCTTCTTAATCTCCTCGCCGTCGAGGGCTGTGCGGAAGCGCAGCACGCCGTGAGTGGCGGGGTGCTGGGGGCCGATGTTGATTACGAAGTCGTCGTCATCGAACACACGCACCTGCTTGTGCTCCACCTTGCCGTCGGCGTTCTCCACCCATGTGTCGGTGAAGTCGGTCTGGCGCTCGCTCTCGATGCTGATGGGGTTGAGCTCGGGGTTGGCGTCATAGTCTTTGCGCAGGGGGTAGCCCACCCAGTCGATGTTAAGGAACAGGCGGCGCATGTCGGGGTTGCCGATGAAGATGATGCCGAAGAAGTCGTAGACCTCGCGCTCGAGCAGTGTTGCCACGGCCCATACGTCGTAAACCGAGTGCAGCATGGGCTTTTTGCGGTCGGCGGTAGCGACGCGCACGGCCAGCACCTTGCCTTCGGGGTCTTTGGACGACATCATTTCGTAGACGCAGCCCAGCGAGCCGTCGGGCCAGTCCATGCCGACGATTGTGACCAGGAAATCCTGCGGGGTGTCTTCAAGGTCGCGCAGTGTCCGTGCCAGGCTGTGCCAGTCTTTGTCGTCGACGGTGACCGTGAGCTGACCGTTCAGCGTCTCGATCTTTGCCTGCGGGAATTTCTGCGCTATTATTGTCTGTAAATCTGCCATGATGGTGATTCAGTATGCTTGATTGGCTTGATGTCTGAGATATTCTGCGATATTGTGGAGCGCGCGGGGTGTCATTCGGCGCACTCGGGGTGCTCGAAGAAGAACTTTTTGCGGTCCTCCTTGCGGTTTGCGCCGCCGAAGAAACGCTCCACTTTCATTTTGCGCGAGAGCTGTATGATGCCATAAATCATAGCCTCGGGGCGCGGGGGACAGCCGGGAACAAAGACGTCGACGGGGACGATGTCCTCGATACCCTTTGCCACGTGGTAGCTGTTGCGGAAGGGACCGCCGGAGATGGCGCAGCTGCCGCAGGCGATGACATATTTGGGCTCGGCCAGCTGGTCGTAGAGGCGACGGAACACGGGCACCATGCGGTTGACGATGGTGCCGGCCACCATCATGAAGTCGGCCTGGCGAGGCGACGAACGGGCAACCTCCCATCCGAAGCGCGCCATGTCGAAACGTGCGGCGCCCAGCGACACGAACTCGATGCCGCAGCAGCTGGTGGCGAAGGTGAGGGGCCATATCGAGTTGGAGCGGCCCCAGTTGATAAGCTTATCAAGCGAGCCCAGCACGACGTTGGTACCCGAGGCCTGAAGTTCGGCCACGAGCTTGTCGAGCGACTCGTTGTCCTTGAAATCGGCGTGTGCTATGGATTTTACATTTACTTCCATTCGAGGGCTCCTTTCCGCCAGGCGTAAACCAGGCCTAATACAAGTACTCCGAAAAAGAAAGCGATGCTGATGAGGCCTGCTGCGCCGAAGTCAGCCATTTTGACTGCCCAGGGGTAAAGGAAGACCGTTTCAACATCGAACATCAGGAAGAGGATAGCGAAGAGATAGTAGCCGACGCGGAACTGTGCCATTGATGTGCCGCGGGTAGGTATACCACATTCGTATGGTTCGCACTTGGCCGTATTGTACGAGCGCGGGCTGATTAGGCCTGCTATCCACATAGCCGCGAAAACGAGCGCAGCGCCTGTCAAAACTGCCGTGACGGCGAGCAAGGCGTTGTTCGTTATTCCGAAAATGTTCAAAAGTAACATGTTTAATTATCTGATATTAGCTAACTTAGACCCTTGTTGCGATGCGAACGGACAGAACACACCAAACAAGGTCGTTGCAAAGGTAACAATTTTTATCCTAAAAAAGCCGTTTTGCGAATTCTTTTTTCACCGGCGCTTGCGCCCGAAGAAGAAGTTGACAATCTCGGAGAGGGCGGCGTCGCCGGTGACGTTGCAGGCGGTGCCAAAGGAGTCCATGGCGATGTAAAGGGCTATCATCAGGGCGTTGTCGGCGTCGGTGAAACCCAGTGTCTGCGACAGCACGCCCAGCGAGGCCATGATGGCGCCGCCGGGGACACCGGGGGCGGCGACGATGCTGATGCCCAGCATGGCCACCAGGCCCGCGAACATGGCAAAGTCGTAGTGGTGGCCCATCGTCAGCATCAGGGCAAGGGCGCAGGCCGTGATTTTGAGCACGCTGCCCGACATGTGGATGGTGGCGCAGAGGGGGACGGTGAAGCCCGCTATCTCGGGGGCGACGCCCAGGCTGACGGTCTGGCGCATGGTAACGGGGATGGTGGCCGCCGACGACTGCGTGCCCAGGGCGGTGAAGTAGGCCGGCATCATGGTCCACAGCGCCTTGAAGGGGTTGTTGCGGGCAAACAGCGAGGCGATGCAGAACTGCAGTATCAGCAGCACGATGCTGGCGGCGAAGATGACGGCGATGATTTTGACGAAGGTGACGAGTATGGTCGCCACCTGGCCCGAGAGGGTCATGTCGAGCAGGATGCCGAAGATGTAGACGGGCAGCAGGGGAATGATGACGCCGGTGATGACTTTGTTGATGACCTCACGGAACTGTCCCATTACCTGCCGGATGGCCGAGGAGGGGTCCATGCGGGCGGTGCAGAGGCCGAGGGTGAAGGCGAAGACGAGGGCCGTCATCACGCCGAACATCGGCTCGATGTCGATGGTGAAATAAGGTGTGAGCTGCTGATGCGTACCGTCGGCGCCGATGTAGGACACCGGCTCGATCATGGACGGGAAGAAGGTGTTGCCGACGGCGTAGCCGAAGAGGCCCGACAGCATGGTCGCCGCGTAGGCCAGCAGCACCGTGAACACCAGCATGCGTCCCGCCCCGCGGCCGATGTCAGCGATGGCGGGGGCGACGTAGCCCAGTATCAGCAGCGGGATGATGAAGCTGAGGAAGGCCGAGAAGACACCGTTGAAGGTCTCGAAGATGCGGGCGGCCCAGACGGGGAACACCAGTCCGGCCAGCACGCCGAGGGCCATGGCGATGATGATGCGCGGCAGCAAGCCAAGGTGCAGTTTTTTCTTTTTTTCTTTTTTCATGGTAAGGAGGGGGAGGAGGAAGGGTGGGTAGAGGAAGGGCGGTTGCGGGCAGGGCTGTTATCGGTCGAGCTCGACCGATAACGGTGAACGGCAGCGGGGACGGCGGCGGGGGCCGGCGGGGCCGTTACTCGGGGCCGGTGTCAGCAGACGAGGAAGGCGCCGAACTCCCACAGGCCGTAGAGGGGGATGAACACCACGGTGAGGGTGAAGATGTCGCTGGTGGGGGTGATGAGGGCGGCCAGGACGAGCAGGCCGAAGATGGCGTAGCGGCGGTTACGGGTGAAGAAGCTGCGGTCGATAAGGCCCATCTTGCCCAGCATCCACGCCACAAGGGGCAGCTCGAACACCAGGCCCATTGATACGACGATGGTGTAGAAGCTGTCCATGTACGAGTCGAGGGTGAGCTGGTTGGAGATGCCCTCGCTGAGCGAATACTGCGACAGAAACCGCAGCGCCAGCGGATAGACGACAAAATAGCCCGTGAGCGTGCCCAGGTAGAACATGCCGTTGCCGAAGATGAAGGCCTTGCGCGCTCCGCGCTTCTCCTTCTCATAAAGGCCCGGCGAGACAAACCGCCACAGCATGTACACCACCAGGGGGAAGGCTACCGAGAGGCTCACCCACAGCGAGGAGCTGAAGTGGGTCATCAGCTGGGTGCCCAGCTTGATATTGATGAGTTGGATGCTGAAGTCGGACGACCCCATGTCGGGCATCCAGCGGCCCTCGCCCTGCATGAAGTCGAGGGCGCGGTACAGCGGGAAGTCGGCGCGGCACGGCCACAGAATGACGTGGTCGAAGAACCACGGCATTATAAAAAAGACCCCGATGGCCAGGGCCACGACGACGACGGCTATGCGCAGCAAGACGCTGCGAAGGGCCTGAAGATGCCCCCAGAAGGACATCTCCCCGCCCGCCTGACTGTCGTTGACGTTCTGTGCCATCGGCGCCTTAAGTTGAGCTTGCTAAGCTTAGAGCCTGTTCCCCTAATCGCCTTTCAGTCCACGTCCTTGGCCTTGGCGGTGGGCTCGACGGGTTTGTCGGTCTGCGCGGGCTCTTCGACAGACTTCTCAATGGGCTTGACAATCTCTTCCTTTGCATCGGCGATGCCCTGTTTGAAGGCGTGGACGCCCTTGCCGAGGTTGCGCATCATCGAGGGTATCTTTTTGGCACCGAACAGCAGAAGGGCCGCAATGGCGAGGATGATGAACTCGGAGCCGCGTAAATTGCCGAGGAAAAGAGGGATGAAGGTGTACTGCATATTTTATGTATATAAGTAGCTATTAAAAATTAAACGGCGTATGCGACTGATTTACAGACGTAAAAACATTGCCACGGGTGGCAGTGCGCCTATATTATAACGTGAGCCGCAAAATATTATTTGCCAAAAATAGTTATTATTTGGGAAAAATCGCTATCTTTGCGCACCAAAAAGTTCATTACGGAAATTTTTCCACAATTAAACACCGCTTTTGCGGCCCGGCCGACAGCGTCGGCAAAAAGGTACAATTGATTTGAAACAAACAAAATAAGACACAGTAATAATATGAAAGCATTTGTTTTTCCCGGACAGGGATCGCAGTTCACCGGCATGGGCAAAGAGCTCTACGAGGGCAACGAGGCCGCCCGCGCCCTGATGGACCGCGCCAACGAAATTCTCGGTTTCAACATCACCGACATTATGTTTAACGGCAGCGCCGACGACCTGAAGCGCACCGACGTCACCCAGCCCGCGGTGTTCCTGCACAGCGTGGCCCTCGCCGCCGCCATGGGCGACGCCTTCGACCCCGACATGGTTGCCGGCCACTCGCTGGGCGAGTTCTCGGCCCTCGTCGCCTCGGGCGCGCTGAGCTTCGAGGACGGTCTGCGCCTCGTCAGCGCCCGCGCCAAGGCCATGCAGAAGGCCTGCGAGATCAACCCCTCCACCATGGCCGCCATCATAGCCCTCCCCGACGAGAAGGTTGAGGAGGTCTGCGCCTCGATTGACGGCGTGGTTGTCTGCGCCAACTACAACTGCCCCGGACAGCTTGTCATCTCGGGCGAGAACGAGGCCATCGACGCCGCCTGCGAGACCCTCAAGGCCGCCGGTGCCAAGCGCGCCCTCAAGCTCCCCGTCGGCGGCGGTTTCCACTCGCCCTGCATGGAGCCCGCCCGCGCCGAGCTGGCCGAAGCCATCGAGCGCACGCCCTTCAACGTTCCGCGCTGCCCGGTTTACCAGAATGTCGACGCCAAGCCCCACACCGACCCCGCCGAGATCAAGGCCAACCTCGTCGCCCAGCTCACCGCCCCCGTGCGCTGGACACAGACCGTGCGCAACATGATTGCCGACGGCGCCACCGAGTTCACCGAGCTTGGCCCGGGCAAGGTTCTCCAGGGCCTTGTCGGCAAGATCGACCCCTCGGCAACCGTCCGCGGCTTCCAGACACTCTGATTGCCGGACTAAGAGCCCGTTCCCCCAATTTCTGTTAACGCAGGGTCGCATATTTTGGGATGGATTTTGATTTGTGAAGATGGAGTGTAGCGAGCTACACGACTGATGAA
>SFLG01000076.1 GCA_004553485.1 Bacteroidales bacterium | reverse complement strand
ATATGCAGCTAATCGACGGCAAGGCCACAGCGGCCGAGATAAAGAAAGAGATAGCGGCCGAGGTGTCGCGGATGGTGGCCGAAGGGCGCCGTCGCCCGCACCTTGCGGCCATCCTTGTGGGCAACGACGGCGGGTCGGAGGCTTACGTGGCCTCGAAGGTGCGCGCCTGCGAGGAGTGCGGCTTCAAGTCGACTCTGCTGCGCTTCGACACCGATGTCACCGAGGACGAGCTGCTCGCCGCCGTGCGCCGTCTCAACGAGGATGACGACGTGGACGGCTTTATCGTGCAGCTGCCCTTGCCCCGGCATATCGACGAGATGAAGGTGACCGAGGCCATCAGTCCCGAAAAGGATGTTGACGGCTTCCACCCTGTAAACGTGGGCCGTATGTCGATAGGCATACCGTCCTTCCTGCCCGCCACTCCCGCCGGTATAATGGAGCTGTTGCGCCGCTACGGCATCGACACGTCGGGCAAACACTGTGTCGTCATAGGCCGCAGCAACATTGTGGGCAAGCCGATGGCGGCGCTGATGATGCAGAAGTCGGCACCCGGCAACTGTACCGTCACCGTCGTGCACTCGGCCACTCCCGACCTTGCCGAGCACACGCGCCGTGCCGACATCCTGATTGCCGCCCTCGGCAAGCCGGGCTTTGTCAAGGCCGACATGGTGAAGGACGGCGCGGTGGTGATTGACGTCGGCACAACACGCGTGCCCGATGCCTCGCGCAAGAGCGGCTACCGCCTTTGCGGCGATGTCGACTTCGACAACGTCGCTGCAAAGTGCGCGTGGATTACGCCCGTCCCCGGCGGCGTGGGCCCGATGACGATTGTCTCGCTGATGCAGAACACCCTGCGCGCTGCCGAGCGCAACGCCGCCAAAGCCAAGTAAACTAAGGTCACACGTCACCACAGCTCAATTGCAATTATGGTACTGCTTTTTGCCCTGCTTTCGATGCTTTTCCCGCAGGAGGAAGCCACGATAGTGTATGCCGGCGACGCCATGCAGCACAAGTCGCAGCTCGACAACGCCGCCCGCCCGGGTGGCGTGTACGACTATTCGGAGACTTTTGCCGAAATCGCACCGTGGGTATCGGCGGCCGACTATGCCGTGGTAAATCTCGAGACGACGCTCGGTGCGGGACGGTTCACCGGTTTTCCGATGTTCTGCAGCCCCGACGCCTACGCCGTCGCCCTCAAGGATGCCGGCTTCGACCTGTTCCTCAACGCCAACAACCATACCCTCGACCGGCGAGATGCCGGCCTGCGGCGCACGGTGCACGTGCTTGACAGCCTCGGCGTCGACCACACGGGCACATACACTGACGCCGCATCGCGCAAGGCCTCGGTGCCCTTTGTGCGCGATATAAACGGCTTTAAGGTAGCCTTTCTCAACTACACCTACGGCACCAACGGCATTGACATTCAGGGCAATGTGGTTGTCGACTACATCGACCGCAGGCAGATGGCCGCCGACATCCGTGCCGCCCGCGACGCGGGGGCCGAGCTGGTGGTGGTGTTGCCGCACTGGGGGATAGAGTATGAGCTGACCGAGCGCGCCCCGCAGCGCGAGCTGGCACGCTACCTGTTCGACAACGGCGCCGATGCCGTTATCGGCGGACATCCGCACGTGATACAGCCTATGCACCGCACCGCCGACGGCGCGGTGGTATATTCGATGGGCAACTTAGTGTCGGGGATGCGCACCACCGATACACGCGGCGGAGCGATGGTGACGATGCACATCAAACGCGACGACGCCGGCAAGGCCGTCATCGACGATATGCGCTACCGCCTTGTCTACACCCTCCCCGGCCAGCCGGGCCGCCGGGCCGACCGCCTGATTTTCGTCGACCCTGATACCGACATCGCCGCCCGCACCGGCGCCATGGCCGGCCCATGCCGCGCCTTTGTGTCCAACGCCGTCCGCACCTTCGACCGCCACAACACCAACGTCCCCCGCCACATCACCACCCGCTGACCGTCCGGCCCCCCCACGACACAATAACCGACCGCAGCTACAATCGCCCTAACAGCTGCTGTAACTGCGCTAACTAGAATTAAAAAGAACTATCTTTGCAATGTTGAATCCCGGTAGCCCCTGTATGTCAAGCTATCGGGTTTTGTTTTTTATTAATAAGTGAAATGGCGAACGGTGATATAGCTGTTCGTGGCTTTGTTAATCGAGGTTGGGGACGGGGCCGTATTTGTTTTCGGTGGGCTGAGAGGGCTGAATGGCGAATACCAGCATTATGATGTTGCCGATGTAGCAGACGGGGAAGAGGATGAGGATCAGCAGCATCCACCAGCCCGAGTGACCCGAGTCGTGCAGGCGCCTTATCGAAATGGCAAGGTTGGGGATGAAGAACAGCACGCTTATGACGGTGGAGATGATGGCGCTTGTGCCGCCGTCGGTATAGATTGATGCGGCGCTGAAGTTGGAGGGGATTACGCCCGACTGGAGCGACTCGAGAAGGTCGAAGTAGACTTCGGTGTTCATCGATGACTGCAGCCACACGCTGAGGGGTATGCTGATGATGAAGTAGAAAAGGAACCAGAACCAGAACTCGGAGCGCGACGAGCGTCCGGTGAAGGTGAAGTATCCGCGGAAGCCCCGGGCGATGGCCTCGCCGAAACTGACGGTGCGCTGGTTCAGGCCGGCAGGGGCCGGAGTGGGGGTGAGGCGTGCGAGACGCTCGGCAAGTTCGGGGTATGAGCTGAGCGGGTTCCAAGGGCCGCCGTCGCGGCTGACCGGCGTGTTGGCGTCGCGGGTGTAGCCAAACACCTGGTTGATGTTCAGCGGGCCGATGGGCCGGCCCTGATACATTATAAAGTATGTCATGGGGTGGTATTTATGTAATTTATGTGGGAAGGCGAATGTGCCTTTGATTTATCATTACGCCGCAAAGCTACAAAAAGTTTTAGTAAAGGGGTTGTAATAGCGGATATTTTTGGTGTCTCCGGCTGGCGTCGTTTGTATTTGTTAAACTGCATGGGCAGGAATATTGCCCCGCAGAACCGCTACTTTTGGCATGCTGACAAATCTATGCTATTATGGATACCTATAGAGTGACACTTTATATATATAATGCCGATACGGCCACCGAGCTGCCGCTGTTCTATGCCGACGGCGGCATCCGTGCCGGTTTCCCCAGTCCGGCGCAGGACTATGTTACCGAGACAATAGACCTCAACCGCGAGCTGGTGCGCCATCCCGCTTCGACTTTCTATGCCCGTGTGGTGGGCGACTCGATGGCCGACGAGGGGATAACCGAGAACGACATCCTCGTCATCGACAAGTCGGAGGAGCCCGAGCACGGCGACCTGGCCGTATGTTGTGTCGACGGCGAGTTCACGCTCAAACGTCTGCGCTTTGTGTCGGACGGCCGGATAATGCTGATGCCGTCGAACCGTCGCTACCGCCCCATCGAAATCACCCCCGACACCGACTTTATGGTATGGGGAGTGGTGCTGTACACCATCAAGGCCAACCGCCGTCGCAGGGGAGGGGACGTGCAATGGTAGGGCTGGTGGACTGCGACAACTTTTTCTGCTCGTGCGAGCGTGTGTTCCGTCCCGACCTGGCGCACAAGCCCGTCGTCGTGCTCAGCAACAACGACGGCTGCGTGGTGGCCCGTTCGCGCGAGGCCAAGGCGCTGAATATCCCCGAGGGCATGCCTTTTTTCCAGCTCCAGCAGCAGTTTCCCCACGCCGGGATAACGGCCTTCTCGTCCAACTACGCCCTCTACGCCGATATGTCGGCACGGGTGATGGCCGTGCTGCGCGAGCATGCGCCCGAGGTGGTGCAGTATTCTATCGACGAGGCCTTCCTCAACCTCGAGGGGATGGACAGCATCGACCTCAAGCGGTGGGGCGAGGCGCTGTGCCGGCGCGTCACCCGCTGCACGGGCATCCCCGTCAGTCTGGGCATCGCGCCGTCAAAGACACTGGCGAAGATGGCCAGTAAATATGCCAAACGCTATCCCGGCTACAACAAATGCTGCCTCATCGGCACCGACGCCCAGCGCGAGAAGGCGCTGAGCCTGTTCCCCGTGGGCGATGTATGGGGGATAGGACGACGCATAACGCGGCACCTCGAGCGCTACGGCGTGCTCACCGCCGCCGACTTTGCCCACCTCGACCGGCAGTGGGTGCGCACGCGCTTCCATGTCACCGGCGAGCGCACCTGGGCCGAGCTCAACGGCCAAAGCGTGATAGACGTCGACGCCCTCGACGCCGTCAGCAAAAAGACCATCGTCACCAGCCGCAGCTTTCCGGGCATGATAACCGACTTCGGCGATATGCGCGCCCACGTCGCCAACTACGCCGCCCGCTGCGCCCTCAAGCTGCGGCGGCAGCACTCGGTGTGCTCGACGGTGTCGGTCTTTGTGCAGTCCAACCATTTCCGCCCCGACCTCGAGCAGTACGACAACATGGCCTCGGGCACCTTCATGACCTCCACCGGCTCCACCCCCGAGATTGTCGGCATGGCCATGCGCATCCTCGAGGTCGTCTTTCTGCGCGGCATACACTACAAACGTGCGGGGATAATGGTCTCGGGCATCAGCTCGGACAGCGCCATCCAGCCCGACCTGTTTGCCTACGACGCCGGCCGCAGCCGCAAGCTGCGCGACGTCTCGCTGGCCCTCGACCGCATCAACGGCCGCATGGGCGCTGACGCCGTGGTCCTTGGCGCCCAGCAGTACCGCGACCGCGACCCGGACGGCAAAACCATCAAATTTGTCAACGCCATCCGCCGCGCCCGCAAAAGCCCCGACTACTCCACCTCCCTCACCGCCCTCCAAGTCTCCTGACCCGCAGCCATAATATCCCATCTTGGCAATATCCGTATACAATCCCCCAATATCCGCTCTGCTAAACTTTTTGTTGATTTTAGCATTATTATTTTGTAGATAGCAATAAAAGCTTTATCTTTGCACTACAAAAATATCCTGTCGTAACTGAACGGCTACGTGATAAGTGCGTAGCTCACAAGTGTAGGTTACGCAGGACTATTTTTTTGCACTTTTGGTTCGCGTCAGATCACGAATATGTCGTTTTGGCTTGAAGCTCCAGTGACGATAGATTTGAAACCACCGGTCGCTGTCTTCTTTTATTGGGGTACTGATGCCAATATTAAAATCAGGGTAAATCTCTCTGATTTTGGAATTTATATACTTATAGAGCTTCAGCTTTAGAATTGTGCGTTTGCCGGGACGCTCATCGCCATCAGATTTAAGTTTATCCTTTTCATTTAACTTAAAGCAGATTGCTCCAAGAATCATGTCCATAAATTGCAATGGCAGATGAGACTTGGAGTCCACTTCCGAAATGCCTTTTTCTACAAATCTAATTCCCTTTGCTTTGAAATCCGGATCATTGTTCAACCCATAAAGATGTTTGACAAAGTTTACTTTATCTTCTTGATTCAACGGTATTTCATCAAGATAAAGTCGGACTCCTTCCATATCGTTGGCATAAACAAGTCCAAAAGCGTATTTGACGAATTGGTAATATAGAATAGGATATTCTTCTTTCCTCTTTTGAGGCGTAAGTTCCGGCTCGTACTGATTGTGACGAAAGAAGATTCTGATTTTCAGTAGCCCCTCTTTACCCATTGCAAATAATTCATCAACGAGGCGAATGTATTTGTCAAAGTGATAGGCATTAACCTTTTGCCATTTTATTTCATCAACAATGTTCAGCTCATTTTTAACAGCCTCCATCCGCTGAAGAACTTCTTCGCGATGCTGGGACTGCATCAGTATACCCCCGTAGAAGTTTGAGTAATATGTGCCATGTTTATCACTCTCGTCGAGCCAAATATGTATCATGATTTAGTTTGTGTCTAATGTGTTTCGCCCATTTTGGGTACTCCATGTTTATAAATAACCGCTTAAAATTTGAAAGCCTTATTTAACAATGATGGCGCTATGCTTTAAGATTGCAAAGTTAATACTAACATTTTAGAACACAAAATCGCGATAAGGCATGAATAATCAAAGTACATCCAATTAAAGGCTAAATAAAAACTCCATGCTTGTTAATGATTGATATTGCAATAAGCTCGTAGTATTTGGGGATACTTTCACAAAAAAACACACAACGGGCACCACGGTGAAGGGGTGGTGCCCGTTGTGTGTTGTTAGAGTGTGGCTTGTTAGAGCGAGGCTATCATCTCGGCGGGAGGGTTGACAGCTGCTATGCGGCCTTTGGGGTCGATCAGCAGGGTTCCCAGGGTGCCTCCGTCAAGGCGATAGTCGTGCCGCACCGTGGCGGCCGCTGTGCCTGTCAGATTGTACTGCGCTTTGGCGTCCAGACCGTCGGCGTCCACTATGGCATCGAACAGAGCTTTCTGCTCGTCGAAATTTACTCCGAGGTGCACGGCTTTGCCGTTTTTGGCGCACTCCCGGGCATAGCTTGCGCAAAGTATGCGCGATGCCGCGTCTTCGCTGCTCCAGAACGAGAGCAATACGTATTGTCCGCGATAGTCTTTTAGACTGACGCTGCCGAAGCTGTTTACCAGCTCGACGTCTGCCGCTGTCTCGCCCCGGCCACCTGCAGCGGCTTCTTCGTTGAAGCCCGAGGTGAACACGAGCGTTGCGGCAACAAGCGCAATCGTCAAGAAAAATTTTTTCATCTCGAAAATTTTATGTGAAACTATTCGGCAAAACAGAACAGTATTTTCTATCGCGCCTGATTACGGGACAGGCATGGCGGTAGATCTGAAAATGTGTGTTAGCTGCCGGTCGGTTTGGGCCGGCTTAAGCCCGGGCCGCCGTGCACATCGTGTTCGTGCTTGCGGCTCTTGCCTGTGTGAATTCTCTGTTTTACCGTGCCGATTTTCGGCTGCACTCCGCCTCTGCGGATGTGATGACGTTTTATGTTCGTTTGCAAAGGTACGCATAATTCGTTGAATTACAAAATATTGATTATATCAACATGGGAAATTACGTTTCCCGACCGTCGCCAAACGTACTGACAAAGGGCAATCCGGGCGTTTGTTAAATTTATATAAACATCCTTGCCGACAAACTCTCGGTCAGCGACGAGGGAATTGATACACTCGGCACCGAACAGACGTATAAATCTACCGATCAGCCGTGTCCGCTC
>SFLG01000075.1 GCA_004553485.1 Bacteroidales bacterium | reverse complement strand
ACTCATGCCGGCGATACCGCCGCCAATCACAAGAAAGTCATATTTGCGTGTCATAATATGATGCTGGTCATTTGTTACCGCAAAATTAGAAAATTCTGCTGAAACACAGTCCTACTTCCCCGCTTTTTATCATCTCCCTGCCATTATTCTCCCTCCATCCCGGCTCTAACGACGGTGTCGTAGTTGATGGAGCCGGTGGTGAGGCGGGGCGGGGTGCGGTATTGGGGCGAGAGAATGTCGCGGGTGGCGCGGTAGTGGGGGGTGGCGGTGGCGCCTCCGAGGCCGAGGATGGTGTGGCCGATGTTGTCGGAGCTGCCGGGGCGCGAGGCGGAGGTGGTGATGGCAAGCACTGACGTCGGGCGGAGGGTGGCGTATTCGGGGGTGAAGGCGATGAAAAGGGGTATCTCGAACTCGGTGCGCAGCCAGTCTGGCAGGTATTTTTCGTCGGGGATGATTATGCGTTCGTCGGTTGCGGCCAGGTCGTATATTTCTTCGCCGTGGTCAGAGAAATAGACAAAGACCGTGGGGGTGCCTCGGTAGCGGTCGATGATAGCGGCCACGACGGTGTCGTTGTAGCGTGTGGCGTTGTCGTACTCGGCAATGGTCCGTCGGCGCCACTCGTCCTTGAGCCACGGTTTGTCGACGGCTATCGAGTCGGCGGTCCAGACGTCGTAGCCCTGCCCTGCCGGATAACGCTCGCGTGGCTCGAAGTGCTGGCCGTACAGATGGTAGATGTCCATGTTGCCGACGCTGCCGTCAAAGGGGAAGCGGCGGTTGACACGGGCGATGAAGTCGCCGTCGTAGCGGTCGATGCTGTCGGTGGTCCACTCGTAGACATCCCTCTTCATCAAGGGATTGAGCAGCATGCCGGCCAATTCGACGTCAAACAGGTGGTTGACGCCGTCGACCTGATTGTCGTACAGATGTACGCGCCAGCCGCTGCGTGCCGCCACCAGGGGGAAGGCCACGGCGTCTTGCCAACGCTCGCCCTCGCCTACCGAGTTGAGGTTGTAGACGTTGCGGATGGCGTCGTTGGTGTAGTTGCCGACGGTGATGTAGTCGGTGAAGGGCGTCAGCAGGCCGCTGTCGGCCATGGCGGAGAGCTTGGGGTTGGTGTTGAGGCGGTAGCCGTACAGATTGCTGTGGCGCTTGATGAACGACTCGCCGATGATTACCACCACGTTGATGCTGTCGGCGCTCCCGGCTCGGCCGTAGGTCTGTCTCAGGGCCCCGCGCTGCGTCTCTTCCCACCGGCTCAGGTTGGCCGAAATCTGATGCAGACGGTATGCGGTGGCTACTGTTGCGGTGACCACGTCGCCGTCAAAGACGCTGGAGATGTTGGCGAGGTGCGTCAGTGGGTCTGCCTTTGCCAGCCAAAGCTCTGTGCTGGGTTGCGGTCCGCACATTAAGCCGACGTACAATCGGATTATGCGGCATGTTCCCGTTGCCGTGACAATTGCCGCGGCGACCGCCGCGGCGGCCGTCACCCGCCGGCTCAGCCTTACCCGCAGGCCGGCGGCGTAGATGCAGGCACCGAGAAAGACAAGGTATGCCGCCACGCCGGCTATGCGCCACCCGGTGATGTATTTGCTGACAAAACTTGCTGCCTCACGGCTGTCGGTCTCGACCACCATCACTATTGTGCCGTCGGTCATCATTTGTCCCGACAGTATGGGGAAGAGGCCGCAGGCGAGACTCCACAGCGCCACGGTAGATGCGATGAGGCGTGTGGCTCGGGGCGAGCCGGCCAACGCCGCCGCCAGCACGAGCGGCCAGGAATATGCGGCGCTGCAGCAAAAAGTAAGCAGGGTCAGCATCTTACACAGCGTGCCGCTCTGCACCGCCGCAATCAGCGGCAGTGACGACAGCATCAGCGTCAGCGCCAGCCACATCGGCCAGTAGACCCGGACGGTGTCACCGGCAGCGGCGGCCAGGCGTTGTATTTTTGAGTGTTGCAAGGTGGTTTTATAAACTGGTGAGTGAGTACAGGTCGTTGTTGAGCTGGGCGGTCAGGGCGTCGAGGCTGTCGAATTTGCGCTCGTCGCGGATGTGGCGGGTGAGGTCGACGCTGAGGCTTTGGCCGTAGAGGTCGCCGCTGAAGCCGGGGATGTGCACCTCGACGGCGATTTTGGCGCTGTCGGTGACGGTGGGGGCGGTGCCGATGTTTATCAGGCATGGCCGGTCGAGGCAACGGCCGGCGTAGACGCCCCGGCGCGGCAGCATCAGCTCGGCGGGGACGGCGAGGTTGGCTGTGGGGAAGCCGATGGTGCGTCCCAGCTGCCGGCCCTTCACCACCGTTCCTTCGAGGCGGTGGGGACGTCCCAGCATCGCCTCGGCCTCTTCGGCATCGCCCTCGGCGAGGGCAACTCGTATACGCGACGACGAGACAGGCTCGCCGCCGAGGATGAAGGGCGTGTCGCGGCTGACACCCACCCCGGACTTTTCGCCGGCGAGGGCATAGTGGTCGGGCGACGGGTCGCGGAAGTCGCTGCCGAAGCTGTGGTCGTAGCCCATCACCAGGTCGGTGACGCCGTAGAGGCGGTGCAGACGCTCGAGGAATTGGGCCGCGGTAAGGCGGCGCAGGTCGTCGTCGAAGTGCAGAACCACGACGTCGTCGACTTGCGGCAGGTCGCCCAACAGCTCGAGGCGCCGCTCGGGCAGCGTCAGCATGCGCGGGCAGCGGTCGGGGGCAATGGTGTGCAGGGGATGGCGGTCAAAGGTCACGGCCAGCGTGCGGTTCCCCTCCCCCGCCCTGTCGGCACGGGCGCGGACGGCCTCGAAAAGGTGCCGGTGACCACGGTGTACGCCGTCGAAGACGCCGACGGCGGCCACCACCGCGCCGCCGTGCTGTGTGGTGCTGTTGTGCGGTGTCATATCAGCTTCTGCTCGTGCAGGATGTCCATAAACTCGCGTCCCGGAGCAACAAGGGCGGCGTGCCAGCCCAGAGCCTCCGCGGCGCGGCAGTTCACCTCGGCGTCGTCGAGGAAGAGGGTCTCGCCGGGTGCGATGCCCAGCGTATGCGCCGCGTAGTCGAAGATTTCGGCCGAGGGCTTCATGCACCGGGCCTCGAAGCTGGTGACGATGCCGTCGAAGTAGTCGCCCACCTCGCGGCCTTCCTGGCAGAACTGGTCGGCGATGAACGAGTTCCACATTATGGGGTTGGTGTTCGACAACATATATACGCCATAGCGCTCGCGCAGCTGACGCAGCTGCTGCAGGCGCTGCACGGGAATGCCTAACAGAAAGCGGTTGAGGGCGCCGTCGATGTCGTCGTCGCTGACGGGACGGCCGATGCGCGCGCGTATCTCGTTGCGGAACTCGTCGGGGCCGATTTGACCTGACTCGAGCTGCCCGAAGGGGCCTTTTTGCACGGCTATGCCAAGCATCTCGTCGGCTTCGGCAAGACCAAGGGCCTCGAGGGCCTTGACACAGCGGTTGCGGTCGAGGTTCATTATCACGCCGCCGAGATCGAAAAGCAAATTCTTTATCATTGGTGTCAGAGGGTTTGGGTTTGCAAAGATAAAAAAAAATTGTAACTTTATGGCTCCAAAACAGGTTGGCGCGGAAACGCCGCCGACCGATACCGAATGAAAAACTCAGACCCTCATCGCCTTTTCAACTGACCCTCATTACCTCTTCAACAGTATATGTCACAGACAGACAACAACCGGCACCGCTGGTGTGTCATAATGTGCGGTGGCGTAGGCAGCCGTTTCTGGCCTTACAGCCGCGTCGACCGCCCCAAGCAGTTTATTGATTTCTTAGGCACAGGCCGCTCGCTGGTGCAGATGACCTACGACCGCCTGACGCCGATGGTGGACCCCTCGCATATCGTGGTGGTCACCAATGCCCGCTATGCGGACACCATACGCGAGCAGCTGCCCGATGTGCCCGCCGGCAATATCCTGCTCGAGCCGGCGCGCCGCTCGACGGCCCCGTGCATAGCCTGGGCGGCCTGGCACATCGCCGCCGCCGACCCCGAGGCCTCGATTATCGTCACCCCAGCCGACCACCTGGTCACCCGCGAGCGCGAGTTTGAGAAGGCCGTACTGGACGGCTTCGACTTTGTCGGGCGGAACGACGTGCTGCTTACCATGGCCGTCACCCCCACCCGCCCCGAAACGGCATACGGATACATACAGATAGGCAAGCCCCTGGGCGAGAACTTCTACAAGGTCAAGACCTTCACCCAGAAGCCCAAGAAGGAGATGGCCGAGGTGTTTGTGTCGACGGGCGAGTTTTTCTGGAACTCGGGAATTTTCCTGTGGAAGGCCTCGGCCATCATCGACGCCCTCGCCGCCTACGCCCCGGAGGTCAACACACCCTTCGCCGACAACCGTGACGTCTTCGGCACCGCCGCCGAGGCCGGATGCATAGCCCGTATCTTCCCCGCCTGCCCCGCCATCAGCATCGACAACGTGGTGGAGAAGGCTACCAATGCCTGCGTCGAGACGGTGGCATACGGCTGGAACGACCTGGAGACGTGGAGCTCGCTATACGATATCTCGCCCAAGACCCGCGACGGCAACGTCACGCAGAACTGCCAGGTGCTGTCGTACAACTCGTCGGGCAACATCTTCTGCATCAGCGGCGACAAGCTTGTGGCCGTGGACGGCCTCAACGACTACATCATTGCCGACGCCGGCGACGTGCTGCTGATTTGCCCCAAAATCCACGAGCAGGATATACGCCACATCGTCAACGACGCCAAGGTTGCCTACGGCGACAAATTCCAGTAGGCGCCCCTCCCCGAAAAAACGCACCGGCTGCGAACCATAGCGTCCCCCGCCACGTTTTTATCTAAAGCGGGCAATTGGTCTAATTAGTCTAATTGGCCTAATAAGGCCGGTACCCCTACCCTCATCACTTAAAACTGTATCATATTATGGTGTTGCGTTTTATCAAAATTTTGCTAGCGGTGCTGTTTGTGCTGCCGTTGGCGGCGCAGGGGCAGACGTCGTCGTACGAGCGCAATGCCCGCAAGGCCGAGAACTTCTTCGCCGCCCGCGAGTGGCTTAACGCCACGGCGATGTACACGCTGATGCTGCACGAGGATCCACGTCAGTCCGACGTCTACGCCCACGCCATGGTGGCGCACTATATGGCGGCCGACACCACACGCGCCGTGACGTTGGTTCAGACGGCGATGAACTACGCCGTACCTCTCGACAGCCTGCTGAGCGACCTGCGGGAGGTGTCGCTGTCGACGGGCAGCTCTGATATGTACGAAAATCTGCTGCTGCGTGTCCGCGAGGCCTACCCCTACCTTGCCCGCGCCTTCAACATCCGTCTGGCCGACTATTATCAGTTCCGCTCGAACGGCCCCATGATGGTGGAATATGCGCGCAAGCTGTTGGCGACCTCCCCCGACAATATCCGCTACCGGCGTATGCTGGCCGAGGGCTATCTGCTGCAGGGCGACAACGCCGCCGCCACGCGCGAGTGGACGTCCATCCTCGCCCAACATCCCGACGACCTTGCCACCCTGCTCGACCTGGGCAGCCTCTACTGGGTCACCGGCCGCCGCTCCGAGGCCCTTCCCCTCCTCACCCGCGCCTACTCCCTCAAGCCCACCCCCTACCTCCTCCACCTCATCGAGGAATAAGAGGTCCGGATAAGGGTTTAATGGACTTTAAGGATTTTACTGGGCGATGGCTGCAAGAAAAGCGGGTGCGCCGGTGGCGCTACCCGCTGGGAATGGGGGTGAGCTTTTGAATTCCCCACTCTATTTGGTCGTGTTATATGGCCCGGTGGTCGATGGTCGGCCGGGGTCGATGGCCGGGTGGTGGTGTCAGACGGCCATGATTTCTTTTTCTTTGGCGGCGTAGGCGTCGTCAATTTTTTTCATGAACTTGTCGTGGACTTTCTGGGCCTGGCCTTCGGCGTCTTTCTCGATGTCCTCGGGCATGCCGTTCTTGATGGCTTTCTTGAGAGTCTCGATGGCGTCGCGGCGGGCGTTGCGCACGCTTACGCGGGCATTTTCGGCCTCGGCCTTGCACTGCTTGGCCAGCTGCTTGCGGCGCTCCTCGGTGAGGGGCGGGATGCACAGGCGGATGACTTCGCCGTTGTTCTCGGGGGTGATGCCGAGCTCGCTGTTGATGATGGCACGCTCGATTTCGCGGAACATGCTCTTCTCCCAGGGAGTGATGGCGATGGTGCGGGCATCGGGGATGCTGATGTTGGCGACGTTGCTGACGGGAACGGTGCTGCCGTAGTAGTCGACACGGATTCCGTCGAGCAGCTTGGTGCTGGCACGTCCTGCGCGGATGTGCGAGAGGGTCTCGTCAAGGTAGATGAGGGCCATCTCCATTTTTTCTTCAGCGGCGTCGAGGATGGGTTTGGGTTCGATGTTTGCCATGATATATAAGTTTTTTAGTATTTGCAAAGGATGAGGCGGTAGCTTTGGGACAAGAGATTATACTGTCACCAGGGTGCCGATGGGGTCGCCTCCGAGCACTTTGGCCAGGTTGCCGGGGGTGTCCATGTCGAAGACGATGACGGGCATGTCGTTCTCGCGGCACATGGCGGTGGCGGTGAGGTCCATCACCTTGAGGCCGCGGTTGTACACCTCGTCAAAGGTTATCGTGTCGAATTTCTGAGCCGTGGGGTCTTTCTCGGGGTCGGCGGTGTAGATGCCGTCGACGCGCGTGCCCTTGAGCATCACGTCGGCACCGATTTCGACGGCGCGGAGGCTTGCTCCGGTGTCGGTGGTGAAGAACGGGTTGCCCGTTCCGCCGGCGAGGATAGCCACCTTACCCTGCTGAAGAGCCTCGATGGCGCTGCGGCTGCTGTAGTGCTTGCCGATGGGATACATGTTGACGGCCGTGAAAGCCTCGACGGCGCTTCCCAGACTCTCGAGGGCGCTGCGCAGGGCCAGCGAGTTGATGACGGTGGCCAGCATACCCATCTGGTCGCCGGTGACACGGTCAAAGCCGCGCTGCGTACCGCTGAGGCCGCGGAAAATGTTGCCGTCCTTGATTTGAGTGGCGTAACTCATCAGCCGTTCGGTGTCGATGCCGTGGCCTGCACCGCCGGCAAGGCTTTCGCCGCTGAGTTTAAGCAATATTCTGCCGTATTTTTTCTGTGTCATCCTTATTCTACTGTTAGTTTTTCGCAAAAATATAAAATTTTCGCGTGTTTGTCAATAGCGCAAGTCGGCTCAAAGAGCCGGTGCGCGATGCCAAAGGTAATTGGCATACCGCAAATATAAGAAATATTTTGGAAACCGACACAGCAACGCCTGAAAACACAGGTTTGAGTCCCAAACAAGAACTCAATATTAATCGATACTAAACTCACGTCTTCCATGCGAACATGTAAGAAATGCTTACATGTTGAAACCTCCTTAAATATATCATTTCGATAATTTGAAAATGACATATGTCGCATATTTTGCGACATCTTGAATGCCATCAAATTTTTCATGAAAGAATGTCTAAAAAAGGCTATCCAAATAATAGACAAATTCAGCAAAGAATGTCGTGGGGGTGGCAGTTGTTCGGAATTTACGAACAACTGGATTATATCTATCCAAAATTTAACTTGACAATAAAAGCCGGTGCCGATTTTACATAAAAATCGGCACCGGGCTGGGAAATTTCAGTAATAAGCCCCGGGCATCATATGGCGAGTTTGCAGGTGTTGTAGTGGGCTATGATAATAGGGCGTCTGCGTGTGCTGTTGTCTTGTATTAGAAGAGCTGGTCAATCTTCATAGCATACAACGCGGTCGCATTCCTTTAATTTGTCCATTGGAGCATCGTCGGGAACCATACGGTTGAATGTGCGGGGCTTTACGACTATGGCATAGCTGGCGACTAACCTGTTACCGGCATAAAAATTGCAATGAACAGTTATTGGTTTGCTCGTGTAATTAAATACCTTGCCTTTGGAGCACAACCTGTTTTTAATGAATGCGGTGTCATATATTACTGCGGCATTAAAAGTCAGCCCGGACACATTGCGCAAGCCTTCCTCTCGAGCTTTTTTTACGTGCAGGTCGTTGGGATATCCGAAGGTGACAGTGCCGGGACGGTCAACCTTCACATGTTCTTGTGCCTGATTTAGTGTAACGGGATTGGTTCGTGCGTTTGTCATCAGGATACAGCCGATAACGAAGCATAAAATTACTGTAATTTTCTTTGTCATATAAAACGAGTTTAATTATGGTAAAAAATTGAACTAATTGACATATTACCAGTGGTCAACATTCCTTTTAATCAATTTTGTGGAGGAATCATAGTACTCATGAATCTGATAAAGTGTCGCGGTTATATAGGAGGTTGGGTCCATAAGATACTTCTGGGGTATAGTCGCGTAATTATTTGCGACCTGCCCATTTTTTGTCTCATACTCTTTTTTAAACTTTGCCTTGGCGGCTTGTTTGGCGCCAATGGCCGAATTAGCTTCTATATCATATGTAACGCTGCCTATCTGAGCATCTTTTTTAGTGTTTAATATCACCTTCCCATTTTTTGAATAAATCTCATAGTATTTATATCTTACAGTAACAGAATACCAGTTAAGCGCACTTGCACAGATAGGGAATAAAAATAATAAAATCAAAAACAATTTTTTTCATGGGTTTAAAAATTTAGATTGTTGCCGCGGTCGTCCCATCGTCGGCATTAGATTGGCTTATGGGGTAAAAATATAATGTTATGCGTGTCACGCCCTCTGTATCCGACCGGGAGTTGGCTCGGTCAAGCCTCGCCTCTGCCTGCGGCGGTCAGGCGGTCTGCATCCGCAAATTTAATAAATATTCGCGAGTAATCCAAAAGCGCAGGTCGGCCGCCAGGCCGGTGCGCGGTGCCGAAGGCATTTGGACTTACCGCAAATGTAGTAATATTTGGGAACA